>JAAFIA010000150.1 GCA_013298545.1 Bacteroidota bacterium | reverse complement strand
GCAATTTTCTCGTCCCACTTGCCTTTGATCTGCAAGATGGTTGCATCCATTTGTTTTTCATATTCATCGAAATGCCCTTGCATCGTATCGGCTGCACCTTTTTCCATTCCGGCATAGCTTGCGAGAATAGCTTCTAACGATTTGTCGATATTCTTTTTCTGCGCGGCAACATCATCACTTGCATTTTTACGCATCTGTTTTGCTGTCGCGCGAACAGCAGCCTTCCCTTGTTTAGACGATTGCAACATACCCGTTTTCGCAGCCGTAACAATGGCGTCACCACCCATCTTCGCCTGAACAACAGTTTGCCCAATCAACTCTTTTGCTTTGTCAATAAACTCCAACCCTTTCTTGCCGGGTAATTGCGGTGCATCAGATTCGGTATCGCTTAGTATTTCAGAAACTTGACCTTGATTTTGTTTTAGTTGGTCATCAAGCTGTTTCTTTTGTTGTGCGGCTTGCTTGTCGATATTTTGTTTCGCTTGCTTGCCGGCATCGCGAATATCTTTGATCGCGTCTGTTTTAGCTTTACGAAGTTTACCAATCGCCTCATTGATTTTTTTATCTAAATCAGTAAATGATTTAACCGTAAATGGCCCATTCAACTGTGTTATAAATTCTTTTTTCGCATCAGCAACACCTTTCAATGCAGCACCTTCACCTTCTGGGAGCTTTGCGGCGACTTCCATTGCTTCCTGCGGAAATTGTACCGCAAGATCATTTGTATCATCGGTAATTACTTCATTGATGTCTTCGAGATTATCATCGAGTGTTGCATTGTATTCATCGCGCATATCATTTACTGCGGGACGAATACGACTGATGCGATCTGATTTAATATTTTGGTCAACGATGCGTTGAGCATGGCTACTGATGGTTGCTTTTTGCTCGTTCGTTTTTAATGTTGCGGCATTTTTCTCTGTTCTTTGGAAGAGAAGAACATCATCATGATATTGTTTTCCTGCTTTTAAGAGTTCGAGTTGTTTCTGCTTACTCAGTGTTTTGATATTCCCGTGTTGCAAACGCTCATTCTTTTCGATATTGGCAATATGCCCTTTTCGTTTATCATTCGCTTTTGTACGCGCCTGTTTTAAATACAGTTGAAGGTTACTAATTTCTTTATCATAGTGCTTTCCTGTATCTGACACTTCTCCTTCAACCGATTTGTCAATAGCTGCTTTTTCTTTTCCTGATGCTGTGTCAATTTGTTTTTTCTGTTTCTTTGTTTCCTTCGCTATATTGGCCTTTGATTCTCCTGCTTGTGTGCGCAATTCAGCTAAAGCCGGTTGAATATCTACCTGCTCTTCTTCTTCACCATTCAATTCCTGCATCAATAAACCCTGACCAAATTCGCCTCCCTGATTTTCCTCATCCGTATTCTTTCCTTCTCCTTCCTTTTTTTCTTCTTCTTCCAGCTCACCTTCAATAACTTGCTCTACATCCGATTTCGATTCCAATTTCTTCTCATCCGTTACTTTGATACCTTGGTTTTTATCCAAGGCTGTTGTTGTTTCTTTTCCGGTTACAGAAGAAACCTTATCTAAATCCGTAGTTGCAGTTACTTCTGTTGATGTCTTCTCAACGGTTCCATTTCCTTCCACACTTTTCCCATCAACCGATTGAAGCGATTTCGACAAGTCATCCGATTCTACTTGTTGTGTTTTTGTTTTATTCGCATCAACAAACGGACTCGTGTTTCGTTGCTCATCTGTTGTTGTAGCATCAATCGTTGTTATACCTGTCGATTTTTTGAACGATCCTTGCTCATCCTTCAACAGCACATTTTTATTTTCTTCGTTAAAACTTGGATCGTTAGCCAGTTTGCCATCCTTATCTTTTTCACCATTGCCATCAACACCTTTCTCCTTCCCAAACTCCACTCCGCTCTCCTTCCCTTTCTCCTTCTCTTCACCCTTCCCCTTCCCATCAATATACTGCTGACGATAATTCCGCGCACGGTTATGAAAACGCGCATCACCATGACGATGCGCCAAAACCACATCATGAACTGTCAACGGCTCTCCTGCATCCATCTTATCCATTACACTATACAAAGCCAACATCGCCGGATTCTGCGTCGGCCGACGGTTGCTACTATTCGACTGCTTCTTCTCCTCTTCCGCTTGTTTTTGAGGTTCGTGTAATTGATCCATGACTGAAAATTTATCGTGCGCGAATACTAAAAACTAAATTGATAATGCGGTAATAAATAAAAACTCCTGATATAAAATCCCGAATCATCCTGTAAACAGCATGATTCGGGAAATATACTCTTGGAACTAAAAATTAGTTTGCTGGATTGTTAAACTCTTGAATCTGTTCAAAAGTTGTTACACCACCAACTTGCGGTTGAACAACGGCTGGTGCACGACCTACAACCACAACAACCTTCGCTTTGTTTGAACGGGCCAACAAAATATTTTGATCATTCCAGATTTCAAAATAAT
>JAAFIA010000015.1 GCA_013298545.1 Bacteroidota bacterium | reverse complement strand
GATCTCCATTCCAACTATATATACGGACTTGACCCCAATATATATTAAGACCTCCGTTCGTAAATGCGCCAATTGCAACGGTATTTCCATCATTACTCAAACTTACTTTGAACCCAGAGCCTTCACTTGCCATTTCACCGTCAATATCACCACCCTTTTGTTGCCAAGTGATTCCATCCCAAGTGTATATGCGCACATGTCCTGCATCTATAAAACTACCATCGTTTATATTTGCACCAACTGCTAACGTATTGCCATCCGAACTCAAGCTAATGCCAATCCCAGATTGGTCAAAAAAATCTTCTCCATCAATATCATTTCCTCTTTGAAGCCATGCGATGCCATCCCAAGAATATACACGTACATGTCCAGCATCAAAAAATTGATTTTCATTGTTTGGAGCACCGACTGCTAAAGTATTACCGTCGTCACTAAGGCAAACCGACCACCCAAATAAATCACCAGCCGTCTCTCCAAAAATATCTGTGCCTTTTTGTTGCCAAGATGCACTGTCCCATGTATAAACCCGCACATGACCAGCATAGTTACCACTCCCAATGTTGTATGGGGCACCTATCGCTAATGTGTTTCCGTCTCTACTAAGGTGAACCGATTGGCCAGATTTATCGCCAGCCGCTTCCCCAATGATATTTTGGCCTCTTTGCTCCCATTGTTGCGCGGACGAGCAGTATGTGACTAGTAATAAGAGCCAAAGCAGAATTGTTTTCATTGGAATTGTTTGTAATATTATTTGCTTGAAATTATACCGATACGGTGATAAGCCAGCCATAGGATTAAAAGTAGTATTATTTTTAAGGTCACCACATCAATGACCAGATTTTATAATTCCTACTTTGACTCTAGACCAACCAAAAACCCCGATTCGTTTTGAATCGGGGTTTTTTGGTTATTAGTTGATAGATCAATTAATATGCACGTACATTTTTGCCTTCCATGTAATTCATGAAAGAGCGATTGACGACGCGGTTTCCGCCCGGTGTTGGATAATTGCCGGAGAAATACCAGTCGCCGGTATGGTTGGGGCAAGCACTGTGCAAGCCTTCGAGCGATTGGTATAAAATTTCTACATCGGCATTGATGCCAGCGGGCGTAAGCAATTGTGATATTTTTTGTGAAATCTGTTCGGCTGAGAATGGGGCATAAACTTCTTTCACCACATTCGTGATTTGTTCTACAGGCAAACCTTCTTGCGCTTTGGCTTTTTCGTAAACTTCGTCGAGTAAATTTTCGCGGAAGGTTTCTTTCAGCAATTCAACAGCGGCTTGGAAAGCAATGAAGTCGCCCATTTTAGCCATGTCGATGCCGTAGCAATCGGGGTAACGAATTTGTGGTGCAGAGGAAACCACAACAATTTTTTTCGGACCTAGGCGATCCAGAATTTTAAGAATGCTTTGACGCAAGGTTGTACCACGAACGATCGAATCATCGAGCACAACCAGGTTATCGCCTTTTTTGACTACGCCGTAGGTGGTGTCGTAAACGTGTGCCACCATATCGTCGCGACGTGAATCGGAAGTGATGAAGGTGCGTAGCTTGGCATCTTTCAAGGCAATTTTTTCGATGCGTGGCTGAAGCGATAAAATCTCGGTGAGTTCGGGATCAGCAACTTTTCCCATCGACAAAATTTTATGTCGTTTTACGGTGTTGAGGTAATTGTGTAAGCCATCAACCAACCCATAAAACGCCACTTCGGCGGTATTCGGAATAAACGAGAAGACGGTATTTTGCACATCAAAATCAACCGCTTTCAAAACGGTTGGTGTGAGTTGACGGCCCAAACTTTTACGTTCTTCGTAAATGTCGCGATCGCTTCCGCGCGAGAAATAGATGCGCTCGAACGTGCACGATTTTTTCTCCAAGGCAGGAACAATTTCATGTTCGCCAAAGGTGCCATCTTTTTTAATGATTAACGCATGGCCAGGCGTTAGTTCACGAATCGATTCGATTGGAACATTGAATGCGGTTTGAATGGCCGGACGTTCTGAGGTAACAACGACAATTTCATCATCGGCATACCAGAAAGCTGGACGAATGCCGCTTGGGTCGCGCAATACAAATGCATCGCCATGCCCAAGCATACCTGTCATGGTATAACCACCGTCCCATTTTTTACTCGCGCCTTGCAAGATATTTTGAATGTCGATATCGCGTGCAATGAGGTCGGTAATTTCTTGGTTGGAATAGCCTTGTGCTTTGAAGACTTGAAATAAGCGTTCTACTTCGCCATCCAGAAAATGCCCGATTTTTTCCATCACCGTTACGGTATCGGCTTTTTCTTTCGGGTGTTGTCCGAGTTCGACAAGGTGATCGAAGAGTTCGTCCACATTCGTCAAATTAAAATTACCGGAGACAACGAGGTTGCGGGTAATCCAATTGTTTTGACGCAAAAACGGATGACAGTTCTCGATGCTATTTCCGCCATACGTTCCGTAGCGCAAATGGCCCATGAGCAATTCGCCTGTAAACGCAACGCCACGTTTGAGGAACGCTGCATCTTTCATTTTTGAAGGATGCTTTTTCTGTGCGTCTTCAAATTTGGAATTGATTTTCCCAAAAATTTCTTGAATGGCGGTAGAGCCAGTAGCACGGTAGCGGCTGATGTAGCGCGATCCGGGGGCAACATCAAATTTGATGGTAGCCACACCAGCGCCATCTTGGCCGCGGTTGTGCTGTTTCTCCATGAGCAAATACAATTTGTTTAGCCCGTACATGGGCGTATCGTATTTGTCGATGTAGTATTGGTAGGGTTTTAACAGACGAATGAGTACAATTCCGCACTCGTGTTTGATCTGATCGCTCATGTTGGAGGCCGGTTACAAACGGAGCGTAAAGGTACGATTTTATACGGATTATATAAACCTATGACAGATGAAGAAACGAAATGTGTAGGGGTGTGCTTTATCGGCTACTTGCTAACGTTTCTGGAGTCTGTTTTTTATGAATAAGGAGGATGAATTTAGTAGGTTGTTAAAATGGTGAAACGCGCGTTGCAAACGCGCATTTCGTACCTACGCGTTGCATTCCGAGCCTTCGGAAGCGTAGGAGAAAAGAAAAGAACGGGCGAAAGCAGGTTTGTATTTCCTGCAATCGCCCGTTGCGTTTTTATTGGATGTGGTAGCGGAGAAGGCTGCGTTGGATATAATCAGGCGAGGAGAAAAAATGCAAACGTTGTCGAATTTCGCCAATGTTGTTTGCAAATAAGCGATGCGTGAAGCGCGGGTTGGGCCAAGGATAATTGGGGACTAAGGCATACGCGTGGCCTTTATAATCAATCGTTTGAAATGTGCCAGCAGGAACGGTAACAAGCGAATCTTGGTGTTCCATAAAATACCAAACATCAACGGTATTGGGCACATTGTAGTTGTTGAGCGTGTCTGTAAAATTATCGTGCTCAATAAAACTACCTGTTGGATCAACTAAATAGCCTGCCGAATCGCGGAGGATGCTTAGTTGTGTGAGCGGAAAGTAACCTGTGCCGAAGCCGCGAATCGTGCGTATTTTTTTGTACGTATTGGCTCCAATAGTCGTATCGCCTTCTACAAACATGCTATCGCAAGCGCCGATGTTGATAAGGGTTCCGTTTGAATCGAGTTGTTCGTTTTGATAAATCCAATACGAGCCTGTCGTGATTGGAAAGTTGTACATCGTTGATAGCGGTTGTGGATCGGGGTTTTGTACAACAGGAATGGCATCTTCTTTTTTGCAAGCAAAGAAGGTAATGGAACTAGATGCAGCAAGTACAACAATACTTCTGCGACTGAACAGAAAATCGGTTTTCATGTTTCGTGGCGGTTTTGGTGAAGTAGTTGTGCGGCATAGTTTTTCTAAAAAAGACGATGAAAAACGGAGCAAGTTCAAGTTTATTGTATCAACGATAAAAAAAATTAATAGCTCCACTTGCGTGTGTAGGTATTGTAGAATCCAATACCAAACTTATAGGTAATCTGCGGCTTGTCTAAACTATTGTCGGCGGTTACAGCAAAAACACCGAAGCGGAAAAGTTGTTTGCGGATGCGAACAATACGCTCGACACCCACAAAAATTTCTTGGTGATTAAAGTTTGCACTCGGGATAAGCAACACGCCACCACCCACAACACCCGTGATTTTTAATTTGTTGAACAACGGAATTTTATTGCCCATCAAGCCTTCAAAGTGATGAATGTAATTGACGCGGAAAAACGCATCGGGTGTGTTGAGCGTGCGTCCGAGCAATTGAAACGAGCGAAGCGGGTCGGAGAAAATAAACGAGTCGGACCCACGGAAGTATTTGTATTCGAGCAAGCGTAAATCTTTTTTATTGACAAATGCGCCTGCAAGTACCGACCAAGAACTGGTTCCAAAACGTGCGAGTTTTAATTCGTCGATAGAACTAAATTCGATGTAGTCAAAATTAACTTCGCTGTTGAATACGCCTGGAATGCCTTTGCGGTAAAGGAATCGAACTTCAGGAAATTTAGAGCCGAGAATTATTTTTTTGTTTTTCTTGATGATGTATTTCTGACGAAAGCGGTATTTCAATTCGAGTCGAACTTCCGATTTGACGTAGCGTTGAAAATCGGCTGGTATGTTGAGCGATCCAAAAAGTGTAGTTGACCATTGTTCTAAACGCAATCCGGTGATGGGAAACTGATCGCTGTATTCGAGTGTTATTTCGCCAAATAGTCCGTTGACAATTTCCATGCGTTGGGCCACACTGATTTCGCGGCAGCGCACATAGTTGCTTCGACTAAAAACTGATTCGAGTGATGCAAACGTGTTTACCATATCGTAGAAATCGCCGAAGCGGACGAATGTTCTGACGAAGCGTAAAGGATAGTATGTTAAACCAACGCCAACTTTTCCGCGCACATCTTTATTGAGAAAACCGTAATCAATTTGCCCATCGGTTTCGAGGTATTTGCCGTTTTTAAAATCTTTGTTGAAATGCGCGCCAAGCCGGTGGCGGTAGCCGCCAACACCAAATGGCTGAACTTGTGCAATGAGCGGATCGAAGTAATAATCAATTCCTTTGGCGCGGTTGATGTGGTAAACGCCGTTGAGTAAAAAACTCCAAACGTTGATGACGTTGTTTGCAGAATCTTTCTCGGCTAAAAATTCGGGACTTTTGTAGCGTGCTTGCAAACTATCGACGACGTGGATGTAGGCAATTTCTTTTTCTTCGAGTCGAATGGTGCGGTTATCGACCCAATATGCGCTGTCTTTGTCGAATGCGTCGGGCTGAAAGTGTTTGACTTCGTCGGTAAATAATTTTTTGGGAATTTCGATATTGAGTTGGTAGTTGGAATGATCGACGCGTGTGTTTCCGAGAATATTGTATTTGCCTTCGCGAATGGTGTAAAGAAATTCGCGGCGAATGGGTAGGAAGGTGTTTGGTGCAACTTCGGAATAGTCTTGAATGACGCGAAATTCTTTGCAGAAGAGGAGCACATCGGGATTGATGCTGAGGTTGACAGAGACGATTGCCCAAGTGCTGTCTTGAATAAAAATGCTTCCCGAAAAAAGGGCATCGGATTTGAAAAGTGGGAGAACACCAATTTTGTGAATGGTTTTTCCGTTTTCGTCGAAAGAGCCAAGAAACTCGAAGCGGTAACTTAAAAAAGCGGTGGCAGCGGCGGGCGAGAGGAGCGGGCGGGAGCTGAGGGCGGGCGCATCAATTTGATTGCGGTAAAAATTAAAATCAATACTTTGCGCGTCGCTGATTAATAAATAGGGATTGTCGTTGGAGTATTGAACGGGTGCGATTTCGTGTTCGCCGTATTCAAACGAGCCACCACCACCACCGCCGCCGCTGTAACTGCGCTTTTCAGAAAAATCATGATAGGCCAGAATATTTTCTTTGAATGTTCCTGGAGCGCGGAAATAGGTTTCGGAAATGGATTCAATGAGGTTGAGTTGTTTTTGTTTTATTTCTTCCTCAAGCTCGGTGTCTTTTTTGTTTTTCTTCTTTCCTTTTTTAGCTTTTGTGGTATCGGTTTCTGCTGCTTTGGGCGGTTCAGGAGCAATGGTGTCTTTTTTTAAAGAATCAACTTTTGAGGGTTTGATGAGAATTTTTTCGAGGGATGATTTTTGGTAGGTATTGCATTTGTAATTCTGAACGCGGCTCCAATAGTTGTCGCGGTTATCAATCACCTTTTTCATGATTTCCTTGCCTTTGTCGCGGTCGCCGCGGGCGGTAATTTCTACGGCGCCGAGTTCTTTGGAGGTTGGTTTCATGCTCACATCGAGCAGCGTAGTTTTGCCAGCTAGGATGGTTACAACTTGTTCTTGTGTTTCGTAACCGAGTTGGGAAAAGACGAGGGTGTGTGTGCCTGGTTTTAATTCGAGGAAATAGGCGCCATTGAGGTTGGTGTTGATACCGTAGGTAGAATTTTTAAGCAGGACAAAAACGTAGGGAAGCGGTTGGTTGTTTTCATCGCGTACAATTCCCTTCACAACACCTGCGTTAGCGGTGAGTGCAAAAAGAGTAAGCAAAAAAACGAGTAAAATCCGGCGCATTGAAAAAGGTGGTGCAAAGTTAGGCTTTCGCTGAGAAGATAGACGCGAAATGTGTTAAATGGTTGTGTGACGGGGAAAAAGGGGGGAATGTTACAGGATAATAGTGGCAAAACAGATATAATTTTTAAATTTGACTTCATTCAAAGAGGACTATGCGTATTACAAAGTTAGAACTGGAGAATTTCCGTAATATCGATTGGAAGACGATTTATTTTCCAAGTCTATTCACTGCGGTTATTGGAGTGAATGGAAAAGGTAAGTCAACGATTTTGCAAGGGCTACGGATTGCCGCTGGAACATATCTTCTTGGGATTAACGAAACATCAAAACGACATATTCATCCTTTAGAAGTTCGTGTAGAAGAAATTAAGCTAGAAGATCGTGGTTCTTATTTGAAAGAATGTGCGCCAGTAGGTGTTTTTGCAGAAGGTGAAATACATGGAATCGATGGATTAAAATGGTGTCGGAGAATTCCTGCAATTGGATCAAAAACATCTTCAAGTGATGCTGATGTTGGTAAGGCGAGGAACTTAGCGATTGAAGCAAGGGAAAAAATACTGGAGCATCGTCAAACGATTGATTTGCCTGTGATTTTATATTTTGGTACAGATCGTTTTTGGGGAAGTGGTCGTGTTACAGAACCATATACGGGGATAAATATATTTCGTCATGGCTATGCTGATTGGTTGGACATGCGTTCTTCCAAGTTTCAGTATCATAATTGGCTGAATGGTTATCATAATCGATTACTGGCAGGAAAAGAAACTAAGGGAACAAAGGAGGCTTTTTATCAGGCTCTCCAAAAGGCATTGCCAATGATAAAAGATGTTGATTTTGAAGCGCCTTATTTGGTCTTTGCGGTTGAGTTTCCAAATCAAAAAAAATCCGATAGATTGCCTTCGTATTTTCATAGTGATGGAATTCAAATCATGGTTGAAATTATAGCTGAATTGGCTTTTCGGTGTATTGTATTAAACAATCATCTAGGAATTGAAGCAGTTGAAAAAAGCAAAGGTGTGGTTATGATTGATGAATTAGACTTACATATTCACCCTACTTGGCAAAAACATATTGTCAATGATATTCAAGATGGATTTCCTAATATTCAGTTTGTTGTAACAACGCATTCGCCTTTTATTGTTCAGTCGTTGAAAGAGGGTCAAGTGATTAATTTAGATGAAGATGCGGATGTTAATCCACAGTCATTATCCTTACAAGAAACAGCTGAATTTATGGGTGTAGAGGACGTTTACGCAACAGCGAACGAAGAAAAAGAAGAAATGTCAAAAGGCTATTTAGAGTTATTAGAGAAAGCTAGTAATACGAATAGTGAAAAGGATAAAAAAGTATTGGTTGAGGAGTTGGAAAAGCGCGAAGAGCATATTTCAGATCCGGCTTTGCGTGCCTTTCTCCAAATGAATAGAATGGCGAAAGGATTATAAGATGAGACCAATCGATCGTGGGACTATCCCGAAAGAAAAAGGCATTGATAAAACGGTCAGTAACTATACGCATTGGCGTAAGGATTTGATTGATCGTATTGGTTCTTATTGTTCTTACTGTAATATGAAAATTACGTTTTCACCACAAGTCGAACATGTTTCGCCAAAGTCATTAGATCCAACTCGAAAAGTAGATTGGACGAATATGCTTCTTGCTTGCGGGCCATGTAATTTAACGAAATCGGATAAACCAACTTCACATACAACGCATCTTTTGCCCGATATGCACAACACACATTTAGCGTTTGCTTACATAGAAAAGGTTTTTCGGAGGAAAGGCGAGACTTATGATGGAGCAATTGCAATTCCTTCAACTTCATTAGTAAAAGGGAGTGTGGAAGAAACAATGGCGAAGGCTACAATTGAACTAGTTGGTTTAGATATTCTAAAAGTAAATAATCGAGCAACAGATTATCGTTGGAAAGAACGTTACGAGGCCATTATTCATGTGCGAAGTGCAAGACAATGTTGGGGTGAGGCACCTAAAAAGGATAACATGCTGATTGATAATATTTGTTTTCAAGCCCAATCAAGAGGTTTTTTTTCTATCTGGTATCGCGCTTTTGAAGATGTTCCCGAAATGCGTGAAGCATTAATCAAAGCATTTAATGGAACGAGCCAGAGGCATTTCTCGCAAGTTGATTATCTACCTGTTCCTCCAATTGTGTAATTTCAACGCATCCAAAATCCACCACACCATGATCACCCGCCCGTTCAACTTTAAAAAATGGATCGACGAAAACCGTCATCTGCTGAAACCGCCTGTTGGCAATAAGGTTGTGTATCAAGACGCCGAGTTTATTGTGATGGTGGTTGGCGGGCCGAATGCGCGTAAAGATTACCATTACAACGAGAGCGAGGAATTTTTCTATCAATTGGAAGGTGATGTGATGGTGCGCATTCAAGAAGATGGGAAAGCGGTTGATGTACACATCAAAGAAGGCGATATTTTTCTTTTGCCACCGCGAGTTCCGCACAGCCCCATGCGCGGGCCGAATACGGTTGGCTTAGTTATGGAGCGTAAACGTCGCGATACTGAAAAGGATGGGTTGTTGTGGTTTTGCGAAAGCTGCAATGCTAAATTGTACGAAGAGTATTTTACGCTAACCGATATTATGTCGCAGTTTCAATCGGTATTTAAAACGTTTTATGGTAGCGAAACGTTGCGTACGTGTAAGCATTGCCAAACGGTTATGCAACCGCCTGTTCAAGCGTGATGAGCAAACAAAAAAACGAATCGTCTGCTAAAAACAAATCGGGCCGTAAAACGGTTGCCGATTCAACTAAGTTGGTCAAAACGCTAGCTTGGCTGCTTGGCATTTTTGCGTTTTTACTTTATTTCAATACGTTGAGTCATGCGTATGTACTCGATGATTACTCGATCATTAAAGAGAATCAAATTACACAACAGGGCATCAGTGCTGTTCCGAAAATTTTCTTTTCATCGTATCGTGAAGGTTCTTTGAATGCGGATGCTTCGCTGTATCGTCCTTTGTCGAAGGCGATGTTTGCTATTGAATGGAGCATGGCACCCGATTCGCCGGGCCTGAGTCATTTTGTGAATGTGTTGTTCTATGCGTTGACGATTTTTTTGCTTTTCCGTGTTTTGTATTTGTACACTGGGCATTTGTTGATTTCGTTTTTAATTACTGCGCTTTTTGCGGCACATCCGATTCATACCGAAGTGGTGGCAAACATCAAGAGCCGCGATGAAATTATGGGCTTGTTTTTCTTTGTGTTGTCGCTCAAATTTTTGCATCGTTATTTATCGGAGGGGAATAAATTGGCTTCGTATTTTGCTGGAGGCTTGTATCTGCTGTCGTTGTTTTCAAAAGAGTCGGCGATTACGTTTTTGGCTATTGTTCCGGCCATGATGTATTTTTTTAGTAAGGCGGAGAAGAAAGATTATGTGCGTATTCTGAGCATTTTTGTTGGTGCGGCGGTGATTTTCTTTTTGTTCCGCCTTTCGGTCATTGGCATGCGCGCAACGGACAGCGCAACGATTACAGAAAACATCTTGGTGGGCGCGCCGAATGTTGGCATGCGTTATGCAACGGCTATTTACTTGTTGGGTTTGTATGTGTGGCGCATGGTTTGGCCCGATCCGCTTTCGTCCGATCATTCGTTTGCAGAAATACAGTTGTTGGAATCGTTTGGCGATTGGCGTTTCCTGCTTTCGTTGGTGTTGTTTGGTGGTATGATTTTTTATGCGGTTCGTTCTTACAAGCGCAAAGAATTATTGGCGTTCGCGATTGTGTTTTTTGTAATTACGGTTTCAATTGTATCAAATCTTGTAACCTTAATCGGGACAAATTTTGCGGAGCGTTTGATGTTTGTACCATCGCTTGCTTTTTCGATTGCGTGTGTGGCTTTGCTTGTAAAATTGGCAGCATTGATGAAGCGCGAAGTTTCAGAAGAAACACAACTCGCATCTTTTTTTAGTCGCAATGGATTTTTTGTTTGGCCAGTTGTTGTGGTGTGTTTGCTGTATAGTTGGAAAACAGTTTCGCGGAATGCGGACTGGGAAAGTAATTTGACCTTGCATACGGCCGATGTGAAGAATGCGCCAAACAGTGCACGGGCACATTTTTATTTAGGAAATTATGTTTCGTTGGATAATTTCTTGGCCACGAAAAGTAAAGAGGAGCAAAAAAAATACAACGACTTGGCGATTTCAGAATTGGAGCAGTCGTTGAAAATCTATCCGAAGTTTCCTGAAGCACTTGGTCAACTGGCGCGCATCCACATGCGTAATGGAGAAAAGGAGAAGTCGGAAATGTATTTCAAAAAAGCCATTGAAATTGCCCCTTCAGTGTCTTTGTATCGGAGCAATTACGGAACCTTACTTTTTGGGCAGAAGCGTATGGCGGAAGCGCAGGAGCAATTTGAGAAAGCGATTCAGTTCAATCCATATTTTACGGATGCGTATTTTAATTTGGGTGCTATTCATGGCGAAGCAGGGCATCACGACCAAGCGATTGCCTGTTTTCAAAAAGCGATTGATTTAAAACCGGATTATGCGGAGGCGTATTATTACATTGGTATAACCTACGATTTCAAAGGCGATAAAGCAACAGGTTCGGCTTACAAAGCGAAGGCGGCACAATTGAATCCGGCAAAATTTAAACGATAATAATCATGCTTACAATCGATATTCATACGCATATTTTGCCGGAACATATTCCCAACTGGAAAGAGAAATTTGGGTATGGTGGTTTTATTACGCTCGATCATTATAAGCCTTGTTGTGCGCGGATGATGCGCGATGATGGAAAGTTTTTCCGCGATATTGATGACAATTGTTGGAGCGCGGAAACGCGTATGCACGAGTGCGATGGGCATGGTGTGCATGTTCAAGTGTTATCAACTGTTCCGGTGATGTTTAGTTACTGGGCAAAGCCGCAAGATTGTTTGGAGCTATCGAAATTTTTGAATGATCACATTGCAGATATTGTATCGCGTTATCCGAAACGGTTTATGGGCTTGGGGACTTTGCCCATGCAGCATACAGCGTTTGCGATTCAGGAATTGGAGCGGTGCAAAAAAATTGGCTTGAAGGGCGTACAGATTGGTACAAATATCAACCAACGAAATTTGAATGAGCCAGAGTACCTCGAAATTTTTGCGGCTTGTGCAGAATTGGACATGGCGGTGTTTGTACATCCGTGGGAAATGATGGGCGAGGAGCACATGCAGAAGTATTGGTTGCCGTGGTTGGTGGGTATGCCAGCAGAAACGTCGCGGGCAATTTGTTCGTTGTTGTTTGGTGGTGTTTTAGAAAAACTCCCAACGCTTCGTATTGCGTTTGCGCATGGTGGTGGCTCGTTTCCGGCAACAGTGGGTCGTGTGCAGCATGGTTTTGATTGTCGTCCTGATTTGTGTGCGGTGGATAATTCGGTTCGTCCGCTTGATTATTTAGGAAAATTCTGGATTGATAGTTTGGTGCATGATCCGCGGATGTTGGATGTGGTGGTAGATCAGTTTGGTGCAAATCGCGTGGCTCTTGGAAGCGATTATCCGTTTCCGTTGGGCGAAAATATTCCGGGCACATTGATTCGTGGAATGCAATGGCCAGATGCGAAAAAAGAATTGCTCTTGAGCGGTGCGGCCTTGGAGTGGTTGAACATGGATAAAAAATCATTTCTCTAACACATAAACAGCATGAATTTAAATTTGGAAGGTAAACGCGCGTTGGTGTGCGGAAGTTCGCAGGGGATTGGCCGTGCAGCGGCGCAGGAATTGGCTTTGCTGGGTGCTTCGGTAACGTTGGTGGCGCGTAATGAAGCGCGTTTAAAAACGGCGATGGAGCAATTGGGTGGAGTTGGTAAGCACGATTACATTATTGCCGATTTCGGTGAGCCACAAAAATTGTATGACTTGGTGGATGTGTATGTGCGCACGCGCGGCGCCATTCATATTTTGGTGAACAATACGGGTGGGCCTGCGGGCGGGCCGATTACGGAAGCGAAACCAGATGAGTTTTTGACGGCTTTCTCGAATCATTTATTGTGCAATCATTTGTTGGTGCAAGCGGTATTGCCGGGCATGAAACAAGAAAAATTTGGTCGCATCATCAATGTGATTTCAACTTCGGTAAAACAACCGCTGAAAGGCTTAGGTGTTTCGAATACGATTCGTGCAGCTGTTGGCAATTGGTCGAAAACGCTTTCGTTAGAATTGGCGTCTTTTGGAATAACGGTAAATAATGTTTTGCCAGGTGCCACAGCGACACAACGGCTGAGTAGTTTGCTGGAAGCAAAAGCGCTGAAGACAGGAAAGTCGATGGATGCGTTGAGGCATGAAATGATTGAAGAAATTCCAGCGGGACGTTTTGCCGATCCATCGGAAGTGGCTGCGGCAATTGCGTTTCTGGCTAGTCCGGCGGCGGCTTATATCAATGGTATTAATGTTCCGGTTGATGGTGGAAGAACGGGTTGTTTGTAAGCAGCAAAAAAAGGTTTTTGATATGTTAAAATAATGCTCTTAATTTGCGGCATTAAATAAACCGGATAAATCAATTCACTAAAAAAACAAAACACTATGGGGTTCGTTAAAGAATTCAAAGAATTTGCACTCAAAGGAAACCTGATCGATATGGCCATTGGTGTCGTAATCGGAGCTGCATTTGGAAAAGTTGTAACAGCGTTTATCGATGGTATGGTTATGCCTATGATTGGTAAGTTGATGAACAATGTTGATTTCAACAATTTGTACATGAGTATCAGCGACAAAGTTGATGCTGCAAATTTAGCCGCCGGACAACCGATGGCATTGGAAGATGCAAAGAAACTAGGACCTGTCATTGCTTACGGTAGTTTCATCACAATGGTGATTGATTTCTTGATCGTAGCCTTGGTTGTGTTCATGGTGATCAAAATGATGAATAAGATGAAGAAGAAAGAGGAAGAAGCTCCAGCCGCACCACCAGCGCCATCAAAAGAAGAAGTTTTGCTTACAGAAATTCGCGATGCTTTGCGCAGCAAATAAATAATTCATCATATAGGAAAAGCATATCCATAAATCGGGTATGCTTTTCTTTTTGAATATCTTTGTCGAAAATAAACCTGACTACTTATGAAAAAAATTGTTACACTTTTTTTAATGCTCCTGAGCCTGACATCAGTAGCACAAACAGATTCAACAAAACTTTGGAAACGGGGTGGTGTACTTGCTCTTAATTTTACACAAGCGTCATTTTCCAATTGGGCTGCTGGTGGTGTAAATTCTGTTTCTGGACAAACGTTGTTCAACTTATTTGCAAACTACAAAAAAGGATCAACGACTTGGGATAACACACTTGACATGGCTTACGGTCTATTGCAACAAGGTAAATCTTCGTTGATTCGTAAGACAGATGATAAATTCGATTTTACTTCAAAGTATGGTCGTTATGCGTTTGCAAAAGTTTGGTACTATTCGATCTTGTTCAACTTCAAAACACAATTCAGTCCAGGTTATACTTATCCAAACGATACAACACAATCGCGTATCTCCGATATGTTGGCACCGGGTTATGCGTTGCTTGCTATTGGTTTGGATTACAAACCGAATGATGCGTTTTCGTTATTCATTTCTCCGTTTACGGGCCGTACCACAATTGTAACAGCACCTTTGCTTTCTGAGGTTGGTGCTTTTGGTGTGAAACCAGGAGAAACACTTCGTAACGAGTTTGGTGGTTATTTGCGTGCGCAATACCGCAAAGACATCATGACGAATGTGAATCTTGCCACAAAACTCGAATTGTTTAGCAATTACCTCGATCGTCCGCAAAACGTGGATTTGAACTGGGAAGTTCTCTTGTCGATGAAAGTGAATAAATACTTGTCTGCGAGCATTAATACACAGATGATTTACGATCATGACATTACTATTTTGCGTGAAGATGGAAGTTCTGGTCCTGCACTTCAGTTCCGCGAAGTGTTAGGCATTGGATTCTCTGCAAAGTTCTAAGCCTACAAGAACAACATGAAAGGCGCCTTGTCAATTCTGATGAGGCGCTTTTTTTGCGTAAAGGAATTTTATACATTCGCTCAGTAAGAAGAATAAACTCATTTTATGTCACGAAGAATCGTAGTCCTTACAGGTGCCGGAATTAGTGCTGAAAGTGGAATTCGTACATTCCGCGATAGCGGTGGCTTGTGGGAAGAGCATGATGTAACAGAAGTGGCAACGTATGAGGCGTGGAAAAAGAATCCCGAATTGGTTTTGCGTTTTTACAACGAGCGACGTAAGCAAGTAATCGAAGCGCAACCCAACGAAGGGCATAAAGCACTCGTGCGTTTAGAGTCGAAGTTTGATGTGCAGATTATCACGCAGAATGTTGATGACTTGCACGAGCGCGCGGGATCAAAAAATATTTTGCATTTGCATGGCGAGATTCGGAAAGCGCGCAGTACATACAATCCGGCATTGATTTATGAAATTGAGGGTTGGGAATTAACCGCAACAGATCGCTGTGAAGAAGGGTCGCGTTTGCGCCCACACATTGTTTGGTTTGGTGAGGAAGTGCCAGAAATTGAAAACGCGGCGGCACTTGCAGCAACGGCTGATATTTTTATCATTATCGGAACATCGCTTAATGTTTATCCTGCTGCAGGGCTTGTGAATTATGCACCGCAAGCTTGTCCGGTTTTCTTGATTGATCCAAATGAAGTAGGTGGAACAACGGTAAGGAATACAATTATTATTCGCGAACCTGCAAGTAAAGGTGTCCCGATTTTGGTAGATAAATTACTTTCGGCTTATACTTCGAAGTAATATTAAGAACCGCATCCTGACAGAATCAAGATGCGGCTCTAGTAATAAAACAGAAGTTTAAGAAAGTGGCAATGGTGGTCCAACTGGCGGCGGAGGAAGTGGGGCAATAAATTCGTCTTCCAAACACATACTTGCGATACCAAGTTCTGTAAAGGTGAATGTTTCTGTGCCGTTTGGCCCAGGATGACGAACCACACCTTTGGCATATAATTTACCAAGAATCAATCGCGAGCCAGTACAAGAAGATATATTGCTGGTAAAATTGTAATGTGTGATTGTTGCCGTAGAGGATGAAATTTCGTAAAGCGGTATTCCAGATTTGATACTTTTTCCGAGTTCGGCCATAAATTCAGCGCCAGGAGCACCTTGACCATTCACAGAAACAAAAGAATGATTTCCGTACATGGAAGTGTAAAGGACAAGAGAAATGAGTTCTCTTGACTTAGTGATGCCATAATTGCCAGTACAAATTGGAATCTCAACAGCATATTCACGTCCATTATAATCGTCTCCTCCATTAATGATCCTCGAACCAGAACTAACAGAAGCTAGCTTTCCATACAAACGACCATCGGCTTTCAGGTGAAGATCGGTAAAGGTCATGTTTACACCATTTTGGTTGACAGTCCACGTATTTGCTCCTGTCTGCGTAAATGGGATGTAAAAACAATCGTCTTCGCGCAGGTTGGATGTGCTGCCTTTTTTAGAGTCATCTACTTTGGTTATCTGGGACATTGGCCCAAATGTTTCAGTTTCATCTTTTTTACATGCGCTAAACGCGCACATAAGCGCGAGGGCTACGGCAAAAGGTAGTGTTAGTCTTTTCATAGGAAGTAGGTTTAAATGGTTATACTGATAAACCTATAAACAAGTCAAACTAAATAAAGTTGTGTATGAGTGCCCTTTTCAAGAAAATGAAAACAATGGAAGTACAAGAGCCTGTTTAAATTTTATCCTTTGAGTTTGTTATGCGTCTTTTTGCACCATACTTCGTTGCGTTTTTTGACCGTAGGCGCGCCGCTATGGCCTTCAAAACGCGCCTCGTCTGGCACAAAAATCCATCATAACAATTCTCAAAAACACATTTTAAACAGGCTCTAATAAAAGCAGTTGCAGCAGGTGTTTGGCACCTATTTTTTGAACATAAAAGTGGCTGCCTCGGTTTACCGAAACAGCCACTCTTAAAGAAAAAAGAAGTAATTAGTGACTTACAATCAAACGACGTGTAGTCAATGTTTTGTTATCGGCAACGAGTGAGCAGAAATAAACGCCTTGTTCCAAGGTGCTAACGTCCATACGAACAGTTCCTTCCATGTCGGTGATTTCTGTTTCCATTACTTGTGCGCCAAGCATGTTGAAAACAACCAATTTCGCAGAAGCGGGTGTATTGGTCATTTTGTAATTCATGCTGAATGCAGAAGAAGCTGGATTTGGTATTGGGTTGGAAAGTGAAACGAAGTTGGTTGATGCATGTGCATCAATTCCGGCGGGCGTGTCGTATTCAATATAAAATACGGCGGAGTCGTTGGGGTTTGATACTAAGAATGCGGAGTATTGGATGCGGCTAATTCCAGAAGAGTATTGCGTAGGGACATAATGCGTACTGAAATCGAGTGGCGTGCTGCCAAAGATGGTGTCGTTTCCTGATAATGGTGTACTTGGTCCATAACAACGAATGCGCATGCAAAACCAAACGAGTGTATTGGGATCGTTGAGTTGTAAATTCACACGACGTGCTTTGAGAATGATTTGCTGGTTTGTTGTGGAAACAAGTTCGTAATGGTGTTCAAAATCAATATTTGCTGCGGACGAAACAGAATAGTAAAGTGTTTGCCCGTTGAGCAATTGGTTGTTGTTGTTTGGATCACGAAACTCAATAGTTTGCGCAAAAAGTGCATTTACTGCGAGGCAAACAAACAATAGGAGAGTGTATTTTTTCATGGCAGTAGGGTTTAAAAGAAAAGGTTGAACATTACTGATCAACCTTTCTTTTAATAAATGAATTTATGTAATTAGTAACTTACAATCAAACGACGTGTAGTCAATGTTTTGTTATCGGCAACGAGTGAGCAGAAATAAACGCCTTGCTCCAAGGTGCTAACGTCCATGCGAACAGTTCCTTCCATGTCGGTGATTTCAGTTTCCATTACTTGTGCACCAAGCATGTTGAAAACAACCAATTTCGCAGAAGCGGGTGTATTGGTCATTTTGTAATTCATGCTGAATGCAGAAGAAGCTGGATTTGGCATTGGGTTAGAAACAGTTGCTTTGAGAGCAGTGTTTGTTGCAACGCCAACAGGTGTATTGTATTCAACAATAATATAAGCAGAATCGTTTGGATTTGCAGTGTTGAAAATGGCATAACGAACACGTGTCATACCGGAAGAATAATCTTCAGCATCATAATCGACAGAAAGTTCGAATTGGCCATTTGCACCAATGTTAATGTTTGGAGAAAGCGTTGTGCCAGGAGCATAGCAATTTAAGTCAGAACAAAACCATGTGCTGCTTGTAGGTGCGTTTAAAACCAAAACGGTTTTGCGTACTTTCACCGTTACTTGTTGGCCTTGTGCATTGTGAATTTCGAAGTGGCGCGCATCTGTCAACAAAGACGATGTGGTATAGGTCATCGTTTGTCCATTAACCATGGCATTGCCATTGGCCATGTCAAGGATATGGAGGTTTTGTGCAGAAGCAGATCCTGCACAGAAAAGGACAGTAATGGCGAGTAAGATTTTTTTCATGACGATTTATTTTATGGAACTCTTATTTCTTTTGGTTGAGCCTTACAAACATAGGAATAAAAGATTGATCTTACAACTACCAGATATAAACTTAAATTGACCGTTTGTTTGTAAAAATTGACCAAATCGGTTAAGATTGAGCAAAGTTCGGGAGATTATGTACTTTAGCGGTGCTCAATTGCAACCGTGTTACAGATGTTATAAAACAGTATCTGATCTGCATGGCAAACGAAATAAAACAGGTGTGCGATAAGTTTGGCCTGTTCTTTGGATGTTTGTTGGTGCGTTTAAGAATACTCAACAAAAACAAACTATGAAACGAATTACTTCTATGCTTTTGCTTGCGATGGCTTTTGTTACCGCAACAGCATTCCAGAGCGGCGAGAATCTGGCTAAACTTCCTTCTGTTACGATCAAAACATTGGATGGTAAAACAATCAGCACTGCCGATTTTAAAAACGATGGCAAACCTATCGTGATTAGTTTCTGGGCAACTTGGTGTGCGCCATGCAAAAAAGAGTTGAATGCCATTGCGGAGAAATACGAAGACTGGCAAGCAGAAACAGGCGTAAAAGTTATTGCGGTGTCTATCGACGATGCGCGCAATGCTCCAAAAGTAAAACCATACGTTGAAAGTAAGGCTTGGGAATACGAGGTTTATATTGACGAGAACCAAGATTTCAAACGTGCCATGAACGTGAATAATGTTCCCCACACATTTGTCTTGAATGGCAATATGGAAATTGTTTGGCAAACCAATGCGTATGTAGAAGGTGGTGAAGAAAAACTCCACGAGGTCATTGCAAAAGTTGCCAAAGGCGAGAAGCCTGAATAATAACGAACCGAATATTTCTTAAACGCTCAATTATCGTGATACTCAAAAAACTGTTGATTCCGGCTTTAGTGGCCGGATTCGGCATTTCTGCCCAAGCACAGCTCCCTTCTATTGGTGGCGGCCAGATTCATGGCAATTTTCAAATCGATGCACAGTATTATAATCCCGATTCGGCCATTGGTGCGCCAGCTGTTCCTGAGAAGGCGCTCTCAAACGGGTGGGGGGCATTGACTTATACAAACGGTCATTTCTCTGCGGGAATGCGTTACGAGAGTTATCAGAATGTGATGCAAGGATTTGATCCGCGCTTTAAAGGTGCTGGAATTCCCTATCGTTTTTTCACGTACGATAATGAGAAGTTGGAAGTAACTGTTGGAAACAGCTATGACCAGTTTGGTAGCGGTTTGGTTTTCCGTTCGTACGAAGATCGTGGATTGGGTTTTGACAACTCGATTGATGGGTTGCGTGTGCGCTATTCGCCTTACAAAGGCATTTATTTGAAAGGTATTTGGGGGCATCAGCGTTCGTTCTTTACCTATGGCGCAGGCATTGTGCGTGGTTTTGATGGCGAAGTAAACCTCAACGAATTGTTTGCCGGAAAAATGGATAGCTGCAAAACACAGTTTATTTTAGGCGGTAGTTTTGTAAGCAAATACCAACAAGATCAGGATCCGTTGTTGGTCCTTCCACTCAATGTAGGAGCATCGGCTGGTCGTATAAGCATTATTCGTGGACGAGTGAATTTTTCGGCAGAGTATGCGCATAAAATCAATGATCCAACTTTGGCGAATGGGTATATCTATAAAGACGGTTCTGCGCTTCTTGTTTCGGCAACGTATGCGCGGAAAGGGCTGGGTATTTCGTTGGCAGCAAAACGGATTGATAATTTTGGTTTCCGTTCAGAACGCAATGCAACTGGAAATGCTTTGTTGATTAATTATTTGCCAGCGTTGACGAAGCAGCACACATACATGCTTGCGGCGTATTATCCGTATGCAACACAGCCCAATGGCGAAGTTGGTTGGCAAGCAGAAGTAGCGTATAAAGTAAAAAAGGGAACTCCGTTGGGCGGGAAATATGGAATGGACGTTACGTTCAATTATTCCGCTGCTTGGATGCCCGATACCACCAATTTGAATGATTTGGCCGGCCCGCGGAAAGGCTACACGTCAAGCTGGACAAGCATCAGCGATTCGTTGTTCTTTCAAGACATTAACATTGAAATTTTCAAGAAGTTTTCGCCAAAAGTGAAGGCTACATTTTTGTACGCGAATATCGGATACAATAAAAATGTGATCGAAGGGAAAATCAATTATCCAATTATTCGCACACACATTGCGGTTGTGGATGTGATCTGGAAAGTGAATAGTAAATTTACGTTGCGTTCCGATTTGGAGCACATGTACACCAAAGACGATTTGGGTAGTTGGGCGGCCATCATTGAGGAGTTTACGTTTGGCGAACATTTCTTTTGTGCGGTTACCGATCAATACAATTATGGAAATAAGTACGGTGCGCAAGTGCATTACTTGAGTGTGCAAGGCGGTTACATACGCGGTACAAATCGGATTACCTTGGGTTACGGAAAACAACGTGCGGGGATTTTTTGTGTAGGTGGCGTTTGTCGTTTTGTTCCGGCATCAAATGGTTTCTCGCTCAACATTACGAGTTCGTTCTAAAAATGCTTAATTTTATACGTCATAAGAAAATTGCCATGAAACACATTCTTTCTCTTTTAGCAAGCATTGCTGTATTTGGTTTTGCATCATGCGATTATGTTGCCGAGCCTAATCAAACAAACAGTGGTCAAGGCGGTGGGCCGGGTGTTCAACGCAAAGTATTGATAGAAGAATTTACAGGACATACGTGTCCAACGTGCCCGGCAGCTGCTCGCACACTGCATGCACTCGATAGCCTCTATGGCGAGAAACTGATTGGAATTGCTATACACACGGGTTTCTTTGCGCGCCCTTGTCCGCCCGCATCGCTCCCAAGCGGTGCTCCCTCAGGATCTTTTTCTGAAGATCTTAATTCAACAGAAAGTGCTGATTACGATGCGGTTTTTCAACTCTCTAATGCGCCGCCTGTTGGGATGGTCAACCGCCTTGGTTTTCCTACCAATACACACGGTAAACCAGCGGGCGATTGGGGTGGAATTATTGATAGTTTACTCAATACTGCGCCCATTGCATCGATGGAAATTTCGCGCGAGTACAACAGTGCTACCCGTTCGTTAAATGTTTCGATTGATGGCCGTTTTTTGCAAGATTTGAATGGAACATACAAAACCACCATTTTGATTGTTGAAGATAGTCTTGTGGGTTGGCAACAAGATGGCTCTACTTACATTCCGGATTACGAATGGGAGCATGTGTTGCGTGGTTGTGTGAATACACCAGGGTCGATTGCAGGTGCAGTTTCTTCAACAGGTGCAGTTACTGCGCAAGCTACATTTGGTCATGTTTACACCAACTACATTGTCAATGCAAACTGGAATGCTTCGCATTGCAAAATCATCGCTATTCTTTATGATGATGCAACGAAAGAAGTATTGCAAGCAGAAGAAGTTGATCTTATTCCATAAGCCAAAAGCAATTGAAGAAAATCCCGCATCATTTGAGCGGGATTTTTTATGCCATTAACGGAGCGTGGTTTCCCAAAACAGCAAAAAATAAAAAACTACCTTTGACACCATGATTCGTTTTTGTTTTTTGCTGATCGTAGTGTTTCTCAACACCAGTGTGTATGCGCAACGTGCTTTCCGCGCAGGATTGCTGTTTGGTTTGAATGCGAGTCAAGTTCATGGCGATACGTATTCGGGTTTTAATAAAGCGGGTGGTGTAGGGGGAATTTTTGTGTCAACCAATCCTGAAAAGAAATGGTACGGGCAAATGGAGATGCAATACAGCATGAAAGGAAGTCGTAAAATTGCCAATCCCGAAAAAGGCGATTACGATTTTTTTGAATTGCGGATGAATTACATCGAAGTGCCTTTGCTTTTGCGTTTAAATTTAAAACGCATCGTTCCAGAGATTGGTCTT
Organism: Bacteroidota bacterium; assembly: GCA_013298545.1. GTDB lineage: Bacteria > Bacteroidota > Bacteroidia > Palsa-965 > Palsa-965. The sequence continues at coordinate 41,394 of JAAFIA010000015.1, read as the reverse complement.
GCTTTTGCGGTATTGGTCAATACGCGTGAGTTTGACGATTTTGGTGAGATTACACCCATTGGTTATCGCCGTACAGAAACCTCGACCATCGTTGGTGTTTCGTATCAAATCAATTCGCATTGGATGTTTAATTTACGCTCGACCAATTCGTTTTTTCCGGTCAAAGTTTTTCCAACACCGATTTATTACCAGCGATTTATTCCCAATTTATTCAATCGTGGCATGTATCACAATGTGGTTGGGCTTACCATTTCGTACCGTTTGGGTGGCAGCGAACAATAATACCGAGCAGTTGTTTCAATGGATATGCACACACAAAAACACCGTATTGTTGTAGCTGTTACGGGAGCAAGTGGTTCGGTTTACGCCAAAGTCTTGTTGGATAAACTCCAGAAATTAGCACCACAAATTGACCGTGTGGCTGTGGTGATGAGCGACAACGCGAAAGAGGTATGGCGGCACGAATTGGGCAACGATGATTTTTCGAAGTATCCGTTTGAGTATTTTTCTAAGGGCGATTTTTATGCGCCATTCGCTTCTGGTTCATCGAGTTTTCGTACCATGATTATTTGCCCGTGTTCGATGGGAACATTGGCCCGCATTGCATCTGGTGTGTCGAATGATTTGGTTACACGCGCAGCAGATGTGATGTTGAAAGAACGGCGCAAATTAATTTTAGCCATACGCGATACGCCGTTGAGTTTGATTCACCTCAATAACATGAAAACGGTTACGGAAGCGGGCGGAATCATTGCCCCGGCTAGTCCTTCGTTTTACAGCAATCCGAAAACATTTGAAGAATTAGCTGCCACTGTTACCGATCGAATCGTCGATCTGTCAGGTCTTTCTCAGGAGACTTACCGCTGGAAAGAATAGCTGTTAATATCGAAATGAATTGATTTTCAGCAGGTTTGTTTTGTGGAAAACTTTTATTGACAAAAATTAACGTTGCTGGTGTATCTTAGGTATGTTAATTGACGTTTAACAGAGAACTTTAACACAGTTGCGTATGTTGGAAATGAGTAAAATGATCCTCGAGAAGGTCAGTTTTGATCGGTTCTTATTCAAGAAAGAATTAATGAAAGCGGTTCGTTGGGTGAAACCAGATGAAGCGTTATTGCTCAAAGCATGGTGTTTAGCCACATTCGGCCATTTGTATGGCGATGTCATCCGCGAGGTTTATAAATCGGTTACGATTTCTCAATAAACCGAATATTGCGTTGGAGTCCGTCAAATCCGGTTCGTTTAATGGTCGATTTGCGGAACAATTCCTGAAAAATTTCTTCTGTTAATTCTGTCCAGTCTGATTTTGTCATGCCGGAAAAATTTTCGTGCGGCAAAAATGCTGGCTCTTGGTGCGGTTTTGCAAAACGGTTCCAAGGACAAACATCTTGACAGATATCGCAACCAAAGGCCCAGTTTCCGAACTTGCCGCTTTGTGTTTCGGGAATCGCACCTTTCAATTCGATGGTGAAGTACGAAATACATTTGCTGCCGTCAACGATGTATGGATTGACAATAGCATCTGTTGGACAAGCGTCGATGCAGCGCGTGCAGGTTCCGCAATAATCTTTTACAGGACCGTCTTCTTCCAATTCAACGTCGAGAATTAATTCGGCGATGAAGAAAAACGATCCCATTTCGCGGTTAATGAGGTTGCTGTGTTTTCCGAGCCAACCCAAACCACTTTTGCGTGCCCAAACTTTATCCATTACTGGCGCCGAGTCAACAAAAACGCGCCCGCCAACGCTTTCACCAATTTTTTCTTGTAAAGCGGCGAGCAAGGTTTTGAGTTTGCGTTTGATGACGAAATGGTAATCTTCGCCATACGCATACTTCGATATTTTAGGCGCGTCGAGATCGGTTTGTTTGTCTTCGGTGTAATAATTCAAAAGCAATGAAACCACAGACTTCGCGCCAGGCACGAGTTTGCGCGGATCAAGGCGCATATCGAAATGATTGGCCATGTAGGTCATTTCGCCGTGCATGTGTTGATTCAACCAATTTTCTAGTCGTGGTGCCTCTTCCTCTAAAAAACAAGCCTTAGAAATACCGCAGTATGAAAATCCGAGCTTTTTAGCTTCGGATTTAATCAATACAGAACGTTCGTTTAGGTTCATTGCGGAATTTGAGTTTGGGCGAAGGTACAAAAGCCCCTGCTTCTTTTTGTTTGGAAGAAAAATGCCGCCACTTGAGGAAGAGAAAATGACTTAAACGCTTTATTCTTGGTCTTTTCAAGCGATTTTGCATCCTGAATCAGGCCCGTGTTTATGAACATGCATTTTGTGAACAAGTAATAACACTAAAACTTGACTTCGCTTAACCGTTGATTTACCTTTACGAAACATTCAAAAAACGAATAAAAGAGGCTTTTTTGAATCCGAAATCACCCCAAATCTTCCATTTTTGCATTCAAATTGCCGCTGAAAGCCTTAGAGTTTTTATACACTCAAATGCGGCAAACTGTTCTTTATTAACAGGTTATTAACACATATATGACAAAAAGTCCTGAAATTTATTTCAGGACTTCTTTATTTGGGCTTTAAGGTGTTTTTAGTTTAGTAGCGCTTGCTCGTAAATGGCTAAAAAATCGGTTTGAGTTGTTTGTGTTTTATCGTGTGCATACCACGTATGTACTTTTTCAATCATTTCCTCTTTCGGCAAACTCGTTTTCCATTCATTGACTAGTGTTTGCAACGCGGTTGGGCGTGGTCCCCAATGCGCCAATACATCAAGCGTTTGGGCATCGAGCAGAACAATAATGGGAATAGCTCTTCCGCCATTGGTCAAAAAACGATCAATCAACGCCGTATTCTCATCGCGCAAAACGACTAAAAACTTGGTGTTGGCGCGGGTTTCGGCCATAGCGTTCAAAACACCGCAAATTTGTGCGGCATCTCCACACCAACCTTCGGTAATACACAACCAAATCATCGAACGCTCCGATTTGTTGAGTGCTGCTTTAATGTCTGGAAGAATTTGAACGGTTTTCTGAATGCGCTTCATGCGTTGGAAATTCAGTTTTGCATACGCAACCAAGAATTCGCTTTGGTCGGGGCCAGTTGTTTTGCCTTCGTGCAATAAGTTTTCGATCATGGTATAGTATTGACTATACGTCATAGCACCATCAAGTAATGATGGTGTGATTTCTGCAATTTTCATACGTTTTGAGGAGGAATTAATGAATGTCTTCAAGCTCGATTTCGCTCTCAACAATAAAAGCACTTGGAAAATCGGCTTTGATCTTTTTTAGAAAACGATAGGCTTCCATGCGTGTGCGGAAATCGCCAACACGTACTTTGAAATTGGGTAAATCGTAAATGACATAGCCGTGTGCATCGGTACCGTAACTGCTGAGAAATTTCGATTTGACTTCTTTGGCTTTGGCATTATCGACACCGAAATAAATCTGAACGCGGTAGCCTTTGATTTTGCCTTTGGCATTGATTTCGGCATGTTTGTTTACAAGTTCTGTTGTGCGCGCATCGGCATCAACGCCCCGTTGCAAACTATCGGAAGCGGCGGTTTGTGCGGCTGCGGGAACAACCGTAAGCAAGGTTATAAAGAGGAGAAATCGCCAAATCATGGTGCAAAGATAGGTTTTCGGATGCGTTTTTTGGAATTAAGCGTCATCGAATTGTCAAGCAAACGAAAATTGTTGCCTATACCACTCGTTCGGCACTTTCCAAATTACTTTCGATAAATGCAAGATTTATGCCGTTGATTTTTGGCTTACAATGGATTAAGAAAAAAACAAAGGCTTAACACATTTTCACATTTATTTAGAATCAATATAAATTAAACTTCTTGAAGATTTTTTTCGCTTGGAGAGAATCGCGGAAGGGTCAACTAACTAAATTTGCCACGCCTTAAAGTGTAAGGTTAATTAAACACGCCAAAAAGCAACCAAAATATATGAACAGCCTCTGGCAAAACGCTCGAAATTTCCGCTTCGTCGTTCTTTTACCGCTGGTTCTCTCTTTATTGTGCACGCTCAACCTCCGCGCTCAGGATGGTAAAGCGTTGTTCAAAGTGAACTGCGCCTCGTGTCATTACGCTTCATCCAAAAAAGGGACTGGTCCCGGTTTATTGGGTGTGCTTGATCGTATTCCGGCAGGAGACTGGAAATACAAATGGGTGAAAAACTCAACGGCACTCATTGCCTCTGGTGATGCCTACGCAAACAAGATCTTCTTGGAAAACAACAAGAGTGTGATGAACACTTTCCCTGCGCTTTCTGAAAAAGAAATTGATGCTATTCTTGCTTATGCAACCACAGGCCCAGACGAGAAAAAAGCTGGTCCCGCCGTTGTTGCTGGTCCTGGCGCTGCTGGAACAGATGTTACCCTCAACGAAGGACAAGGAAGCATTGGCACAACAGCACTCGCTATCATTATCCTCGTTATCATCATCATTTTGATTGCTGTTCTTCGTTATGCGAAAATCAACCTCCGCAACGCGGTTCATTCAAACGAAGGCACACCTGAAGAACCCGGCTTACCGTTTATCGAATCAGCTAAAGTTTGGATCAACAACAACAAGAAAATTGTTTTGGTTATCGGCTTGTTTTTGATGGGTGTTTTGGTTGTTAAAGGTTGGTATTCGTTAAAAGGAATTGGTGTTTATGCGCACGAAGTGAAGCCCGGCAAATGGGTTGGTTACAAACCCGAACAGCCAATCAATTTCTCACACAAAATTCATGCTGGCGAAAATGGCATTGACTGCCAATACTGCCACAGCACGGTTGAGAAATCTAAAACAGCCAGCATCCCTTCTGCAAACGTTTGTATGAATTGCCACCGTGTAATTGATCAAACCGCTAACGAAGGATCGAAAGAAGAGATTGCTAAAATTTACTACGCCGTAGGTTGGAATCCTGATTCCGCTAAATATACAGGTATCACACACCCGATCAAATGGAACAAAGTTCACGTTCTTCCAGATCACGTTTTCTTCAGCCACCAACAACACGTTAAAGTAGGTAAGCAAGAATGCGAAACCTGCCACGGAAACCTCAAAGCCATGACCGTTGCCGAGCAGCAACGTCCGCTTACAATGGGCTGGTGTATTGATTGCCACCGCAACACACAAATTGACATGAAAGAAGATGAAAAAGGCAATTACGCAGGTAACGGCTACTACGCATCGCTTCATGAAAAGATGAAAGAAAAGTATGGTAAAGGCGCAAAAATCACCGTAGCGCAAGCAGGCGGAATTGAATGTGCACGCTGCCACTACTAAGAATAATAAACGAAATTATAAGTACGATTATTAATATCACCGAAGATACCGAACGTTAACCAAATATGGCGAACGAAAAAAAATACTGGCAAGGCCTCGCACACCTGAACAACGACCCGTCTTTTGTTGCAAAACAACAAAACGAATTTGCGGAGTATGTTCCTGTCGAAGAATTTATTGGCGATAAGGCTATTGTGGAAAATGCTTCCACCAATCGTCGCGATTTTCTTAAATTCCTCGGCTTTAGTGCTGCGGCTGCTACACTCGCTGCTTGCGAAGCCCCTGTTACCAAAGCGGTTCCTTACATCAATCGTCCTGAAGAAATTACTCCTGGTGTTGCCAATTGGTACGCTTCGACATTTTTTGATGGTTACGATTACGCTTCTGTAATTGTTAAAACCCGCGAAGGACGTCCAATCAAACTCGAAGGCAATAACCTTTCGAAAGTAACGATGGGCGGTACCAACGCGCGTGTTCAGGCTAGTATTCTTGGCCTTTACGACAGCAACCGCATCACCACACCGTTGATGAAAGGCGTTAGCAAAACATGGGAAGAAGCTGATAAAGCTATTGGAGCAGGTCTTCAACAAGCAAAAGGCATTGCCATTGTTTCTTCCACCATCATCAGCCCTTCTTCAAAACAAGCACTGAGCGAGTTTATGGGTAAATACCCCAAAACACGCCATGTTCAAGTTGATGCTGTTTCATACTCTGGTATGTTGCAAGCCAACCTTTCTACGTTCGGAAAGGCCATGATTCCAACTTACCGTTTTGATAAAGCAGATGTTATTGTTTCGCTCGGTTGCGATTTCCTTGGTAACTGGGTTTCTCCAATCGAACACGCTAAACAATACGGTATCAGCCGTAAAGTAAGCGCCGAGAAGAAAGAAATGTCTAAGCACTTCCAGTTTGAAAGCATGCTTTCAATGACAGGTGCAAATGCTGACGAGCGTTATCCAACCAAAGCCTCACAACTCGGACAAGTAGCACTCGGTTTGCTCAATGCCGTTGGTGGTGGTGGTTCTGCTTCAAGCGTACTGAAAAAAGAAATTGATGCTGTTGCCGCAGCCCTCAAAGCCGCAAAAGGCAAAGCACTCGTTGTAGCCGGATCAAATGATGCTGCTATGCAAGTTGTTGTCAATGAAATCAACAAAAGCATCGGCGCATACGGTACAACAATCGATACCAACATTCAAGATTTAACGCATCAAGGCGATGATTTCGCCATGAAGAAACTCGTTGATGATTTGAATGCAGGAACAGTTGACACACTTATTTTCTGGAACACCAATCCGGTTTATACTGCACCCAAAGCCTTAGGTTTCGTTGCGGCAATGGCCAAAGCATCATTGAAAGTTTCGTTTGCAACACACCGCGACGAAACAGCCATGAAATGCGATTGGGTTTGTCCAGATCACAACTGGCTCGAGTCGTGGAACGATCACAACCCACGCACAAGCCAATACAGCTTGCAACAGCCAACCATTCGCCCCTTGTTCAAAACACGTCAGGCGCAAGAGTCTTTACTCGCATGGTCTGGCAATACAACAAGTTTCCGCACGTACATTCAAAAATACTGGCAGAATAATTTCCTTGGCCGCCAAGGCATGTATGGCGATTTCACCCAATTCTGGAATCACAGCGTTCAAGACGGTGTGGCTACATTGGTGAATATCCCTGCTGCTCCTATTGTTGTAGAAGACCACAACTTTGCTCTGCCTAACGATTCTGTTCCACCACCAGCGGCAGTTATTGCAGCACCAACGACAGAAGCAATTCCGTTTACCGGAAAAGCCATCAGTCTTGGCGAAGCTTCTAGCCAATTGAGCGCAGCTAAAGGCGGAAAATTTGAATTGGTTATCTATCAGAAAGTAGCAATGGGCAATGGCTCACAAGCCAACAACCCATGGTTGCAAGAAATGCCTGATCCGATCACCAAAATTACTTGGGATAACTACGTTACCATGCACCCGCTTGATGCCAAAGATCTTCAGCTCTTTGGTATGACACAAGAAGGTGGCAAAGACGTGATGGTTCGTTTCGACCAAATGGAGAACGAACTGGATATGGTTGAAGTAAAAGCCAATGGGCACAGCGTAAAACTTCCTGTTTGGGTTCAGCCCGGACAAGTTCGCGGTACAATTGGTATTGCTTTGGGTTATGGCCGCAACGAAACGTTTGGTAAAACATCGAACGGTGTTGGCCAAAACATTGCACCAGCCACAGGCATGAGCGCTTCTGGAAACATCAGCTACGATATTTTCGATGTGGCTGTTACCAAAGCAGAAGGTACCCATTTAATTGCTACCACACAGCAACATCATACCATGATGAGTCGTAACGAAGATATTCTTCGTGAAACGACACTTACCGCCTATCAGAAAGACGAACGCGCAGGAAACAAGATCAACGATATGCATACCTACAAAGGTCAGCAGCACGTTGAACAAGTAACTTTGTGGAATGATTTTGAACGTCCAAACCACAGTTGGGCATTGGCTATCGACCTGAATTCTTGTATTGGTTGTGGCAACTGCGTTGTGAGTTGTAATGTGGAGAACAACGTTCACGTTGTAGGAAAAGACGAAGTACGCCGTAGCCGCGAAATGCACTGGATTCGCATTGACCGTTACTACAGTTCAGATACAGTAAAAGAAGAGGCTGAAGAAAAAGGTGAACTCGGCAAAATGAGCATGTACCGCATGATGGAAAATCCAGCTTTCGATAATCCGAAAGTTGCGTTCCAGCCCGTTATGTGCCAGCATTGCAACCACGCACCATGCGAAACCGTTTGTCCGGTATTGGCAACCAACCACAGCAGCGAAGGTCTGAATCAAATGACTTACAACCGTTGTGTAGGAACCCGTTACTGCGCAAACAACTGTCCATACAAAGTACGTCGCTTCAATTGGTTCAACTATGTTGAGTACCACCGTGCCGAAGGTGAAAACCTGAACCCAGCAGCCGATACACTCGGACGCATGGTTCTCAACCCAGACGTAACTGTACGTGCACGTGGTGTTATGGAAAAATGTTCGATGTGCGTTCAACGTATTCAAGGCGGCAAACTCGAAGCCAAGAAACGTGGAGATCGTCCGAAAGACGGCGAAATCCAGACCGCATGTTCACAGTCATGCCCAACAAATGCCATCATGTTTGGCGATTTGAACGATCCGAACAGCGAAGTTTCGATGCTCGAGAAGAGCGGTCGCAAATTTGAAATGCTCGAAGTTGTTGGCGCAAAACCTTCTGTGTTCTACCTCACCAAAGTGTGGAACCGCGAAGACGAAAAAGCACATATTTAGATCAAACGAATCCGAACGAAATAAACGTCCAATATGCATCACGAATCTCCGCTCAGGGACCCGCTTATTCTCGGTGATAAAACCTACGGTGACATCACAGCCGATATTGCGCGCCCGATCGAAGGCAAAGCAAACAAATACTGGTATATCGTTTTCACGATTTCCGTATTGACATTTTTATGGGGTTTTGGCTGCCTCGCATACACGATTGGTACAGGTATTGGCCAATGGGGTGCGAATAAAACAGTAGGCTGGGCCTGGGATATTACCAACTTCGTTTGGTGGATCGGTATCGGTCACGCTGGAACGCTCATCTCTGCGGTACTCTTGCTCTTCCGTCAGAAATGGCGTATGGCGATCAACCGTTCTGCTGAGGCGATGACCATCTTCGCCGTTATGTGCGCTGCGATTTTCGTAACCATGCACACAGGCCGTCCTTGGCTCGATTACTGGTTGTTTCCACATGCCAACCAATTTGGTTCGTTGTGGGTAAACTTCAACTCACCACTCATGTGGGACGTTTTCGCGGTATCGACTTACTTCTCCATTTCACTCGTATTCTGGTATATCGGTTTGATTCCTGATTTCGGTGCAATTCGCGATCGTTTCAAGATGAAAGGCGATGTTGTAAAAGAAAAAATTTACCGTACCCTCAGTTTCGGATGGAGTGGTAAAGCCCGTGAATGGTCACGTTTTGAAGAAGTTTCGCTTGTTCTCGCTGGTCTTTCTACACCACTTGTATTCTCGGTTCACTCGATTGTATCGATGGACTTTGCGACCTCGGTTGTTCCGGGTTGGCACACCACCATTTTCCCACCATACTTCGTTGCTGGTGCTATCTTCTCTGGTTTTGCGATGGTATCGACACTCTTGTTGATCATGCGTAAAGTGTTGAGTTTGGAGCATTACATCACCATTCAACATTTGGAAATGATGAACGTAATTATCATCATGACTGGTTCGATGGTTGGTGTTGCGTACTTGTCGGAATTGTTCATCTCTTGGTACTCAGGCGTTGAATACGAAGGTTATGCGTTCATGAACCGCGCTACTGGTCCATACTGGTGGAGTTATTGGGGCATGATGACGTGTAACGTAATTTCTCCGCAGCTTTTCTGGTTCAAGAAAATCCGTACGAGTTTGATCGCAACATTTGTATTGTCTATTGTTGTAAACATCGGTATGTGGTTTGAGCGTTTCGTAATTATCGTTACCTCTTTGCACCGCGATTTCTTACCATCAAACTGGACGATGTATCATCCAACATGGGTTGAGATTGGCATCTTTGTAGGAACGATTGGTATGTTCTTTACCATCTTCTTGTTGTTTGCCCGTACGTTCCCTGTTATTGCGTTGAGCGAATTGAAATCAATTCTCAAATCATCTGGAGAACAGCACAAAAACAAACGCGCTTTGAATAAGAAAGCCGAAACCCATCACTAGTCTGAATAGCATAAACCGATATGGCAACTAAAACAATTTACGGTATTTACGACGACGAAGAATTACTCGTCGAAGGAGCGAAAAAGCTGAAAGCTGCCCGCATCCGCGTGAAAGACGTATTCTCGCCGTTCCCCATTCACGGAATCGATCCGATTATTGGTGTTCCGCGTACCCGCTTGGCAATCTGTGCTTTTATCTACGGAATCACCGGAACATCATTGGCCATTTTAATGACTTGGTTCATGATGGTTAGCGATTGGCCTACCGATGTTGGTGGAAAACCAAGTATGTATTACTATATGAACTGGCCTGCATTTATTCCGGTAACATTTGAGTTAACGGTATTTTGCGCTGGTCACGGCATGGCAATTACGTATTTGCTTCGTTGCTGGTTATTGCCAGGTGTTTCTCCAAAGAATCCTGATCCACGCACAACCGATGATAAATTCATGATGCAGATTGATGCGCGTCCTGAACAAGAGGCTGAGATTGCAAACATTTTGCGTAGCACAGGAGCATCTGAAGTAACAATTCACTAATTCAAGAACGATCAGCGCACTATTCATGATCCGCAAAACCACATATACCCTCGCACTAGGATTAGCCGCATTGGCGATGCTTAGTTCCTGCGGCAAAAGTGACCCGAACAGTCCTGGCTACGAGTTCATGCCCGATATGTATCGTGGTACCGGTCCAGAGACCAACGTGGAGTTTAAAAACCCGTATGTAAAAGACAGTATGGGCAATTTGCTTCCCGCAGAAGGTTCTGTTCCCCGTAATTTTACCGTATTCCCATACCCGAATACACCACAAGGCGACACGCTTGCTTCTAAATTTTGGGATTTTCCTGCAAACATGAAACGCGATGACGCATTTTATGCACAAGGCGAATTGCTATATACACGCAATTGTGTTTATTGCCACGGAGCAAAAGGTGATGGAAATGGTAAATTGGTTGAAAGCGAAAAGTATGGAGCTGTTCCGCCAAATTACGAAACCAGAATGAAAGAAGGTGCTTTGACAGTAGGTCATATTTACCATGTTGTTACTTATGGAAAAGGCGTAATGGGCTCACACGTTGTTCAGCTCAATCCAGAAGAACGTTTCATGGTAGCGGCTTACGTTCAAAAATTAGGACGCGGAGGTAAAACGGAAGCAGAATATGCTGCCGCCAATAAGCCCGCTGCTGACACCACAGTAACAAAGAAACCATAAGTAGTATCAACGCATTCATCCGACGAACGAACACGCTCGCAGTGCTATGAATCATGTGAATTCAAATAACCTGATGTACGATTTTACTCCAACGAGTAAACGTAACCTCTGGATCGTAATGGGAATAGGCGCTATTCTGCTTATTCTCGGCCTTGTATTTTTTAAACCGCATCAGGCCTGCGACACTCATGCCACAGACGCTCATGCTGCTGTTGCTCCTCATGCTGATGCGGCTCACGCGGCTGCAAAAGGAGAAGCGGCTCATGATGAAGTTGCTGCTGCTGGTCATCATGGCGAAGACTATACCGCAAGCCTCAACCAACGCGTTTGGGCAAACTTGCTGGTCAATAGCTTCTTTTTCGGATGTATTGCTTTGGCTGCCGTGTTTTTCTACTCCCTTCAATATGCTGCTCAAGCCGCTTGGAGCGTTGTTTTTATGCGCATTTTCAATGCCGTCGCTTCGTTCTTGCCTATTGGCATGGCCTTAATCGTCATTATCTTGATTGCTGGTCGTGCACATTTGCACCATATCTATCACTGGATGGATCACGATGTGTATGATGTTGCGAGTCCAAAATACGATGCGATTCTTGCACACAAAGGCGCGTATTTCAACGACTTCTTCTTTTTTGGCCGTATTCTGATTTTTGTTGCGGGTTGGGTGATGTATCAACGTTGGGCAACTAAAAATGCCTTGTTGGAAGATCAGATGACAGATGCTACAAACAACTGGAAACTGAACCTTAAAAATTCTGCAATTTTCTTGGTATTCTTCGGCTTTACCTCATCGGTGTTTGTTTGGGATGTTATCATGTCTATCGACGCGCATTGGTACAGTACTTTGTTTGGATGGTATGTGTTTGCGGGTATGTGGATTGGCGCGATTATCACATTCAATATGTTGGTGATTCACCTCAAATCGCGCGATCAGTTGGAGCATGTTAATCCAAGCCACGTTCACGATTTGGGTAAATGGATGTTTGCTATTTCTTTCCTTTGGACATACTTGTGGTTCTCGCAATTCATGCTCATTTGGTACTCTAACATTCCTGAAGAAGTTGTTTATTTCCAACAACGTTGGGAGCAATACCGCGGCTTGTTCTGGATTACGATGCTGGTAAACTTCGTATTCCCAATGATTCTCCTCATGGCACGCGATACCAAGCGCAACAAATCATATTTGTTATTTGTTGGTGTTTTAATTCTGATTTTCCACTGGTGCGATACCTATCTTTTGGTCATGCCCGGAACAGTATCAGGAAATTGGAACATTGGCTTGTTGGAAATTGGTATGTTCCTGCTTTTCCTTGGATTCTTTACCTACTGGATTCTGCGTTCTTTGTCGAAAGCACCTTTGCTGGCCAAGAATCACCCGTTTCTGGAAGAAAGTTTACACCATCACATTTAATCCGATTGCCCAAAGCAACATCATAATCACAGTACACTATGTTTGAGCTTCTGATTTACGCCATCATCATCCTCGGATTTGCCGCTATCTGGCAGCTTGTCCGTGTCGTGGAATTATCTGCACGACTTAAAGGTGTTGATCCGAATAAAGTTACCGAAAGCGACAACCGTTTGAACGGTCGCCTGATGCTAACCTTTATGATTGCCATGTTTGGATTTAGTATCTGGCAATTCTTTGCATACAAAGATCGCTTGCTGCCAACTTCCGGTTCGGCGCATGGTGAGGAAATTGATTGGTTATGGGACTTCAACATGATCATCATTATCATTGTATTCTTTATTACGAATGGGGTATTGTTTTTTATGGCCTACAAATACTATGGCCGCGACAACGCCAAAGCAACATTCTATCCACACAACAACAAATTAGAAATGTTGTGGACAGGCGTTCCTGCTGTTGTTTTGTTTATCATCATCTTCTTGGGGATTAAACTCTGGAACAACATTACAGAGCCAGCACCAGCCAATGTGCGTTTAATTGAGCTTTATGCTAAACAATTTAACTGGACTGCGCGTTATGCAGGAGAAGACAACAAATTAGGAAAAGCAAATTATTTGTTGATTCAAGGGGCAAATGAACTTGGTCTCGACTCAACCGATAAAGCAAGCAACGACGATATTATCGTGAAAGGCGAATTTCATATTCCAGTTGATCAGGAAGTAAACTTCCGCAACCGTTCGCAGGATGTCATCCATTCGATGTTCATGCCGCATTTCCGTGCACAAATCAATACTGTACCCGGCATAGAAACGTATTTCCACTTTAAGCCAATCCACACCACAGAGGAGATGCGTAAGATTACGGGAAATCCTGAATTTGATTATATTTTGATGTGTAATAAAATCTGCGGCGCATCGCACTACAACATGCAAATGAAAATTGTAGTCGATTCTCCAAAACAATACGAAGAATGGATTAAACAACAAAAGACGTTTATTCCAAAAGTTGAAGAAGCGAAAGCTGACGCAAAGCCAGAAGCCGATTCTATGAAAGCCGACTCTTTAAAAAAATAACAATAAGAAGTACGATTACAATCATCATTTAGTAGGGAAGATATAAAACACAACACTATGTCAAGTCACGCACATTCGCACGAAGAACTTCATGGCACCTCGCTGGAGCATGAAGTGCATGCGCACCATGGCCACGACGACCACGATCATCATCACGAAGAATCGTTTGTGTCGAAGTATATTTTCAGCATGGACCATAAAACCATTTCTCGACAGTTCCTTGTAACTGCCGTGTTTATGGCCGTTTTTGCCATGATGATGTCTCTTTTATTCCGTCTCCAACTTGCTTGGCCAGGAGAAAAATTTGCCATTGCAAACGCATTGCTTGGTGATAAGTGGGCACCTGAAGGTGTACTGGACGCAAACATGTACATGGGTCTCGTAACCATTCACGGAACCATCATGGTCTTCTTTGTACTCACAGGTGGTTTGTCGGGAACATTTTCCAATTTGCTTATTCCGTACCAAATTGGTGCGCGCGACATGGCTTCCGGGTTTCTCAACATGCTTTCTTACTGGTTCTTCTTCGCATCTAGTTTCTTCATGGTTATTTCCATGTTTGTTGAAGATGGTCCTGCTTCTGGTGGTTGGACAGTTTACCCACCACTTTCTGCACTTCCGCAAGCCATGCCAGGTTCTGGATTGGGTATGACCCTTTGGCTCGTTTCCATGTCCTTGTTCATTGTTTCGTCGCTTTTAGGTGGTTTGAATTACATCATTACGGTACTCAACTTGCGTACGAAAGGCATGAAGATGACCCGCATGCCATTGACTATTTGGGCGTTCTTTGTTACAGCGATTCTCGGTGTACTTTCATTCCCTGTTCTTTTCTCTTGCGCTTTGTTGCTCATCTTCGACCGAAGCATGGGAACAAGTTTTTACCTTTCTGATATTTATATCGGAGGTGCTCCGCTTGAGCAAACTGGTGGTAGTCCGATTCTCTTCCAACACTTATTTTGGTTTCTTGGTCACCCTGAAGTATATATCATCATCCTTCCGGCATTGGGTCTTACATCTGAAATTATTTCGGTTAATGCCCGTAAACCAATTTTCGGTTACCGTGCTATGATTACTTCAATCCTTGCCATTGGTTTCCTTTCGTTTATTGTATGGGGGCACCACATGTTTATAACGGGTATGAATCCATTCCTTGGTTCGGTCTTCGTATTCACGACACTCTTGATTGCGATTCCATCTGCGGTAAAAGCATTTAACTACATCACCACACTTTGGAAAGGAAATATTCAATATACGCCTGCTATGTTGTTTGCGATTGGTCTCGTATCGACGTTCATTACAGGCGGTGTTACCGGTATTATTCTCGCCGACTCGGCATTGGACATCAACGTTCACGATACATACTTCGTAGTTGCTCACTTCCACATTGTAATGGGTGTTTCTGCTATTCTGGGTATGTTGGCGGGTGTTTACCATTGGTTTCCAAAATTGTTCCTTCGTAAGATGAACAAGAATATGGGCTACATTCATTTCTGGATCACCTTTGTGTCTGCTTATGGCGTATTCTTCCCCATGCACTTCTTAGGCTTGGCTGGCGTACCACGTCGCTATTATTCAAACACCGAATTCCCGATGTTTGAAAACTTGCAAGACATTAACGTGCTCATTACCATATTTGCAATTCTGGGTGGTCTTGGCCAAGTTATTTTCCTCTTCAATTTCTTCTATAGCATGTTCTTTGGACAGAAATCGGAGCAAAATCCTTGGGGTTCAAACTCACTCGAATGGACTACTCCAATGGCACATACGCACGGCAACTGGCCTGGAGCACTTCCTGAAGTTCACCGTTGGGCTTATGATTACAGCAAGCCTGGCGAAGAGTCGGATTTTATCCCACAAACTGTTCCACTTCGCCCAGGTGAAGAAGATGGTGGCGGACACTAAATATCATCATACAAAAACTCAACGAGGATTGCCCAAAAGCAGTCCTCGTTTTGCATAGAAATCATGCGTATTGTTGGCTTGTTCAAGCTTATCGTGTTGTTGGCTTGTACACATTCCTTGTGTGCACAAACTGGCGATTCGCTGCGTAAAGCAATGCATGGAACAATTGTCCCTTCGTTTTCGTTCGACTCCCGCAATTCATTTATCTCTACTCGCCGCGCCAATATCTGGGGCGTCAAAGCAGGAGCAGAGTTTGGTGGAAAAATAACGTTTGGCTTGGGCTGGAATAAACTCAATGACGATCTCATCAAAACGATTTATTACGATCGTACGGATGGACGCCTCGATTCTGCCGAAGGCGGTTTGCAATTTCAATACATGAGTGTGCATGTACAATATGTTTTTTTTCAGGACAAACGCTGGAAGTATAGTGTAACACCATTTCATCTCGGCATAGGTAATTCGTTTTACAGTTTTACGGCAGATGATGGCCAACGCCGACAAGGCCAACGTATGATGATTTTGTATGAATGGGGAATTTCAACTTCGTATAAAGTGATGCCGTGGCTTGGTTTTGGACTTGATTTGGGTTTGCGTCTGGCCTTATTGCGCAACAAAGCGATACCCGAAAATTTCAACTCGCCGATGTATTCGCTTTATATGATTGTGTATTGGGCTGAGATTTTTAAAACAGCTTTCCCAGAATCGAAATGGGCAAAACGGCTTTGAGTTTTTCGGACTTGAAACATGAGATCGCACAAACCTACGCAAATTGACAAACGTGTAAATTGGTGAATTACTGAATTAGAAATTCACCAATTAGCGTAAGCAGGTGTGTAGGAAAATCCACCAACTCACCAACCCACCAACTCACATGCGTGGGCAATGCGCGTAGGAAAACATGTATCTTTGTCCAACATGTCTCTCAATCCAAACATCGATCCCGATAGCGAGAATTTAAGTGCCTCTGATAAAGAGTACGAAAAACTGTTGCGTCCACAAGAATTCTCCGATTTTTCGGGTCAAGATGCTGTTGTTGAGAATCTGAAAATTTTTGTTGCCGCTGCAAAACAACGTGGCGAAGCATTGGATCATGTCTTGCTACATGGCCCGCCAGGATTGGGAAAAACAACACTTGCCAACATTGTTGCACAAGAATTGGGTGTGAGCATCCGCATTACTTCTGGGCCTGTTTTGGATAAGCCGGGCGATCTTGCGGGATTGCTTACCAATCTGGGCGAATACGACGTTTTATTTATTGATGAGATTCACCGATTGAGTCCAGTAGTGGAAGAGTATTTGTATTCTGCGATGGAAGATTACCGCATCGACATTATGCTTGATAGTGGCCCGAATGCGCGAAGTGTGCAGATTAAACTCAACCCATTTACCTTGGTTGGTGCAACCACACGTTCGGGATTGCTCACTGCTCCATTGCGTGCTCGGTTCGGGATTACGTCGCGACTTGGTTATTACGATGCCATGTTGTTGAAGAAAATCATTGAACGTGCTGCGGGAATTATCAATGTCCCTATTGCTGAAGAAGCGGCTTACGAAATTGCACGTCGCTCGCGCGGCACGCCGCGCATCGCCAACGCACTCCTCCGCCGCGTTAGAGACTTCGCGCAAATCAAAGGCGATGGAACCATCGACCTCGCCATCGCACAATACGGATTGCAAGCATTAAACGTAGATAAAAACGGATTGGACGAAATGGATATTCGCATCCTTTCTGCCCTCATCGATAAATTTAAAGGCGGGCCTGTTGGCATCACCACCATTTCAACAGCCGTGGGCGAAGAAGCCGGAACAATCGAAGAAGTTTACGAACCGTTTTTGATTCAAGAAGGTTATCTCATCCGCACTCCACGCGGAAGACAAGCTACTGAGCAGGCCTACAAGCACCTCAACAGAATGCCCGCCATGAATCGCGGCACTTTGTTTGGCGAAGGCGAATAATACCATTGAAATTAATTTCCCCAACTCGCTTCGCTCGTTTTTTAGACATGAGATTAGAGACGAGAAACATGAGATCGCACAGCCTAGCGCGCAATTGGCGAATTTTTCCATCACACATGCAACATGCAAATTAGCAAATCGCTAATTCACGAATTCAGTAAATCGCCAAGTCTCATGTCTCTCGTCTCTAATCTCATGTCTGCGTAGGCCGTCTGTGCGATGGGAAATGAAATTTTAAAACCCCTATTTTTTCGTAACCAATTTGAGCTTAAACAGCAAATCATCTTTGCTGATTTCTTGCGTTGTATCGCGCGGATATAAATGCCACGCTTTTGCATCAATCGGAAAATTGCCCTTCAATTCAGTGGGATAAAAATTGTTGTCCTGATAAATCATTTCCACCGGAAAAGAAATTTTTCCTGTTGTGTCTGGAAATTGAATTTCGGCATACACACGCGTAAAACCTTCCGCAACATCTTTATTATCGAACGATAAAATGCGCAATTTCCCACGCTGCAACTTCGCGCCCGTGCGGCTTGACCACATCGAAGGCTCTAAAATATCGGTCAGATTCAAATCAAAAACACCACCCGCAAATTTTCCATCGCGCAGCAACCAAGCACCACCCAACACTTTTCCTGACTTGGTAAAGGTCATGTCAATATCACTCGCGCTTATGGAAATTTTTACCTGTCCATCGTTCGTGTTGCGGTTGAAATTCTTCGAAACTTTATGACGATCGCAAGACAATGTTGAAGCAAATTGATCAATCGCAATTGAATCAATACGCACCACTGATTTTTTAAAAACAGGAGCAAAACGACTCGGGCCAAATGCTAACAAGACGAGGCAAAAAACGGCTAAAACAGCCAATAAACGAATACCAGTTTTCATCTGCGAAAGATACAATAATTCAACACGAACCGCGGAAACCGCTTTCCCCAAAACAGAAAATGACACAGCAAGATTTACCCAATAATTTTATACAAACCCCAAAAAATAATGATCAGTCCAACACTCGTTAAACCATACATCGCAAAATCCACCGACCGATTGGTGTGAAAATTAAAACACGTGATGACAAAACCCGCCACAATAATAAATGCACCAATGGCAATACGCACAAGACCTTCATGCCTGCGCATGCGAAAGAAATCTTTCTTCGCTTTTTTAATTACAGACGCAATCAAATCAGCGTCATTCGTTTCTGCTTGAAGTTGCGCTTCGATGGCTGTTGTCGAACAACCATCATCCAAAAGTTTCATGACTTTGGCGCATAACTGATCGTGTAGCGCTTGGTTGTGCTGTTCCATAAGAAAGACAATTTAAGTCCAGTTTTTGGGGCGAAAAATGATTTAGATCAGTGCGTTGTTAACCCAATGCCCAAAAACTACCGCAAAACCCGCCCTAACATTGAAAAAGTACCCCAATAACCACCCCAAAAAATCCCCGCAAAGCAAGCCGCCCACCCACCAAAAATTAGTATCTTCGTCGTTCGCTGTTTTTTAAAAACAGCCACAGATTCATTATGGCAAAATTTCGTAAACAGGATGCCCTCGATTATCACGCACAAGGCAGACCCGGTAAAATTGAAGTAATCCCTACAAAGCCCTACAGTTCGCAACGCGACCTCACGCTCGCTTATTCTCCAGGCGTTGCCGAACCTTGTCTGGAAATTGAAAAAAATCCAGAAGACGCCTACCGCTATACCGCAAAAGGAAATCTAGTTGCTGTTATCACTAACGGTACCGCTGTACTTGGCCTCGGCAACATTGGCGCACTCGCCTCCAAACCCGTGATGGAAGGCAAAGGCATGCTCTTCAAAATCTACGCCGATATTGATGTGTTCGATATTGAAGTTGATGCAACAGACATCGACCATTTTGTAAGCACGGTGAAAGCCATTGCTCCAACCTTTGGCGGTATCAACCTCGAAGACATCAAAGCCCCCGAATGCTTTGAAATCGAACGCCGCCTCAAAGAAGAGCTTGATATTCCTGTCATGCACGACGACCAGCATGGAACCGCCATCATTTCGGCAGCAGCCCTGCTCAACGCTTGCGAAGTGGCCGGAAAAGATTTAGCCAAAGTAAAAATTGTGGTCAATGGTGCTGGCGCGTCTGCCATCTCCTGCGCAAAATTATATGTTGCCGTTGGTGCAAGCCTCGAAAATATTTTCATGCTTGACAGCAAAGGATTGATTACCACAGACCGCGAAGGACTCGACGAGCAGAAAAAAATGTTTGCCCGCAAACCCAATGGCATCAGCACACTCGAAGAAGCTATGGTGGGTGCCGATGTATTTGTTGGACTCTCCAAAGGCAATGTCGTGAGTCAAGATATGATTCGCTCGCTCGGCGAACGTCCAATCGTTTTTGCACTCGCCAATCCCGATCCTGAAATTTCGTACGATGAAGCCATGGCCGCCCGTCCCGACATCATCATGGCCACCGGACGCAGCGATCATCCCAACCAAGTCAACAACGTTTTAGGATTTCCATTTATTTTCCGCGGAGCACTCGATGTGCGTGCTAGTCAAATCAACGAAGCCATGAAGCTGGCCGCTGTTCAGGCTATTGCGCAACTTGCCAAAGAACCTGTTCCAGAAGCCGTAAACCTCGCTTACGATACCAAGAATTTAAGCTTTGGTCCAACGTACATCATTCCCAAACCAATTGATCCACGCCTGATTGCCACCGTTCCGCCAGCCGTTGCCAAAGCCGCAATGGAATCTGGTGTTGCCCGCATGGCCATTACCGATTGGGAAGCGTACAAAACAAACCTCAGCAATCGCCTCGGGCTTGACAATAAACTCATGCGTGGCCTTGCCAACAAAGCCAAACAAAACCCAAAACGCGTGGTTTTTGCCGAAGCCGATCACCACAAAATGCTCAAAGCCGCGCAACTCGTACGCGACGAAGGCATTGCCAAACCCATTCTCCTCGGCGACCGCGAACGTATCATGCGCTTGATGGAAGAATACCACATCGACTTGGGCGATACGCCTATCATCGACCCACGCGAATCGGGCCAAGAAGAATTGCGTCAACGCTTCGGCGATATGCTTTTCCAGAAACGCAAACGCCGCGGACATACTCTTTACGAAGCCCGTAAAGTCATGCAAGACCGCAATTATTTTGGCGTTATGATGGTTGAAACGGGCATGGCCGATGCCATGATTTCGGGCCTCACACGCAAATACGGCGTTCCGATTAAACCCGCCTTGCATTGCATTGGCGTGCAAGATGGAGCCAAACGCGTAGCCGGAATGTATATTCTTTCGACCAAGCAAGGCAACTTTTTCTTCGCCGATACGACTATGAATGTAGATCCTACTGCTCAAGAACTGGTCGATATAACCGTTCTTACTGCACAGGCCGTTCGTCAGTTCAACATTGTACCACGTATCGCTTTGCTTTCATACACCAATTTCGGCTCAGAAGATGGAACGCTCCCTGAAAAAGTGCGCGAAGCCACACGCATTTTGCACGAGAACTATCCCGGCTTAATTGTCGATGGTGAAATGCAAGCCAATTTTGCACTCAATAACGAATTGCTCAAAGAACAATTCCCCTTTAGCGAACTCGTCGATAAAAAAGTCAATACACTCATTTTCCCCAACCTTGCATCGGGCAATATTGCCTACAAACTCATGCAAGAAATGGGTGGCGCAGAAGCCATTGGCCCTGTTTTGATTGGTCTGAAAAAACCAGTTCACGTGCTTCAACTCGGCAGTTCCGTTCGCGAAATTGTCAATATGGTAACCATTTCTGTCGTTGACGCGCAGAACAAACGCTAAGTGAAATTATGATTAACCACATCGACGGAAAACTGACAGAGAAAACACCAACCTACGCAGTCATTGACTGTGGTGGGGTGGGCTACCTGCTCAATATTTCGTTGCATACCTATTCTAAAATCGGCGATCAAGAACGTTGCCGCTTACTCGCTCACCTTTCTATCCGCGAAGACGCACACGTCTTGTTTGGCTTTGCCGACGAAGAAGAACGCGATTTATTTCGTCAATTGATTTCTGTTTCAGGTGTTGGACCAAGCACGGCCCGCATGATTCTCTCGTCAATGAATCCAACCGAAATTCGGGGTGCAATACAAACCGGAAATGTGGCTGTACTCAAAGGCGTGAAAGGCATTGGCGAAAAATCGGCACAACGCATCATCGTTGACCTCAAAGGCAAATTGGGCAAAGATTTTGGCGAAATGCCAGCAACTGTTTTTGCCGCAAACAATAAAATGCACGAAGAAGCGTTAACCGCACTCGTTATGCTTGGCTTTGCCCGCCAAGCCGCCGAAAAAGCAGTTGACAAAGCCCTCAAAACAGAAGGCAATGTGGTTTCTGTCGAACACCTCATTAAACTCGCACTCAAGAATCTCTGATCATCACCCCAAAGCAATAATTACGTTGAGACCGCTATTAAAATATACACTTGTTGGAATCGCCTCCGTTGCGCTCTTTGCTTCTATTGTGAGCAAAGACAGCAACGCACGCATGGCCGCCCCGCGCATCATTTCTGCACTCGATACGCCTGGCGATACCACACAACTTCCTTACCAGTTTCAAGATCAATCAGCACTCGATCCGTTGCACTATTCCAACAACGGCCCGCTCAAACTCAACGACCCCTCAAATTTTAAAACAACCATTACCTATAACCCCGATTCCAATACCTACGAAGTTGAACAGAAAATGGGCAACCTCGACTACCGCCCACCGAGCTATTTAACCTTTGAAGAATATGTCGAGTACGAACGCAAAAAAGCCGTTCGCGATTATTGGAAACAACGCATTCATGCCGAAAGTCAAAACCAAGCCGGTGGAAAAGGATTAATTCCTCCCATCAAAATTAACAGCGAAGGTTTCGACCGCATTTTTGGTGGCGGTACAATCGATATTCGTCCTCAAGGATCTGCCGAATTGATCTTTGGTGTCAACATCAATCGCACCGATAATCCTGCCCTCCCCGAACGCCAACGCCGCATTTCAACCTTCGACTTCGACGAAAAAATTCAGTTGAACGTTGTCGGAAAAATCGGTGAAAAATTAAAACTCACCACCAACTACAATACCGAATCTACGTTCGATTTCGAGAATCAAATGAAACTCGAATACACCGGATTTGAAGACGAAATCATCAAAAAAATTGAAGCCGGTAACGTCAACTTTGGCTTGAACACATCACTCATCACCGGATCGCAAACACTCTTCGGGATTAAGACACAGATGCAGTTTGGTCGCCTCACCATGACCAGTGTTATCTCGCAACAACGCGGTAAAAAATCGGAAGTCAACGTACAAGGCGGCGCACAACTCAGCAAGTTTGAAGTGCAAGCCGACAACTACGAAGCAAACAAACACTTTTTCTTAGGCCAATATCACCAGCAACGCTACGATACCGCACTCGCTAATTTCCCCGTCATCAATTCCGGTATCAACGTAACACGCGTCGAAGTTTGGGTAACCAACCGCAATGGCGCTGTTGACAATACCCGAAACATTGTTGCCTTCACCGACCTTGGTGAATCCGATCTCGAATTGGTTGGTACTGGATTTATCAGTCTGAACAACAATACTCCCTACTATCCCGATAATGATCGCAACGACTTGTACCAGCAACTCACAACCTCGTACCCACAAGTGCGCGACATCAACGTTCCGCTTTCAACAACCTTTCAAACACTTCAAACAAACTTTAACTTCAGTGCCGCCGTCAACTACGAACGCGTTGCCAATGCGCGCAAACTCCAATCAACCGAGTATGTGTTCAATCCACGCTTAGGGTACATTTCTCTCAACCAAGCACTCAACTACGACGAAGTTTTAGGTGTTGCGTATCAATACACTTTAAACAACCAAGTGTATCAAGTTGGCGAATTTTCTACCGATGGTGTCAATGGACAAGACGCCTTGATTGTTAAATTGCTCAAGAGTACGAACAACGTGCCGCGCATTACCGGAACCACTCGATTCAAATTGTGGGACTTGATGATGAAAAACATCTACGCCATTGGCGCGTATCAAGTCAATCCACAAGATTTTAAACTCGATGTTTGGTACAACAACATTTCAACCGGTACAGACATTCCATTTATTCCCGAAGGACCAATCAACGGCAAACCACTCGTTCAAGTTTTAAACCTCGATAAACTCAACCAACAGCAACAAGCACAACCCGACGGAACGTTCGACTTCATCGATGGCGTAACCATCAATCCGGCCAACGGTAGAATTATTTTTCCGGTTGCCGAACCATTCGGAAGTTTTCTCGAACGCCAATTCAATGGTAATCCTGATTTGATTACAAAGTATTGCTACCCGCAACTTTACGACTCTACCAAAACCATTGCACAAACCACCTTTGCCGGAAAAAACCGATTCAAACTCAAAGGACAATACAAGTCCTCATCCAGTTCAGAAATTTCGCTCAACGCAGTCAATATTCCGCAAGGCTCTGTAAGCGTTACTGCGGGCGGCGCACCACTTACCGAGAACCAAGATTATACGGTTGACTACACACTTGGTCGTGTCAAAATCATCAACGAAAGCATTCTCAATTCGGGTGTGCCCATTAAAGTTTCGTTGGAGAGTAATTCACTTTTTGCCATTCAATCCAAGACACTTTTCGGAACGCATTTCGATTACCGCGTGAACCGCGATTTCGGAATTGGCGCAACTGTGATGAATTTGACCGAACGTCCGATCACCCAAAAAATCAATATCGGTGACGAGCCAATGAGCAATACGATATGGGGCTTTGATGTCAATTACCGCACCGACGCACCATTCCTCACCCGTTGGGTCGATAAATTACCACTCATCGAAACCAAAGTACCATCGTCCATCACGGCACAAGGCGAATTTGCTTACCTCGTTCCCGGCCACAACAAAGTCATTGGTAAAAACGGAAATTCCTACCTCGACGATTTCGAAGGCACACAATCGGCAATCGATATTCGTTCACCGCAAGGTTGGTCGCTGGCCTCTGTTCCGCAAGGACAAAACGCGCTTTTCCCCGAAGCGGCACAAGACAGTTTGCCTTCTGGATTCAACCGCGCGAAACTCGCTTGGTATGTCATCGATCCTTTGTTTTTGCGTCCTGATAACAACCTTCGTCCAGACCATTTATCACTCGCCGATCAATCCAACCACTTTGTGCGCGAAGTATTGGAGACCGAAGTATTTCCAAACAAACAGCCACCAAACGGCCAACCGCTCAACATCTCCATGCTCGATTTGGCCTACTATCCAAACGAACGCGGGCCGTATAATTTTGATGTCAACCCAACCGCATTTTCTGCCGGATTGGATGCCAACGGATTTTTGAATGATCCAGCTTCGCGTTGGGGCGGTATCATGCGTCAAATTCAGACCAACGATTTCGAAGCATCAAACATCGAGTACATCCAATTCTGGATGATGGATCCATTCAACGAAGACAATGCATTGCCAAATACAACAGGCGAACTCGTCATCAACCTCGGAAATATTTCGGAGGATGTATTGAAAGACTCGCGCAATAGTTTTGAAAATGGATTACCAACCGAAGATCCGCCAACACTTGTTGACGAGACACCATGGGGGCGTGTTCCTGTGGTTCAGTCCATCGTCAACGCATTCGACAACGATCCTGAAAAGCGCAAAAAACAAGACGTTGGTTTAGATGGTCTCGGCGATGAAGACGAAACAAATTTCTTCTCACAATACTTAACCAATATTGCTGCCGCATACGGAACCGGATCGCAAGCGTATGCAAACGCCATCAAAGACCCTGCTGGCGACAACTTCCACTATTTCCGCGGAACAGATTACGATGCCGTGAGCAAACCCGTTTTAGAGCGCTATAAAATGTTTAATGGCCTCGACGGAAACTCTCCTGCAACCGGAGAACCAAACGACGACGGACAAAGCGAATCGTACCCAACACAATCTACAACACTTCCCAATCAGGAAGACATCAACCGCGATAATACACTCAACGAAAACGAGAGTTATTACCTGTACAAAATTAAAGTTACGCCGCAAGACATCAATCCAAACAACATCGGAAACAACTACATCACCGATGTTTACACCACAAACGTAACGACGAAAGATGGCCGTTCGCGTCCGGTTACTTGGTACCAGTTCCGTGTGCCTGTGCGCAGCTACGATCAGAAAGTTGGAAACATTGAAAACTTCAACTCCATCCGTTTCATTCGTATGTATTTCCGCGATGTGGATAAACCTGTTGTTTGTCGTTTTGCGCGTATGGAATTGGTGCGTAGCGATTGGCGCCGTTATCAATACTCGCTCTTGCATCCGGGCGAATATATTTCTAACGATCAGAGCGGAACAGCATTTACTGTTGCGGCAGTCAACGTTGAGGAAAACGGAAACCGTGTTCCTGTAAATTACATTCTTCCTCCAGGAATCGACCGCGAACAAAACGTACAAAGCGCAACACTCGTTCGCTTAAACGAACAATCACTTTCCATGCGCGTCTGCGGACTGGAAGATGGCGATTCGCGCGCAGCGTTTAAAACAACAGGAACACTTGATGTGCGTTCGTATAAAAAGATGCGCATGTTTGTACATGCCGAAGCAGGAACGGGAACAAACGAACCTCTCAACAACGGCGATTTGCGCTACTTCGTTCGTATTGGTTCTGATTACACCGACAACTATTATGAATACGAAGTTCCGATGGAAGTAACACCTGCCGGAAACTATTCACCAAACGATCAGACCGACCGCGAAAAAGTTTGGCCTGTTGGCAACAACCTTGAACTTTCGTTTGAATTGTTGCAACGCATCAAACAACAACGCAACATCGCGCAAGCACAAGGCAATATTGCGCTCACACAGGAATTTACGGTTGAAGATCCCGATCATCCTGGACGTTTTGTAACCGTAAAAGGAAATCCGAATTTGAGTAGCATCCGCGTCATCATGCTCGGTGTGCGTAATCCAAAACGTACCAGTGCAACACCAAACGACGATGGCGCAACCAAATGCACCGAAGTTTGGTTTAACGAATTGCGTTTGACTGATTTTGACGAAGAAGGCGGATGGGCTGCAACGGCTCGCGTCAGCGCAAAACTCGCTGATTTCGGTGTCGTTAACGTTTCTGGAAATATGGCAACGCCTGGTTTCGGAAGTATTGAGAAAAAAGTAAGTGAGCGCTTGCGCGAAACACAAATGAATTACGATGTTTCGGCACAATTGGAAATGGGTAAATTTTTCTCCGAAAAAACTGGAATCCGTTTGCCACTGTTCTGGGGCTTTGGCGAAACATTCATTACACCACAATTTAATCCGCTTGATCCCGATATTTTATTGCGGCCCGTTTTGAGCGATGAAAATCTTTCGCAAGAAGTGCGCGATTCGATACGTGGTTCCACGGTTGATTATACGCGAAGGAAAAGTTTCAACATGACCAACGTACACAAGGAACGCGCGAAAGGCAAGAAGAAACAATACTTCTGGGATATTGAAAATTTCTCGGCAAGCTATGCGTTTACAGAAGTGTATAAACACAATGTCAATACGGAATTCAATGTCATTCGCAATTACCGTGGCGGCTTGGCTTACACATACAGCAGTCAGTTGAAACCAATCAAACCATTCGAGAAAGCCAAATGGGCTAAATCAAAATGGATGACGCTAGTGCGCGATATTAATTTCATGCCTGCACCCAATATGTTTGGCATGACAACCGATCTCAACCGCTCTTACAGCGAAGTGAAAGGCCGAAACATTACAGGCTTCTCCGACATCATTGTGCCAACCAACTACAACAAGAATTTTGTGTGGATGCGCAATTACGATTTGCGTTGGGATTTAACCAAAAACCTCAAACTCGAATTTAACGCCGATAATGAGTCGCGTATCCTGGAGCCAGAAGGACGCATTGATACCAAACTCGAACGCGATTCGATCTGGGAAAATGTGCGCGCCTTTGGTACAAACATGAATTACCACCACCAAACGAGTCTCAACTACAATATCCCAATCAATAAAATTCCAGTCTTTGATTGGGTAACAGCAAGTGTGCGTTACAATACCGGATTTAACTGGCAGCGCGCACCACTTTCTGCCGATACCGTTGGGAACACCATAGGCAACAGCGCACAATGGCAATACACGGGTCAGTTAAATATGACTACGTTGTACAATAAAGTACCGTACTTCAAAAAAGTCAATC
The DNA here is from genome assembly GCA_013298545.1 of Bacteroidota bacterium. GTDB lineage: Bacteria > Bacteroidota > Bacteroidia > Palsa-965 > Palsa-965. The sequence continues at coordinate 13,649 of JAAFIA010000015.1, read as the reverse complement.
AGAAACGACCGGGCGGAGATACCAAAGGCCGTGTTGGAAATACACAAACACGACCTTCTGCAGAACAACCGAAAACCAAAGAAGATTCTGCGAAAGCCAAAAAAGACGATACGTTTGTCATTGGCGAATACCTCGCGCGTTTGGTGATGAGTGTGCGTACAATTTCGGTCAACTACTCAGACAATTCAACGATGGCACTTCCTGGATATGCGCGAAACACCCGCATCCTCGGATTTGATAACCAGTTTGAAGGACCAGGTTTTGGTTACTTATTTGGCAAACAAACTGGATTCGGACCAGATCGTACTGAGTTCCCGATTTATGCGTCGCAGCAAAATTGGTTGGTTCAAACGCAATCGCTGTTTACACCATTCACCCGCGGCAATGCGAAAAACATGACGGTTCGTGCAACGTTAGAACCATTCCCTGATTTGCGTATTGAGTTGAATGCAAACCGCACATACTCGCTCAATAAGAGTGAATTCTTCCGCTGGAACGACGCCTTACAACAGTATGTAATTGAGTCGCCAACTGAAACGGGCGCATTCAGTATGACCATCATCACGTGGAGCACAGCATTCAAGCGCGATACAAAAGACCACTTCTCGGAAGTCTTCCAGCAATTCCTCAACAACCGCGCAATTCTTTCCAATAAACTTGGCGTGGATAATCCAAATTCTGCTGGTCAAGGTGTTGATGGTTTCTTTGATGGATATAGCAAAACATCGCAAGAAGTGTTGATTCCGGCATTCCTTGCCGCATATCAAGGCAAACGTGCTGAGAGTGCTTCAACCAATTTGTTCCCAGCCATCCCGCTTCCAAACTGGAGCATCAAATACGACGGATTGACCAAGTACAACAAGATGAAGAAACACTTCAAAACGTTCTCGCTCAATCATGCCTACCGTTCAACGTATGCGCTTGGTGGTTTCAATACGAACCTCAACTTCACCGATATTGACGGCGATGGATTCTCTGATAATATTCGTAATACCGTTGGCGATTTTGAAAGCAAGTATTTGATCAATACCGTTACGATTTCAGAACAATTTAGTCCGCTGATTGGCATTGACATGACTTGGCAAAACAGCTTGATGACACGCATTGAATACAAGCGTGATCGCATGTTGAGCTTGAGCTTGGCCAATACACAAATGACCGAAGTTTCTGGCCGCGAACTCACCATTGGTCTTGGCTATCGCGTTCCTGGTCTTGAAGCAAAATTCTTGAAGAAAATCATGCGCGGCAAAGCACCGAAGAGCGATCTGAATTTACGCGCCGATTTCTCTTACCGCAGCAACCAAACGGTTATCCGTAAGAGTGTAGAAGAAATTAACGTACTCACTGCCGGACAAAATATTTTCTCGATCAAAACATCGGCAGATTACCGCCTCAACGATCGCTTGAATGTTCGTTTCTTCTGCGATCGTGTGCAGACAGCGCCGCTCATTTCGTCTTCGTTTAAAACAGCGAATACCAATGCCGGAATTAGTTTGCAATTTACATTGGCGCAGTAAAAACTGATAAAAGGAATATCAAAAAGCGTTTTGGGTGTAATGCCTGAAACGCTTTTTCTTTGGGAAGAATAATCAACGCCCAAGATGCGAAAACCTTCGCGCAAAAAGGTAGCCGCCAAGAACGCCAAGAAGACGCCAAGATCGCGAAGCCCAAGATGCGAGAAATCCTTAGCGTCCTTTGCGAAAACCTTCGCGCTCTTAGCGGTTAAAAAAAGCATCCACCAATTTCATCAAGCCCAAGATGCAAGAAATCCTTAGCGTCCTTTGCGAAAACCTTCGCGCTCTTAGCGGTTAAAAAAACCAGCCAACTTTTTTTGAAAAAACAAAGCCATCTGCTTGGCGAAGTGCTTGGATCAATTATCTTTGCCAAGCATCAAAATCAATCTATCTAACCATGAATTTTCCCGAAAATCTCAAGTACACGAAAGACCACGAATGGGTTCGTGTCGAAGGCAACGAAGCAACTGTTGGTATTACCGAATTTGCACAAGATGCTCTTGGCGACATCGTGTACGTCGAAATTGAAACCGTTGACGAAGAAGTTGCACAACACGAAGTGTTTGGAACAGTAGAAGCCGTTAAAACAGTTTCGGATTTGTTTATGCCAATTTCGGGAGTTGTTCTGGCCAAAAACGATGCCATCGATGGCAATCCAGAGATTGTCAACAAAGATCCTTACGAAGCAGGTTGGATGATCAAAATTTCGATCAGCGATCCTTCGCAAGTCGATGGTTTGTTGAGTGCTGCGGCTTACCGCGAATTAATCGGACAATAAATCTCGCATGAAGCATCACGTTCCAACGTTGCTTCAAGCATTACTCATTTTGATACTGTGCGGAATTCCCGGTCGGGATATTCCGCACGTTTCGTTTCTAGAGATGCTTGCCTTTGACAAATGGGTGCACGCTGGTATTTTTTTCGCACTCAATCTCTTTGCTATGCGCGGTTGTTTGTTGGGGCAAAACGATTTTCTGAAACGACACGCCAAATGGGCCACGTTTATTCCCTGTGTCTTGTACGGCGGCTTAATCGAAATTTTACAAGGCGTCTTATTTTCTGAACGTAGTGCCGATGTGTTGGATTTTTGTGCCAATAGTTTCGGTTGTGTGGTTGCTGTGTTGACCTACAATTTTTTTGCGAGAAAATTACAGCGATTTAATTTCCCGAAATATGCTTGATACAACAACTATTTCTTGGCAACTCATTCCGTTTGTTGAAATGAGCGCATCGCAACTACATGCCTTGCTTACGTTACGTGCGGCGGTTTTTGTGGTAGAGCAAAATTGCCCGTATCAAGACCCAGACGAAAAAGATTTAAAAGCCGTTCATGTTTTAGGTTGGTGCGGCGATAAACTTGTGGCCTGTGCCCGTATTTTGCCCGCAGGTGTTTCGTATCAAGAGGTTTCGATTGGGCGCGTGGCGACGGGTGGCGAAGTGCGTGGGGGCGGGGCGGGGCGCGAGCTTATGCGTGCGTGTATGCAAGGCATTGAAAAATTATACGGAAATGTTCCTGTCAAAATTTCGGCACAAAGCTATTTACAGAAATTTTACGAAAGCTTTGGATTTATGCGCACCGAAAAAGCAGAATACCTCGAAGACGATATTCCCCATATCGAAATGATTTATCGCCCTTGATGTTGTGGTGCGATGACGCTGAAATTAAGCCATAAAATCACTTCGCAGCAACTTATACACCCGCGCATCACCGCCACACTCCTGTATGGTTTTTTGATACTGCATGCCACACTTTTCTAGAATTCGGCACGAAGCAATATTTTCTACGCGTGCATGCGCATATATTTCAGGAAGATTTAGTGCTACAAAACCATAACGCAAGGTTGCGGCACATGCCTCGCTTCCATACCCGTTGCCCCAATAGCGTTGAAAAAAACGATAGCCAACATCGGTAATACCCTCCTCATCGTGAAATTTTAAGCCACACCAGCCAATAAATTCGCCCGAATCGCGCAAGTAAACTTTCCAGCGGCCATAGCCCACACGCGTATATTGGGCCACACGCTCGCGAAAAAATAAACGCGCCGCCTCAACCGATTCAAAAGCCGAATCGCCTGTATAGCGAATTACTTCCGGATCGGAGTTTAAATCAACCATGATCGCCGCATCATCTTCCGTAATCGGATAAAATGCTAAACGTTCCGAAGCAAAAATAAGATCAGGCTGCATGACACAAATTAAATGCGGTAAAACAAACCAAGTCCAAAGGTGCTACCCGGCCCTTCCAACTTAAAAGGAAAATTTAAACTCGAATTGGAATACGAGACATTACCATTCTTGTACAAATAATTGGTCCTGCGATAGAGAAAACTCATACCCAAATGCTTTTCGCTGCTGAAATAAAAACGTGGATTAACAGAAAACGAAAGCGCACTGCCATTCGCTTTAGCAACCGACTCATTCCCATTGTCTTTAAACGTATAATTGAAATTAGAAAACCCATACGCAATCCCCGCACAAAGATCAAAACGCTGCCACTTCCACGGCACATGCAGATTGATGCCCAATTGTGCATCAATGCCTCGCGAACGCTCGTCCCGTGCACTATCTCCTTCAATGTAATTCACATAGTTGAAATGCGCAGCACCACTCAGCCACGAAAACAAACCATACTCAAAACTCACTGGAACGTTAAACCCCGCACTCGTATCGCGAGGATCGACGAGGTTATTTGCTTTATCGGTAAACTGATATTTATACAAACCAAATGCGCCATGAGCAGCAATGATTTTATCGCCACGCTCGATAAACTGAGCCGATAAAAATGCAGGAGATAAAATTACGCAGAGGAAAAGGAATTTTTTCATGCTCAAATATAGAAAATCAATCCACCTAAAAACTTAAAAAAAGCGAACTGCACAACGCAGACCAATCCATCCACTACCCCGTGTTCCCGTTTCAAATGTTTTTTCGAGCAAAGGTTTGGGATGCCAAACGGAAAAATAATCTGCATTCGATCCCGAAACAAAATAATTGAACGTAGGCCCAACAGAAACAGAAAATGTTTGGAGCGGAACCCAACTCAAACCCATGTATAAGAATGTCCAGTTGTTTGTATATAACGAAAGAGCCTCACGACTAACCTGATTGGTTACCGCTTCCAAATCGACGGCTAAAGCATAAGGTAATTTAAACCGATGACCTAAGCCATAACCAATTGTCCATACACCATCTTCGCCGATGAATTTTCCTTGACCCGCAGTAAAAATGTTGTAGAAATCGGTAGAACCTGTTTTAAAAGAAATCGTCGTAAATAAATTTTCAGTACAAGCCAATTCCACCTGATGCAACCCATTGCGAGCGAAGCAAAACAAGCCTATTTGCAACCCATCGTTTTTTTGTTGCGTTATATTAATGATCCCAATTTGCAACCCATTCAGCTCACGCGCCACATTGACACTACCAAACTGGTAGCCCGACAAACGCCCAGCGGCATTGAGAAACGCAGCAATTTGTACACCGGTTGTTGTATCTCTACAACTGTTTATAAAACCCGAAACCTGAAACCCCCGCACATGCCCCGCACGATTTAGAAAACCACTCACTTGCAAACCCTCCATCATTTCACGCGCAATATTTACACTCCCAGAAACCTGAATGCCCCGCACCCCCCGCGCATAATTTCCCCAACCCGCCACCTGCACTTTATTGACTGTACCAAACGTAACATTCGCCGTAGCCGCCACTTGCAAACCATCCACATCCCCTTTCACAAAATTCGAACCACCCGCCACTTGAATGCCATACATACTTCCAAAATTAAAATTCGATCCACCCGCCACCTGAATCCCGCGCAAGCTGTCCATGTTGATGTTTGCACCACCACTCAATTGCACCCCACGCAACGTCCCAACATTCAAATTGAGCAAGCCCGCAAGCTGCGCCCCCCGCACATTGCCCCCCACCAAATTCACCGCCCCCGCAACCTGCGCCCCACGCACATCTCCACGCACAATATTCGCAGCACCACCCACCTCAAATCCATCAACACCACCCGCATAACCCGCAATAATATTCAACGAAAATTTATTCACTACACTACCACTCAACCGGCCATTCGTTGAAATAAAAGGCAACAACGAAACCTGTCCACCACTTTGCAACGTCTCTTTCAAATTGCGCGAACGCATTGCCTGCTCAAAACCAGCCAGCGAATCGACCCACGGAAAACGATCCAAACCACGACGCGATTTTTTATAATCCGCTACTTGAACCGAATCAATACGCCCAAACGCATTCCCTGTATCGCTCGGTAATTTCCGAATTTCAGCACGCGTAATCGTTTGCTTCGGAATCGCGCGCATTTGAATGTCAACCGTTTTATTGGCCGATGGAACAACCACAAACGACGTATCGTAATAATTCAAACGACTCGATTTTAATTTCACCGGCGTGCGCGAAGCATCCAGTTCCAATTGATAAAACCCCCACTCATCACTCAATGCCGAATGCAAACTGATGCTATCGTAAACCGTTGTATATGGAATCCGATTGCCCGTTTCTATATCCGTAATGTAGCCACCAACCGTATAAGTCAATTTGCGTGGAGGCGAAACCACATCATCTGCAAGTGGTTCAGGCGTGGCCGATAAAATACAATGATTCCCCTTCGAACGACATGAAATTTTACCATCAAAAATTAACGCAATCGCACGACGAACCGTAATGTTTTTTTCGTTCAGCGTAACCAATTTTTTCGGATCAACCAAACGCGAATCGTACGACCAGAAAAATTTTGCCTGTTGCGATAAATCGTTCAATACTTCGGAAGCCGAACGATTCACACAAACAACCGAGACCATACGTTCCGTTGGAGGTGTAGAAGTTTGTGCCGCACCATGCAAGCTCAAAAAACAAAAAAAGAAAATAAAAATGCGCAGCAGCATACAGTTTACGGACAAGCCTCACCTTCAAAGATAATCACATCGCCCTGTCGGTTCCAATGTGTTGTCGGATACGATTCTTGGATGAGGTCAAGCACTTCTTCAACCGTTTGCAGATTGGTGTCGTAATCGAGTGTTAGTAAACACTTATTTAATCCTTCTGGAACGTTGATCTTCACTTGAAAAGAGACAGCAATTTCGCGCAACGCATCAGCAAGCGGCTTGCGATCAAACTTAAACAAACGTGTGCGCCAAGATTGTGTATTGTCAACAACCGTTTCTGGGCTAACAAATTCTTTTTTGCTTTTTCTGAAAACGATTTGTTGTCCAGCCGTTAAAACCGTTGTGTCTGTTCCCGTATAACATTTTACTTTTCCAGAAACCACACTCACCAACGCGCTATCCGAATTGGGATAGGCTTTTACATCAAACGACGTTCCAACAACACGAATATCAATTGCATTCGTGTGAATGATGAATGGATGCGTAGCATCATGCGCCACATCAAAAAACGCTTGCCCTTTCAATTCAACCTCACGCGTATTTCCATCAAATGATTTTGGATAATTAAGTTGCGAATGGACATTCAATGCAATTTTGCTACCATCGGGCAAAATACCATTTTGAATTTTATCCGTAGTCGAAAAAGCCACTTGTGGAATTTCGACAACATCATCTTTAATAAGTGTATAAGTCAGAACTCCGATTATTAAAAATGCCGCAACGGAAGCCGCAACTTTCCACAATGCAAACGTATTGGCAGAAGCCGTATTTCCGTGCATACTACTTTGCAACCGATTCCAAGCCGCATCCGTATTGAAATGCGAAGCATCCGTTTCCGAAGCATCGTTCCAAATTTGATGTAAACCATCGAAGTATAATTTATTTTCGGGCGATGCCGCAATCCATGCTTCCGCCTGCAATTTTTCCGACGTATCACACTCGTTTGCGAGGTAGCGCGCAAGCAAGGTATCGATGGTGTTTTCTTCAGAAACGTTCATGAGTGAAAAAAGAGGTTAAGCAATTCGTGAATAGTTAAAACGCCAAACACCGATAGAAAAGGAGCGAGCCGCTCGCGCAACAAACGCAGGGCCTTACCCATTTGATTTTCGACTGTTTTGATGGAAATACCCAACGTATCGGCAATCTCGCGGTATTTCAATTCTTCAAAACGACTCAATTCAAAAACGCGCCGACATTGTTCGGGCAAGGTTTGAATGGCTTGCTGAATAGCCGTTTCCAATTCCTTACGACGCATTTCTGGAACAGCATCTTCTGAGCGATGAACCACATGCAATTCTGCTTGTTGGTGGTTGCGTTCACGTTTTTTTCGTTCAATCATGTTCAGACCAGCATTGTGAACCGCGCGATACAAATATGCTTTTAAAGCAACTGTAATCTCAAAAGCCTCGCGACGCTCCCATATTTTCAAAAAAACCTGCTGTACCGCTTCCTCTGCATCTTCTGCATCTTCGAGCAAACGTACAGCATGCCTACACAAAGCCGCATGGTATGCGCGAAACATGCGTTCAAACGCCTGTTCGTCGCCTTTGCGGATGGCAGCAATCCATTCTTGTTCTGTTTCCATACGATTCAAATCCTGTCCGGAGCGGTAAAGATAAGTCGGACTTGAATCCGATGAAACAGGTGTTCGCAGCAAGTTCATGTACTTAGAAGACATATTAAAATACAGATACCCCTATGCCCTTCCTTAAAATTTTTAAAAAACTTCCTGAAAAGAAGAAAAACAAAAATATTTTCAACTGGCGTAGGGGTGAATCCCCTTTTAGCTGGTCATGAGAGCAAACAACATCAAAAACATGAAACGTTTAGCTCTTCTCTCGTTCACTTGTGCTATCAGCGCATTCGCGATGGCCACTCCTGATACCTTGCTCACCAATCCAAATCAGCAAGCCAACTACTCGATCTTAGGCGTTTCGAGCACCAATGCACAAGTGGCGATCATCGCCAATGTGGCTCAAAATCGGTTTTACGGATCGCAACTTTCGGCCTGTTTCAATATGTCAACAGGTTATATGCGTGGTTTTCAGATGGCAGGCATTGGCAATTTAGCTATGGATAGTGTTGATGGTGCACAAATTGGTGGTGTCATGAACATTGCCACCAAATCAGTTCGCGGGGCGCAAATTGCAGGAACATTAAACATGGCCGGTGGCGATATTTATGGCGCACAAGTTTCAGGAACGGCGAATGTTTGCGGCGGAACCGTCGAAGCACTTCAAATGGCCGGAAGCGTGAACATCGCGAAACATGTACGTGGCCTTCAAACCGCCGGAGCACTCAACATCGCTTTTGGCACCGTGCAAGGCGCACAAATCAGTGGCTTTGTCAACTATGCACGAAATGTAAAAGGCGTACAAATTGGAGTATTCAATTTTGCTGATAGTGTTTCGGGTGCTATGATTGGTGTGTTCAGTTATGCCCGTCATGGTTACCATAAACTCGAATTGGGATGGAATGAAACCATGCCCATCAATGCAGCGTTTCGTAGCGGTAGCAAAATATTTCACAACAATTTACTTGTTGGTATCGACTATCGCCCGCGCGATCCATACTGGTCTATCGGTTATGGCATTGGAACTGCTTGGTCGATTTCTAAACGTTTGGATGCCGCCATCGAACTCAGTACTGCACACGTCAACCGCGGCGGATTCAATACACGTACCAGCGAATGGATTAAAATCGAAGCACCATTTGATTTTCATCTCGCCCAAAAAATATCCATTGCTGCCGGACCAACATTCAACGTTTTTGTCAATGATGTGCGTACCCAAGCAGGAGAATTACCCGTCAACCAATTTCCACCATACTACGGATTTACACAAACGTATGATAACCGTTGGAATGTAAAAGCTTGGTTTGGCTTTGGTGCTGCCATCCGTTTCTTCTAAAAAAACACAACACAAAATTGCTGCGAACAATTTTCATCTCCCATTTCATTCAAATAAAAAAACGCTATGCTTACTTCCGATCAGATGAAATCGATCACACTTGCAGCAGTTCTTACCTTATTACTTCTTTTCTTATTCGGTGTTGCTCTGCCAGCGCAAACATGGACACAAACCGTACGCGGGAAAATTGTCGATAAGCAACTTAAAACGCCACTCATGGGTGCATTGGTTGCAGTTACAGACCTCGTGCCGCCAAAAGGCACAGCAACCGACATCAATGGACAATTCAAGCTCAACGAAATTCCTGTCGGTCGCCACAGTTTTAAAATCAACATGATTGGTTACCGCGAAATTTTGCTCAACGATGTGGACGTAAGTTCTGGCAAAGAATTGGTTTTGAATATCGAACTCGAAGAGCAAATCAATCAAACAAATGAAGTGGTTATTACCGCCAAAGACGATAAGAAAAAGCCACTCAATTCCATGTCAACAGTTAGTGCCCGCACGTTCTCGGTCGAAGAAACACGACGTTTCGCAGCCGCCGTAAACGACCCTGCACGTGCGGCACTCGCTTATGCAGGCGTATCAACGGCGAGCGATGGCAATAATTTTATTGTCATTCGTGGCAATGCACCTAGCGGCTTATTGTGGCGTATGGAAGGAATTGATATTCCTAATCCAAACCACTTTTCAATACCCGGTGCTGCTGGAGGCGGTATTTCTATTCTCAGTACACAACTACTTGCCAATTCAGATTTTATGACGGGCGCATTTGCTTCTGAATACGGAAATGCAACATCGGGTGTTTTCGATTTGCGGCTGCGCTCCGGAAATAACGAAAAAGCAGAATATACATTTCAAGCAGGAGTCTTGGGTGTTGATTTTGCTGCCGAAGGACCACTCTCCAAAAAACACAACGGTTCGTATCTCATCAATTATAGATATTCTACACTGGGACTACTCAGTAAAGCTGGCGTTTTTGGAGACGATGTGGGCATTACAACATTTCAAGACTTGTCGTACAATGTGGTCTTGCCAACAGAACGATTCGGAACATTTGCGTTTTTTGGATTTGGCGGATTGAGCGGCGAGACTTATCGGGCGAAAACAGATTCGCTGGAATGGGAATCAGAAGACGATCGCTATACCAGTAAATTTATAAGCAATACACTTTTTAATGGTGCTTCGTGGACCAATCAGCTTGGTGAAAAATCGTTGCTGAAAATTGTTGCCGGAGTTTCGGATGTAAACATCAAATACAAAAGCGAATACACCCAAGACGATTATTCGCTTCGATTAGAAAACAGCGAATTTAACGACACCAAACGCTTAACCGGTTCGGCAACATTGACCACCAAACTAAATGCAAAAAATACCATTCGCAGCGGAATCGTTTTCAATCAACTCGGCTTTTCATTATACGAAGGCGTTTACGATCCCGAAGTAAATCAGTTGGTAGAAAACCTAAAACAAGATGGCACTACGCAAACGCTCCAAGCCTATTCGCAATGGCAATTTCGCCCCACAGAACGGTTGACGATCAACGCTGGTTTTCATAGTTTGTATTTGGCACTCAACGGAAATACAAGCATCGAGCCACGTGCGGCTGTGCGTTGGGAATTGGCACCACTTCATAACATCAGTCTTGGTTATGGCTTACACAGCCAGCACTTACCGCTTCCGGCATATTTTGCGCAAGCTACATTAACCGATGGCTCAATTGTTCGTCCGAATACCAAACTGAAATTTCAAAAAGCGCACCATTTGGTTTTGGCATACGATCATCCATTTGGCGAAAATTTTCGGATAAAAGCAGAAACCTATTATCAATGGCTTTCAGATCTTGCCGTAAAGAATAGCATGACCGATCCTTTTGCCGTAAACAACATGATTGCTGGTTCTTACACCGATAGTTTGGTGAATGCCGGAGCAGGCAAAAATTATGGACTAGAACTCACGCTCGAAAAATTCTTCTCTGGTGGTTCGTACATGATTGCATCAGCATCGCTTTACGAATCGAAATATAAAGCATTGGATGGTGTTTGGCGCAATTCACGCTTCAACGGAAAATATAATTTTACGTTTACAGGAGGCAAAGAATATACACTCAGCGAGAAAAGAAAAGGTCGTGTCATTGGCGTTAATGCAAAACTAATCTGGGCCGGTGGTTTTTATGATACACCTATTGATCTTGAAAAGTCAATTGCGCTTGGTGGTACATACAAAGATCCCGCAAAATCATTTCAAGAAAAAAATTCCGATTACCTGCGTCTTGATGTGGGCGTGAGTTTGAAACGCAATTTCAAAAAATGCACCACCCGCGTTTCGCTCGATATTCAAAACACAACAAATCGTAAAAATGTTTTTAACCGCTATTTCGATCCTTCTTCAAATACAATAAAATACAACTATCAAGCACCTTTGATTCCTGTATTGAATTATCGCATCGAATTTTAAACAGGCTCTTAACACACAAAAAAAATGAAACGCATCACCACCTTTTCGCTGTTGCTTTTTGCAATGGTATCTTCGAGTTGCCGCAACGAGCAAGAAGATTATATTCCCAACGGAATTATCGTTACCGAGCAACGCCCCATTACAGCCGATATTCATAAAATTCTGCTTACCGGATCGGGCGATGTTACGATTTTTGAAAGCGATACAGCGCGACTCGAACTCGTTGGCTCAAGCAATATTGTTCCCTTTATTGCAACAACCTTGCAAGGCGATGCGCTAATTATTCATCCACCAAACAGGCAAAATCCATTCATCAACAGCGACGTCAAAGTGCGTGTCTATTTGCCCGATGTGCGCGAAGTTGCCTCCGAAGGCGGCAATTGCCAAATGCGTTTCGATAACTGCCATTTCCCACGCTTAATACTTGAAGTCAATGGAAATGGCGCAATCAACCACAACAACTCATCGTGCGCCTTTTTGGAAACTGAAATTGTGGGGTCGGGATTTGTACGCATGGCGGTTTCCGATTCGTTGAAGGCCACCATCATTGGTTCTGGAAAAGTACGTTATGCCGGAAATCCAGTTGTTACAAAAGTGATTGACGGAAATGGAACCGTAGAACAAGAGTAAATTTTTAGGGCATAAAAAAAGGTCAGATTCGTTAATGAATCTGACCTTTTTGATTTTGTAATCGTTTAAACCGTTGTCCGAATACTCAATTCTTTCAACTGCTTTTCGTCAATCACCGAAGGCGAATCAATCATCACATCGCGGCCCGAATTATTTTTCGGGAAAGCAATAAAATCACGAATCGAATCGGCACCGCCAAAGAGCGAACACAAACGATCAAATCCGAAAGCGATGCCGCCGTGCGGAGGCGCGCCAAACTCAAACGCATTCATCAAGAAACCAAATTGCGCTTGTGCTTCTTCTGGCGTGAATCCTAAAACACCAAACATTTTTGCTTGCAATGCTTTGTCGAAAATACGGATTGAACCGCCGCCCACTTCAACACCATTGATAACCATATCGTACGCATTGGCACGTACCGCACCCGGATCGCTATCGAGTTTGGATAAATCTTCGGGCCAAGGCGCGGTAAACGGATGGTGCATCGCAAACCAACGTTTTTCATCTTCATTATATTCGAGCAAAGGAAAGTCAATGACCCATAAACACGAGAACGTATTTTTATCGCGAAGGCCCTGGCGCGTTCCCATTTCCAGACGCAGTTCGTTCAACGCTTTACGCGTCTTGTCAGCACCACCAGCAAGTACCAAAATCAAATCGCCAGCACTTGCGCCAAAGGCCGCCGCCCAGTTCTTCAATTCGGCCTCACTATAAAATTTATCGACAGAAGATTTAATCGTTCCATCATCGTTCACGCGTGCGTAAACCAAACCCGTTGCACCAATTTGTGGACGTTTGACAAACTCCGTTAATTCATCCAACTGCTTGCGTGTGTATGATGCCGCACCTTTTGCACAGATGCCCACAACGAGTTCGGCATTGTCAAAAACAGGAAATCCTTTTCCTTTCACCACATCATTCAACTCCACAAACTTCATCTCAAAACGCGTGTCCGGCTTATCGCTGCCGTAGTATTTCATTGCATCGGCATAAGTCAAATGCGGCAACGTACCAATATCAACGCCTTTTACTTTTTTAAACAAATGACGCACGAGACCTTCAAACATGTTGAGAATATCGGCGCGTTCCACAAAGCTCATTTCGCAGTCGATTTGTGTAAATTCAGGTTGTCGGTCGGCGCGCAAATCTTCATCGCGGAAACATTTCACAATCTGAAAATAGCGATCCATTCCAGCCACCATCAACAACTGCTTAAATGTTTGCGGCGATTGTGG
>JAAFIA010000149.1 GCA_013298545.1 Bacteroidota bacterium | reverse complement strand
GTACTTTCTTTAGCAGAAGGAAACAAGCTTCAGGCAGTCATTGAAATGCTAAAAACTGCGCGCGAACATACCGGAAAAGGCAAACCCGTCGTTATACTCATGAAAACCGAGATGGGAAGCGGTGTTGATTTCATGATGGGTTCGCACAAATGGCATGGTGTTGCTCCAAATGATGAACAACTCGCGCAGGCCCTCGCGCAACTACCCCAAACGCTCGGTGATTATTAAACCGATGATGAAAAAAACGACATCCTTCATTACCCGAATTTTCCTAGCAACCGTTTTGTTGTTTGGTGCATACGCCCCCGCGCGCGCCCAAACCACCAAAACCGGCCCGCAGCAACTCACCCGCATTCTTTTCGTCTTCGATGCCTCGTTCAGTATGTTTGGACAATGGCAAACAGGCATGAAAATGGACATTGCAAAAAAAATGCTGGCCCAGTTTCTCGATAGCCTCAAATCAACTCCAAACTTAGAAATCGGGTTTCGCTGCTACGGCCATCAACACAACCTCCAACCCCAACGCGATTGCCAAGACACCAAACTCGAAGTTCCGATCTCCAAACCTACGACCGCTGTTCCGCTCATCAAAGCCAAACTCGATCAGATTGTTCCGCGCGGCACTACGCCAATCGCCTACACGCTCGAGCAATGCGGCAATGATTTCCCCAATACCAACTCCCGAAACATCATCATTCTCATTACCGACGGAATCGAAGAATGTGGTGGCGACCCCTGCGCCGTTTCACTCGCCCTTCAATCTAAAGGAATTGTCCTAAAACCATTTGTCATTGGTGTTGGTCTCAATGGCGATTTTGCTTCGCTCAATTGCATCGGTAAATTTTATGACGTTTCAGTTGAATCAACCTTTACGAGTGTGTTGAATATTGTTGTTTCGCAAGCACTCAACAATACAACCTGCCAAGTCAATCTACTCGATACCTACGGCAAGCCAACCGAAACCGATGTGGCCATGACATTTTACGATCAGCAAACGGGTGTCGTTCGTTTCAATTATATGCACACCATCAACAACCGTGGTTTGCCCGATACCGTTATTCTCGATCCGCTCAGTACTTACAAATTGGTGGTGCATACCATTCCGCAAGTAGTCAAAGAAAACATTACCATTACGCCTGGCAAACACAACATCATTGCCGTTGATGCACCACAAGGGTATCTGAATATTCAGATTGCGGGCATGACCAATTACAACGGGGTGAAATGTATCCTGCGCAAAAAAGGCGATATGGCTACGGTCAACGTACAAGAACTTGGACGCACCGAAAAATACATTACAGGGAAATACGATTTAGAAATCCTTACACTTCCACGCATCTATATGTATAATGTGGACATTGGACAAAGTAAAACCACAACGATTCAGATTCCACCAGCTGGATCTGTCAACATATTTAAACCAGCCGAAGGGCCGGGGCAAATTTTCTTGGAAGAAAAAAATGAATTGAAATGGGTTTGCAACCTCAACGAGAAGATGGTGAATGAAAGCTTCGCCTTGCAACCCGGAAATTACCGCATTGTCTATCGCCCAAAATCAGCCAAAGAAACCATTTACTCTACGGAGCGCCGTTTCAAAGTTGATTCGGGTGGACAAACAACAGTCAAATTATATTAATGAAAACTAAAAACACAAGGCTTTAGGAAATTAGCGAATGGGCGAATGAGCAAGTTGGTAATTTGCAAATTTACCAACTCACCAATTCGCTAATTTCTTCTAAAATTGTGTTCCTACAAGGATCAAAGACTATGGAAAACAAATACGTTCCGACTGAAAAAAAAGATACGCGCTCTGGTTTTGGGGCGGGCTTGCTTGAGCTTGGCCGCAACAATCCGGAAGTTGTTGCGCTCTGCGCCGATTTAACAGGCTCTTTGAAAATGGATGCGTTTCAGAAAGAATTTCCTGAACGCTTTTTTCAGGTTGGCATTGCCGAAGCCAATATGATTGGCATTGCTGCGGGCATGACCATTGGTGGCAAAATTCCGTTCACCGGAACCTTTGCCAATTTTTCTACGGGTCGTGTATATGACCAGATTCGTCAATCGGTAGCATATTCCGATAAGAACGTAAAAATTTGCGCTTCGCATGCTGGTCTTACCTTGGGCGAAGATGGTGCAACGCATCAAATTTTAGAAGATATTGGTTTGATGAAAATGCTTCCGGGCATGACGGTCATCAATCCATGCGATTTCAATCAAACCAAAGCGGCCACCTTGGCCATTGCCGAACATCACGGTCCAGTTTATTTGCGTTTTGGTCGTCCGGCTGTTCCTAATTTTACGCCAGCCGATCAGAAATTTGAGATTGGCAAAGCCGTTCATCTATATGCAGGAACAGACGTAAGTATCTTTGCTACAGGACATTTGGTTTGGAAAGCAGTTGAAGCGTGGAGCATTTTACAAGCCCAAGGCATTTCGGCAGAAATTATCAATATCCATACGATTAAACCTTTGGACGAAGCAGCCGTCTTAGCTTCGGTTAGGAA
>JAAFIA010000148.1 GCA_013298545.1 Bacteroidota bacterium | reverse complement strand
TACCGCCGTTGGTTGTTGTATTATTTCCGTTGTTATTCGTCGTGTTATTTCCACCCGCTACTGGATTATTTCCGCCGTTGGTTGTCGTGTTATTTCCGTTGTTATTCGTCGTGTTATTTCCACCCGCTACTGGATTGTTACCGCCGTTGGTTGTTGTATTATTTCCTCCGTTACTCGTCGTGTTACTTCCACCCGCAATTGGATCTGTTGTTCTTGCATTTGGATTATCAATTGCAGCAACTGTTTTTACTTGTTCGTAGGTTGTTTTATCTAAGTCTTGTAAAAACAAATCGGCTTCATTGCGTTTTGCGCGAGTTTCACTTGCAGCATTGTTCGCAAGATCAGTCATCGAATCGCGTTTGGCGAGATCAATTTGCGCTAAGCGTTTTTCTTCTTGCGCTTCGTTTATGTATTGTTGGCGTTGATTGGGATCACTCGTGCTTTGCGCAGCAGTGTTCAATCGTTTTTCTTCTGTAACGTGAAAATCTGCTGATGCTTGATATTTTGCTGCCTGACGTTTGAGCGAGATGGTTTCCTCTTCGGCTTCATTCGCTTGATCATTTAAGTCTGTATAATTTTGGTACGCTTCCGTTGTGCGAATGGCTTCTAATTCATTTGGTGTATAAGGTTTTCCTGTTGTCGGATTGATCGGCTCTTTGCTTGTACTTGCTGCATTATTTCCACCCGCAATTGGATCGTTGCCGCCGTTGGTGGTCGTATTATTTCCGCCGTTATTCGTTGTGTTATTTCCACCCGCAATTGGATTGTTGCCGCCGTTCGTTGTCGTATTATTTCCGCCGTTATTCGTTGTGTTATTTCCGCCCGCAATTGGATTGTTGCCGCCGTTGGTGGTTGCATTATTGCCACCGTTTGTAGGTTGGCCATTTGTTCCACCATCATTACCGCCATTTACTGGATTTCCACCACCAGCAGTTGCATTGATCGCAGCAATGCCTGAAGTAATAGTATTGTAAGCATTCATCGCTTGCTGTTGTTTCAACAAGGCTTGCTGTTCATTTTCTTCGGCTTTGCGAAGATTTTCTTTTTTGGTAAACTGATCGTTTGCAGCGTTAGCGGTAGCGCGTTGTTGACGAGCAAGGGCGAAAAGTTTGTTTGCTTCGTCGTTCAGTGCGGCGGCTTTTTGCGCGGCGGGATCGTTTTCATCTACACCAGCAGCTGCACGGCTTAACACTTGTTTGTTATCGTTGAATTGCGTTTCATTGGCAGCACCTTGTTGAGCCGAAGCTTGCGATTCTTTGTCCCATGCAACGCGTTGGGCATTGGTCGCCTCATTGAGCAATTTTGTTTTTTCGGCACCGGCTGCATTTGCCGCAAGTGTATTAAGCGAGTCTTGACGTTGACGTGCTGCAGTTGCTTCGTCAAGCAATTGTTGTTTGCGTTC
Organism: Bacteroidota bacterium; assembly: GCA_013298545.1. Classification (GTDB taxonomy): domain Bacteria; phylum Bacteroidota; class Bacteroidia; order Palsa-965; family Palsa-965. The sequence goes on along the minus strand of JAAFIA010000148.1, from coordinate 1,158 downwards.
GAGGGCTGTTTGTGTGCCGGAGGCAACTAAACTCACTTGCGTTTCGCTGATGGTGTTTGCGTTTGCATTCGTGTTTGTAGTTGTGTTATTTTCATTTGTAGTTGGAGCATTTGCAGCAAGACGTGTAGCCGATTCGGCAGCTTGCCTTTTTTCGGCAGCAGCAGTTCGTAAATCCGCAGCGGTTTGTTGTGCGGCAAGGCGTTCTTTTTTGTTTTTAATTTTTGTGGCTTCAGCATCTTTCGCTGTTGCTGCTTCTTCAAGCGCGTCGGCCCAATCGGTATAGATTTGTGCTTTTTCTGTTTCTTGTGCAGCAAATGGGGCACCTTGATCGGTATTTTGTTTCAAGCGCTCTTCATAAGGTGTTCCAACTTCGGCAATGGCTTGTGAAGAAGCCGCACTGATCTCGGTTGAAGGTTGTTTTGCGGCAATGGCTTCACTTGCTTTGGCCTGTTGTTTTTTCGCTGCTATTTGTTTCTCTAATTCTTTTATTTCATCCTTCAATTGATTTTTCTCCGCTTTATCTGTTGTAGCAGCCATTGCTGTTTTCTTCTCGGCTACTTGTTGTGCGAGTGCGTCGGCCCATTCTGTATAGATTGCTGCTTTGCTGCGTTCGCGTTTGGCAACGTTGCTGATCGTGTCTGCATTTTCTAGCGCTGTTGCAAAACGTGCATTCTGATCGGTTGTGGGTTGTGTATTGTTTTGAGCAGCAATATCGAGTTGTTCGGCGCGTTGATCGGCTTGTTGTGCGTCTTCTAGTTTTGTTTTCTTCTCATTCTCGAGCGCAGCAATGGCATTTTTCAATTGCTCCCGTTCTTGCTGATTGGTTGTATTGCTTAACGCATCTTCACGTTTTTCAATTTCGGTATCGAGTGCGTTGGCCATGTTGCGCAGGGTCTCCGCGCGCTGACGTTCACTAGTTGCTGTTTCATTGCCAGCATTCGATGCTAACTGATTTTCGTATTGTGCATTTAAATTCGCAATAACTGCAGAGGCTTCAGGAAATGTTGTCGTATTATTGCCACCGTTATTCGTCGTGTTGTTTCCACCCGCTACTGGATCGTTGCCGCCGTTCGTTGTCGTATTATTTCCACCGTTATTCGTCGTGTTGTTTCCGCCGTTATTCGTCGTGTTATTTCCACCCGCTACTGGATCGTTGCC
>JAAFIA010000147.1 GCA_013298545.1 Bacteroidota bacterium | reverse complement strand
CATACCCCCGAAACTCAGGACGAATTACTGGGCCATAAAACCACATCGGGATGCGGCGGTACTCCGGTTGGTTAAACGCCCAGTTGCGCGGCGAATTGTGGCTGTGATCCGGCACAAACACAAAAAGTGTATTCGCATACCACGGTTCTTTTTTGGCAGCCTCTAAAAAATTATGAATGCACGCATCGGCATACAAAGCCGAGTTGATGTAATCTTTTTCTTTGTCGCCCCATTGCAATTTCGATTGCATCGGAATATCAAACGGCCCATGTGTGCTGAGGGTAAACATGGCCGCAAAAAAAGGTGTTTGCGCTCCTTTCAATTCCTGCAACTGCCGATCAAACAAATACTGATCGTGTGCGCCTAAGCGGCCTTGCGGAATATCGGAATCAAAATCTTTTCCTTCAATGATTTTATGAAACTTATTGTAATACATGTACGAACGAATGTTGCCGTAACTCAACTGCCCACCAAACATGTATGACGTTTTATAGCCCGTGTTCAAAAATCCAGTATTAAGGCAAGGCAAGTGAATGTATTTTTCGGGAAGCGTAATGATCGATGTTTTGGGCTGTGCCGGAAATCCCGAAAAAACCGCCGCCATGCCTTGATCCGATAAACTGCCACTCGCATAACAACTATCAAACGAAATGCCTTCGCGCAGCATCGCATCCGTATGTGGCGTAATGCCCGCATAACCGCCCAAGCCTTCAATCAAATCGGCCGACCAGCCCTCGAGCACCACCAACACCACATTGGGTTTGGTAGTCGTTAAAACATGAATGGTCGTATCTTTTTCTACGGCATGCAGTTGCTCAAAAATAGTTTCCGCTTCTGCTGAAGGCATGAAGGCGTATGGCTTTCCGGCATTGGCATTCCAAAAAATATTGCTCATCAAGTGAAAGGTGGAATTGACGGAAACCGTATTCAAAAAATTATTCGTGGAGAAATACGCATCGCTTACTTGAGTCGGAATGGGTTGATAGCCGCCACGAATACCAAGGACAAAAAGAGCAGGAGTGAGGAGTACAAAAATCAGGTGTTTGCCAAGCCCTAGTTTTTCAATCGGTTCTTTTACTGGAAATGTTTTGCGGTAAACCCAAACACCAAACGCGGTAAGCAAGCCAATGGCCAGCAAGCCAAAAATCAATTGCGACCACGAAGCGGTATGAAATACTTCGGACGGATTGCGTAAATACCAAATGGCTTTGTACGTGAGCTTATGGTGCCACTCGTCGTAAATTGGCAATTCGGAAAAGGTGATGCACGCAATCAGAAAAATTAAAATACCCACAAGCCAGACATTGATGCGGGAAAAAAACGGTTTTGGAAAAAATCCGGCAATAGCCCAAACCAAAAACGGAAACACACAGAAATACGTGCTCGTGGTTAGATCAAGATAAAGGCTGTGCCAAAAAACACCAAGCGTTTCGCCGAAAGACGCATCGCCAATTTCTTCGCGGTTCCAAAGCAGAAAAATGAGTCGTGTCAGCGCAAATAAAATCATCCAAAACAGAAAGAGCCGCACCAGCAATAAGGGTGCAGTATTTCTACGAACGAGCTGACGAAGGTTCATTTATCCTTTAATCTGTTGAATGGCTTGAATGCGATCTGCTGCGCCAAAAACAGCGTTTCCGGCAACCACAACATGAGCTCCAGCGGCTTCGAGCGCGCGTGCGTTGGTTGTATCCACACCACCATCAACTTCAATCAACGTAGTTAATTTTTTGGAATCGATGAGTGCGCGCAAATCACGCACTTTGTTTAAGGTGTGTGGAATAAATTTTTGACCACCAAATCCGGGATTGACACTCATCAGCAAAACCATATCCAATTCGTGAATCAGATCGTTTAGCACGTGTACGGGCGTATGTGGGTTGAGCACAACACCAGCTTTCATGCCAGCGGCTTTGATGCGTTGAATGGTGCGGTGCAAATGTGTACACACTTCGTAATGAACAGTCAGCATATACACACCATACTTTGCAAACTCATCAATGTACTGATCGGGATTAACGATCATCAAATGCACATCGAGTGGTTTAGTCGCGTGTTGTTGAATGGCTTTCATCACGGGAAAACCAAACGAGATATTGGGTACAAAAACACCATCCATCACATCGACGTGAAACCAGTCGGCAGGGCTGTTATTGATAAATTCAATATCGCGTTGGAGGTTGCCGAAATCGGCAGAGAGGAGGGAAGGTGCAATGAGAAGTGCCATAAGGCTGCAAAATTACCTTTTTTAAGTGGAATGAAGGGAGATTGTTGTGTAAGGAGCTGGAAAGGTGTTTAACGTGATTTGTTTTGATGATTACGGCTGTTTTTCTGGGTCAATGACACTAAGGGGACATTAACCGCAAAGTCCGCAAAGCCGGCGCGCAAAGCGCGAAAGGAAGCTAACTACAAACTGCATTGCGAGTATCTGCGGGAGGATGTCCACGGAGGTGCGAAGTTGCATTTGAAAATGAGCTAACCCCGCCTTAGGCGGGTCAGGCTCATTTTCATTGCAATTTGGTTTTCGTGGGGCTTTTTTTGGTTACTTTCTTTGGGTCCCGAAATTTCGCATGCGCGTTAAGTTAAAAATACATTTTTGTCATCGGCCTTCTACTCCTCGTTTCATAAAACACGAACGGAGCAAGGAAATCTACTGATGAACATCGCCAATTCATGTTATAG
>JAAFIA010000146.1 GCA_013298545.1 Bacteroidota bacterium | reverse complement strand
CAAAAGTTGTTACACCACCAACTTGCGGTTGAACAACGGCTGGTGCACGACCTACAACCACAACAACCTTCGCTTTGTTTGAACGGGCCAACAAAATATTTTGATCATTCCAGATTTCAAAATAATATTCAAACGTATCTACTCCAATGTAATTGGCCGCTGGTTTGTATCTGAAATAATCATCTTCTGTACTTGCCGGACGAACACGAACTACGCTACCGCCTTTAGCCGTTGTGAAATTGGCCGAACTTTGCGATAAGCCATCCTTGACATAAAACAAACGGATATTGCCTTGTGTGTTGTAGGTGGCATTATCAAGGAGCGAAAATTTGAAGCGTCAAATAACCGTTCGCTCCTGCTGTACGTTACAAGTCCTCGCATTAGTTGATCTATCAAACACATTTCCTTTGGCTGCGGGCTTTCCACTTCCATCAGGGCTTGTAGGCCATGAGGCCTGTGTTTTATCAAAAAAACGCCCTAAGCCGTAGGAATTTAAAGAACAAAATGATGCATTGATAATTTTTATATGCTAAAAATCAAATACATGTTGAATAATAACAAACTGAAACGAAAAAAAGAAGGCTGAATAGGCAACCTAATTACGGGCCTTCATACTAAAAGAATTATTACAAATACTTCTTATCGTTTCGCTATCGCTACGTCGTTATCGTTTGAACATTGCTTCTCGCAATTCCATTGAAATAGCAATTAGACGTTCTTCATCAAAGCGTGGTGCAACATAAGCCTGTGAGCGAATAAGATCAACGAACTCTTCGCTGATTAAAATATTGTATTTTTCAAAATAATAGACCAACGATCTAGGCCAAGCCCAAGCACCATTGGTTTGTATTCCTAGACCAACCATTTCATCATCAAGTAAGCTCTTTTTAACACCGGGAGAAGCAACAAGTGATGGGCATTGAGTAAGATAATGTAAAATCTGTTCTTTATCCGAGTAATTGGATAGATTGATTGACTCATGAAGTGATGGCATGTTTAAAAAACGGTCGCCGTCTTCTTTCCAATATCCGATTAGTTTGATCATTTTCCAAAAGGTTTAAAATGTACCCATTCTCCTGTGTAAGTATAAGCATCAGGGCCAATTTGGTATTCCCAAGCTGATTCTTTTCGGAAACGGTTCGGCCTATTCGGAATCGGATCGTTTATAACCCAAGAATTTGTTGGAGATAATCCGATCGTGTTGGTAAAAATAGTTGGGGAGAAATTTTCACCAGTAATACCCAAAATTAACTTGATGTTTGTCTTTTTCATTCTTCTACAAAAAAACTGAAACAGTTAGAGAAATTTGCATTAGCATCATAAACCACTAACTTTTCAAACAAGCTAATAAACTGATTGAAATCAAATTGCATTTTTTGGCGAGAGACGGAAGCATTTTTCCATATTATAATAAAAGGCCGTTCTTCTCCAGTTAGCATATCCCATAATGCATCATAATTTTTTCCATAATAAGGCCCAAAATCCAATTCTTTTGCTAATTGCAAATGGACATCTTTTGCAGAATTAACGCTAAGTCCGTCGATAATGACAGTTTTCATTGGTTTATTTTATTTTATAGTTTCCAATATATTTTACTGATTCGTAATGATCCCATGTAATATACATTTGCCCATCGTTAGAATACAATAATCTTGTACCTGCTTGATTACTTCTAGACATTGTATTTAATAGACCGATATCTGCTTCGTACCAAATTCGCCCATTAGCATGAGGAAGTACATTGTTTGTATTCTGAAATACATCACCTCCCATTTGTTTTCCAGGATTAGTATTATTTAATGCTTTGCCTTTACTCCAGCCGTTTGATGTTGCAGTTGCTTTGTCAATATAATTTGAAGGCAATTTACCAGTATTTTTCAAACTTTCGACAACAGGGTTTGCCGCTTCTTGTGTACGAAGATCATTTGTTAATTTTTGATAGTTTACAGCATCCGCTTTACCTTCTGAAATTCTTTGTTCATAAATATACTCCTCTTCAAACTCCGCATGCGGTTGCGATTGAACCTTAGACCTCACTTGCGGTTTAGGCGTATTAAACCATCCCTTCATCTTATCCCAACCCTTACTCCACAATGCACCAGTCTCTGTCCATCCCTTAGAAATCTGATTGCCCATTGTTGCAAAAATACCTCCACTCGTCAGCGGCGCAGTCATTTGGCCCCACCAGTTACCCGTCCAAACCGAGCCATTCATCAAATTGCCCGACTTGTTTGCCAACTGCACACCCTTCCAAGCATTGTTCGTCATTTGGAACATATTCTTGAAACCGCCAAAGAATGATTTTGCTCCCTTCCACAAACTAAATGTAGATAGTCCCAAATCAAAAATTCCTGAGCCTACAATTTCTCCGCGCTTCTTATCACTCATCTCCTCATCCGAGAAAAATGCACGGTAGATATTCGTTCCGAGTTTTGTTACCGCTTTGGCAATAAAATAAGCACCCACAGCCTCGATTAAGAAACTCGCAACCAATGCACCCAATGCCTGACCTAAGAATGCCCCCAAAATACCACCTAACATCGTGGTTAGCGAAGCAATCAAAGCTCCTAGTAATGGACCAAGTAAAACAATAATTAAAATAATGGCTGCAATAGCTAACAACAAATAACCAACCCATTTTGCAATCGTTCCCAACACATTCCAAAAACGATCCCATGCGGTTTCTTTTTTAATGCGCTCTGCCTCAGAAACCATATTCAACAAACTATCGCGCGTTACATCGGCATTTGACTTTAAACCTTCTGCATTTTTCTCTGCTATTTGCTTCTTACCGTCTGCAATTTTCTCGTCCCACTTGCCTTTGATCTGCAAGATGGTTGCATCCATTTGTTTTTCATATTCATCGAAATGCCCTTGCATCGTATCGGCTGCACCTTTTTCCATTCCGGCATAGCTTGCGAGA
>JAAFIA010000145.1 GCA_013298545.1 Bacteroidota bacterium | reverse complement strand
AATACCAACGCCTTTGGTTTATTTACCTCGGTGATTGGACAAGGCACACCTGTTGTTGGAAATTTTAGCACGATTCCTTGGGGCGCATCTGCTTATTGGTTGAATGTTCAGATTAAAACAACCAGTTCGAGTACTTATACCGATATGGGCGCATCGCAATTGTGGTCAGTTCCTTATGCCTTGTATTCCAACGTTTCTGGAAATGGTCCTCCAGGAGCAACGGGTGCGACGGGTGCAACAGGTTTACCGGGATCGAATGGAGCAGTTGGAGCAACTGGAGCGGCAGGAGCCACAGGCCCATCTGGTTTTGATGGAGCCACAGGTCCTTCAGGTTTTGATGGTGCAACTGGAGCAACAGGAGGAGCAGGTCCTGTAGGCGTAACTGGCCCATCTGGTTTTGATGGTGCAACTGGCGCAGTAGGAGCAACCGGCCCTTCTGGTTTTGATGGAGCAACAGGAGCAACTGGTGCGAATGGCGCAACTGGTGCGAATGGTGCAGTAGGTGCAACAGGCCCAGCTGGCGCAACAGGCCCAGCTGGCGCAACAGGTGTAGCTGGCGCAACCGGAGCAATAGGCGCAGTTGGAGCAACGGGCGCAGCAGGCACTAACGGAGCAACAGGCGCGACAGGCGCAGCAGGTGCTAACGGAGCAACAGGTGCAACCGGAGCAGCAGGCGCTAACGGAGCAACAGGGGCAGCAGGTGCAACTGGTGTAACGGGACCAACTGGTCTTGCCATAACCGGAAGTACCGGAAATACACTGCGTTTTTCGGGCACCAATACGATCATAGCATCTTCATTATTAACAAACAACGGGACGGCCATCGGTATCAATCAACCAAATCCCAATATGACGCTTGAAGTTTCTGACAATACAGGAAGTGGCGTTTCTATTTACGGCTACAGTAACAATGCTGGCAATTCCTCCATTTATGTCGATGCTATAAGTGCTACTGCAAACTCAGGTTTTGGTATTAACCGACAAGGAACTCTTAGAGGCTATTTGGGTGTAAATACATCGAACGATTTTTTCATGAATGTCGGGACTTTCAATAATGTTTTTTACATCAAAAGCTCAAATGCTTATTTTGGATTTGGGCATAATAATCCGACACGCCGATTCCATTTTCAGGATTTGACCAATACGGCCAATCAACCGATGTCGTTTTTTGAATTTACGACAAGTTCCAATACAACCTCTTTACCCAATGCCTCTATCTATGCGATAACTACCGGCACAGGAACTGGACAAATACAAGGAGCTTATTTTGAAGCAACGTCAAGTGCATCTTCATTCAATACAGGTGTGTATGGTATTGCCAAGAATAGCAATACCCGAAATTCTGGCGTGTATGGAACAGTTAGCGGTGGCAATGGAATAGGCATTGGTGTTGAAGGTTCTGTCAATGTTGCCACGGCAACTTCAGGTTATGGCATTTACGGTGAATCTGCTAATGCAGGCTTGCGCAACACGGGTGTTTATGGTGTTGTCAACACCACTCCAGCCTCATCATCCGGTGTGGGGGTCGAAGGGCGAGTCAGTTCTGCTACTGGAGCAAATAGTTATGGTATTTATGGTAGCGCTAATGCATCAACTACTGCAAATACAAATGCTTATGGTGTTTGGGCGGCAGCGTCTAATAACAACAGCACTACCTCAGCTACTATGTATGGTATCTATGCGTCAGCTACGGGTACTCAAGGAACAAAATGGGCGGGTTATTTTGATGAAGGAAATGTTTACATCAAAAATTCTGTGGGAGTCAATGTCTTGACACCCGGTGTTGTTGTGGGTGCCGCTCGATACATTTCTCTAGCAGCCACTTCAACTTATACAGATGCAACGGCCTCGCTGGAATTGATTGGAGGAAGTACATCGTTAACAAACAACATTGGACGCATCGACTTTGTAAATGTTTCTGCTCCCAATACCTACAACCTTATTTCGCGTATTAGCTCAGCGCGGAATGGAATCAATTCTGGCGCACTTATTTTTTCTACCAACAATGGAACTGTTTTAACTGAACGCATGCGCATTGATGATGCTGGGCAAGTGGCCATTGGCTTTGGAGCAACGGTTGCTCCAAGCACGCTTGTTAATTTGAATAGTGGTAATAACTCTTGGATGCAATTGCGCTTTACAAATATTACAACCGGACAAGCCTTAGGCGATGGTTTTCAGATTGGACATGGCAACTCAACGAGTGGTGAAATCATTTTTAATCAGTTGGAAAATAACGAAGTGTTTTTTCAACACAATTACACAAATATCCTGCGGTACAATGGTACTGGAGTGGGTATAAAAACAACAGTAACGCCATCGAGTACATTGGATGTGAATGGAACGGTTGCTGTTTCAGGGATGTTGACTGTATCCAATTCTAGCAGTATAAATTTAGATAATACAACTTCCGTGATTCTTGTCAATTCAACCACCGCCAATATTTTTTTGCCAGTAGCATCTACGTGCAAAGGGCGCATCTATATTTTTAAAGAAACTGGACAAAGCATGTTAACTAACATCAATCGTTCAGGTACAGATACAATAGAAGGTGCAAATACCTATCAACTGCTCTCCTCCACGGTAAGACAATCGGTAGCATTAATTTCTGATGGTGTTTCTACATGGTATGTATTATGGTCGAACCTCTAGATCGTAACAAAATAAAACGCGATGAAAAAAAATCAACTAATAGTGTTTTCTAGATCAATTCGGTTCGCCTTTATTGTTCTGGTTTGCGCTATCGGTCAACTTCACGCCCAAGCCCCCCAAGGGGTGAACTACCAAGCCATTGCGCGCAATCCGCAAGGACAAGAACTGACCAATACGGCCTTAGATGTCAAATACCGTTTGTACAGCGATGCTGCACTGACCATACTTGTATATGAAGAAAACACAAGTGTGAATACCAACGCCTTTGGTTTATTTACCTCGGTGATTGGACAAGGCACACCTGTTGTTGGAAATTTTAGCACGATTCCTTGGGGCGCATCTGCTTATTGGTTGAATGTTCAGATTAAAACAACCAGT
>JAAFIA010000144.1 GCA_013298545.1 Bacteroidota bacterium | reverse complement strand
TGCGTCCATACCACCAAAGAGCCAGAAATTGCCTGAATTATCAATCCATTTCGAATAAACATACCGACCACCGGGTGTATTGGCCGGACTTGGAACAAATTGAACGCCCCAGTTTGGTGGATTGCTGTATGTATTTGGGCCACTCATCCAAGTCCATTGATTTGTGCCAACATTGTACTTCCACATATCGTTGAGGTAGCCGGTGAAATTGCCACCGCCATAACACCACAAGTCGCCTGTTGTACTTGTCCAGCAGGTATTGGCTTCAAATCGGCAAGGAGGTACGTTTGCTGGAGCTGCGACTTGCAATACACCATAAGTACCGGGATCAGAAGCCAAATTCGATCCTTTCATCCAAGTCCATGTATTGGTTGCAATGTTGTAACGCCACAAGTCGTTGAGCGCACCAAGCACACCAAATGCATCGTAGCCATAGCCGCCCATCATCCAAAGATCACCCGCTTGGTCCACCCAAGTCATTACGCCCCAAGCGCGTGATCCGGGTAAATTTCCGGGTGCTGGAACGCCTTGAACGCCATAGTTTCCGGGTTGTGTTGTGGCCGCTGGACCTTTCATCCAAGTCCACATATTGGCTACTGGATCAAATTTCCAGAGTGCGGTATTTTCGACAAAATTTGGATCGAGTCCACCAAAAATCCAGAAATTGCCTTGCAAGTCTGTCCATTCGCAAGCTTCGTATAAACTTGGAGGATCGTTTGCCGGAGCTGCAACACCTTGAACACCGTAATTGCCGGGCTGGTTGTTGATGCTAGATCCGTGCATCCAAGTCCATGTTCCGTTTTGAGCCTGTGCTGCAAAAGAGAAGAGGCAAAAAATAAGCAGGGCTGAATAAGCCTGTATTTTTTGTTTATAGGGGTAGAAAAATATTTTCATGAGGCAGATTTTTCGAAGCGTTAAAGGCACTATGAATTAGTTCCCACCTTGCTTGCGCTCCTGCTCTTCTTTTTTCTCCTGCATGGATTTTCGTTGCCCTTTCGGTTGCGAACGAACTTTTTCTTCGGCTTCGTTTTCTTCTTTCTTGACTTCTTCTTTAACGAACTTATTTTTCTTGTTGATGTAAAATTCTTCTTTGCCTTTGCGCACTTTTCCTAGACCGTTGACGAAGAAGTAGGCTTGATCGTATTCAAACGGAATAACAGTAACGTTGTTGACATCAATAAATCCCCATTTGGCACCTTTTTTTACAGCAGCTAAACCATCGCTGAAATTAAATGCATTGTCATACGAAATAGGAATAATGGCTTTACCCGTATTGTCGATAAATCCGAATTTGTTGTTTTGTTTGACACGCGCGCGACCTTCTTTGAAATCATCGGCCAATTCGTATTGCAAGGCAATCACTGTTTTTCCCGAAGTGTTGATGAACCCGTATTTACCCGCCATGCCCACTTTAGCCATGCCATTGACAAAAACAGAAGCATCGTCGAATTGAAGCGGAATGGCGAGTTCGCCTTTGGTGTTAACGTAACCGCGCTTATTGTTTTTTCCAACGATAGCAAAGCCATCGAAAAAATCGCTGCCAAAATCGTATGTTGGCGAAACGATAACCTTACCGTTTAATTTGTACCCTACTTTTCCATTTTCATAAAAACGCTGGGGCGCTTGCGCTGCGAGTGTACATACAAAACATACTGCTGCAACGAGTGTAAGAAGGAATCGGTTTTTCATGATTCTTCGGTGTTTTTATTGATAGATAATATTGGAATGATCCAATGACATGTGTTGATTGCGAATACAGAAGTTTGCCATTTCGTATTCAAAGGCTAATTTAGAATAAAAACCGTTCACTTTCATGTTTTTTAAAAAATAATGAGAAGCGTTTTGGCTTTATTCAGACAGTGTTAACGAATAATATTGACATGCCCAAGCTTCTGTATTTGTTTATTTTCAGAACATAAGGTCGTATAATTGATCACATACACATACGTGTCAATTTGTGAAACCTGATCTTTTACTTTACCATCCCAACCTTCGTTGATGTTGTTGGTTTCAAAAATCAAATTGCCCCAACGATCAAAAATGCGCATCTGAAAATCAACAACACCTTCGCCTTTGGCAAAGAACCGTTCGTTCAAATCGTTGCTGTTTGGTGTAAAGGTATTGGGCACAAACAAAGCTCCTTCGCCTGGCGAACCTGTAACCTCAATCGTATCGTGGATCGTGCAGAATCCATTATTCACCTGCACATAGTATTCGCCCGCAGCATTTACCACAATAGCTTGTGTTGTAGCTCCAGTATTCCAAAGGTAAGTCGATCCAGGATTTCCCGCATCGAGTTCGATATCCAACACATCGCACAAGGAGGCTTCATCTTGCAAACCAACTGGTGATGTGGTTTGAATGAGCACCGTATCGGCACCCGGACATCCATTTTGTGTTACTACAACAGAGAATGTTCCAGCGGTATTGACGACAATACTTTGTGTAACATCGCCTGTACTCCAGAGGTAGGTTGCGCCCGGATTTCCGGCATCAAGTGTATAACTCGAATTTGGACAGAGCACCGAATCGGGGCCAACATCAACCACAGGCAATTGCTGTACGGTAACCACAATGGTATCGCGTTTTACGCAAGGACCATTGGTTGTTTCGACCCAATAGGAACCACTAGTATTGACGGAAATATTCTGTGTAACCGCGCCCGTACTCCAAAGCCACGATTGGCCAATGCCTCCATTGAGCGGAACAATTTGTCCTTCACAAACCAGTGTATCGTTGCCAATTTGTGGTGGTAAAAATTGTTGCACCACAATGGTATCGGTATCGTGGCAACCGTTGAGATTGGCATCAACCCAATACGTTCCAGCAGCATTGACCGTGATGGTTTGTGTAACGGCACCCGTTGACCAGATGTAAGAAGCACCCACGTTTCCAGCATCAAGCGTAATGTTGATGAGATCGCACACAACGGTATCGTTTCCGAGGCTGATAACGGGAAGTGGATTTACAGTAACAACGATGGTTGACGTATCGGCGTTCGGGCCGCAGGTAGCAGCACCATCAACGATTAAGGTAACGGTGTATGTTCCGGCGAGCGTGTAAGTATAACTGCTGTTGATGACGTTGCTGGTATCGTTGGTGGCGTTTGGATCGCCAAAATCCCAGTGGTAATTGTTTTGCGCGTTGCTGCTGTTTGGTGTAAAATTGACGGTGAGCGGAACACAACCGGAAATGGGTGTTCCGGTGAATGCGGC
>JAAFIA010000143.1 GCA_013298545.1 Bacteroidota bacterium | reverse complement strand
GTCAATAAATCCGGCGATGCGCGATTCGCTCATTTTTTTAGGCTGCGCTTTTGCGGGACGGCGATAATCATCGTCGTCGTCGTCGTGATGCGGCGGATTGAGTGCAATTTCCTGACCTTTGCGCCAGTAATCGTCGCTCATAAAAAACGAAGCATCTTTCAGGTTATCAAAACCAATTGCCTCTTGAATGGTACGATGAAATTGTTCGAAATTTTGTTTGCCTTGAATATCAATTTCGCGGTAAACATCTTCGACATCTTCAAATGAAATGCGGAAACGGTAAACGGCCATAGTTGCGGGATTTTTCCCAGACGCGAAAATACCGAATCATTAAGAATCATCAAGCATTTGGGCATAACTTATTTAAAATTCCTTGAAATTTAACGGGTTAAGCGGCTTCTTGTTGCTTGTGGAAACGGTTTGCAGGCTTACCTTTACACCGTGTATGCACATGAATTTTATATGCGCCGGTGTTTTGAACTGGCCACACAAGTTTTGGGGCGAGTTGCTCCCAATCCGCTCGTTGGTGCTGTTGTGGTGCATCAAAGCACCATTATTGGTGAGGGTTTCCATGAATTTTACGGCGGCCCACATGCCGAAGTCAATGCCCTGAATCAGGTTGCTGATAAGTCCTTATTGACCGATTCGACCTTATACATCAGCCTTGAACCCTGCGCTCATCATGGAAAAACACCGCCTTGCACCGATTTAATCCTGAATTATAAAATTCCGCGCGTCGTTTTTGCTTGTTTTGACCCCAATCCGCTTGTTTCTGGAAAAGGTATGACGCAGCTTGTTCGAGCAGGTGTTGATGTGAATCCGGGCGTACTCGAAGCGGCTGCATTGGAACTAAACCGTCGATTCATTACGTTTTTTGAGAAAAAACGTCCGTACATTATTTTAAAATGGGCGCAGTCTGACGACGGCTTTATCGATCACGACCGCGAAGAACATGGTGGCCAACGCGCACAGATTTCTGGCTCAGATGCACAATACCTGCTTCACCGCTGGCGCGCAGAAGAACAAGCCATTGCGGTTGGAACGAATACAGTTATTGAAGATAACCCACAACTGACGGTGCGTTTGGGCGAAGGGAAAAATCCATTACGCATTACATTCGATCGGCAAGGACGCATTCCTCCCGATGCCCATATCTTGAATGACGATGCCGACACCTTGATTTTTACCGAAAGCCTTGCGTTTAAAGACAAGCGTGCCGAATACATCCCCATTGATTTCGACCATCAACCACTGAAACAAGTCATGCAAATTTTGTACGAACGTAAGGTTCAGAGTGTATTGGTTGAAGGTGGCACTAAACTGATTGAGAGTTTTATTCAAGAAAATTGTTGGGATGAGGCGCGAATTTTTATTGCGCAGAAAAAAATTCATGTAGGTGTAGTTGCACCCAATTTTTCGGGAAATGCAGAGCAAGAAGTTCAGCTGACCAATGATGTTTTACGTTTTTATCGAAATCGCGTATGATCTGGTTGCTCATTAGTATTGTCTGCAACACCTTACTGCTGTTGATCCTTAAAAGTTTCGACCGTTTTGGCATCAATACCTTGCATGGCATTGTGGTCAATTATTTGACTGCTGGATCGTTGGCACTTTATCTCGCATCGGAGCAACCTGCTGAGGCAAATGCCTCGTGGTATTGGATTCCGTTGGTATTGGGTTCGCTATTCATTTCCATCTTTTTTCTGATTGCGCGTACGGCTCAAACCATTGGCGTTTCTGTGGCTACTGTTGCCAACAAAATGTCGGTTGTTATTCCGGTTGTTTTAGCCATCCTGTTGTATCACGATCCGGTAACGTTTTGGAAAATTGCAGGCATGGTTATCGCCTTGCTTGCGGTATGGCTTACTACAAAAACAAACGAGCAACAAGCAACGGGCAATTCAAAAAACTGGTTATTTCCGGTATTGATTTTTTTCGGCAGTGGTATTATTGATGCGCTAATTAATTATGCACAACAGAAAGCGGTTCCGGCAGAGCAATCGGTGCGTTTTATTGCGTATTCTTTTTTTGCGGCCTTTGCGATTGGTGCGGTGATCCTCATCATCCAATTGGTACGTGGCAGCAGTAAACTTGCGCCACGCAGCATTCTTGGTGGTATTTGTTTGGGTATTCCAAATTATTTTTCAATCTATGCGTTAATGCGGGCTTTGCAAGCAGGCGTGTTTGATAGTTCGACACTTTACCCCATCAACAACATGGGCATTGTAGCGTTGTCGGCAATTGGTGCGTTTTTGCTTTTCCGTGAAAAATTAAATCGGTGGAACATGGCTGGAATTATTTTAGCCATTGGCGCCATTGCCTTAATGACTTTTTGCTGATATGCTGTTTGACGATACCTACAAAACGATTGAAGCTCCGGCAGAAGGAATTTTCAAAGATCGTGGAAGTAAATTTTTGGGCTTTGCTTATCCTGTTTCTTCGGAGCAAGAGGTGAAAAATATTTTGGAGCAAATGCGCAAAACACATTTTTCGGCGGCGCATCATTGTTATGCATTTCGGATTGGCCCAGACAAAACCATGTTTCGAGCCAATGACGATGGCGAACCTTCGGGAACGGGTGGGCGGCCAATTCTTGGACAAATTCAATCGCATGATTTGACCGATATTTTGATTGTTGTGGTGCGGTATTTTGGTGGCACCTTGCTTGGTGTGAGTGGCTTAATCAATGCGTATAAATCAGGAGCCATAGAAGCGTTGAATCAAGCCAAAATCATTGAAAAGCAGGTTCAAGAAATTTACCGCATAGAATTTCCGTATGATGCAATGAATAAAGTGATGAAGATTTTGAAGGACGAAAATTTAGCACAGTGGTCGCAGGATTTTCAATTGACTTGTTCGCTTGAATTTGCGGTACGAAAAAATGATGCAGATCGGGTGATTGGACTGATGAATGATATTACAGATTTGCGGATGAAATGGATAAAAACTGTTTAGATTAGCTTCCCGCTTTGCCCGCGCGGACATGAGATTAGAGACAGGAGACCACACTACCTTGCGCGCAGTTGGTGAATTACTGAATTGGCGAATTAGCGATTTTCCAACTCACTAATTCAGTAACTCTATAATTCACCAAATCAAAGCGTCGGCCCGTGTAGTCAGTCATCTCATGTCTTCCGTCTCTAATCTCATGTCTAAGAATTTTCAGGAAACTTCCACTCTGTAAGGCTTTGCAAGCCTCTAAATCTTCTACGGGTAACGATTTAGCACCAAATTACACGCCGAAGTTCACCTATGCCGTATT
>JAAFIA010000142.1 GCA_013298545.1 Bacteroidota bacterium | reverse complement strand
TCCGTCGGAAGAATTTATCCCTAATAGGTTGCTCCTCAGCAGAGCCTATGTATGTTTCAATTCTTCATCGCAAAATTCTTTTACAAAAACTATATTTACAACTTGTCGAAATTTCCAGCCACGTTCAACTGCAAGTCGCTCCTCGGCTCGCGTCAGTAATTCATCATACGTAAACTCGCCAGAACGGATTTTTAATAAAAAATCGCGGTTGGTTCTTCTGACAATAATTTTTCCACTCCGACCAATTTCTTCGCACATATCCAACAGACGAAAAGTGTGCATCATATTTTTGGCGTCATAATTTTTTCCGTGCGCTATGGTGTTTTCGTAGCGTTCGGTATTTCGTTTTTCAGTCCAATCCCAATATGATTTGTAGTCTTTACAGTACTTCGAAAATCCATCCTTGTTAAAAGACATAATCCCAATTGGCATGTCATCTTTTTCGATAGCACTTAGTGAAACATCCATAGAATCCTCGTTCCGCATTATTCCTGCATATTTTTTATTCGGACTATGATATAACCCATAAACTTCAGCCATGTGGGGAATAGCAACCAATCCACAATCGTGCTGATCGATGTTTTTTTGCAATAGAAAATTTTGAATATTGGTCGAACCCTGACCAGAAACAACAAAACAAAAATCCAAAATCGTTTTGCGTTTGTGTTCCATTGGATTCAATACTTTTTTATGCAAACCGCGCGCCTTTTTAATTTGAGTCATTGCATAACCTGCAAAGCTCTCTTTGCACAATTTAGAAACAAAAATCTCAGGGTCAATTAAGTCGTAATACGGATGTTTATACAAAATACAATCACTTGGAATGGCTAATAATTCCAACATGTTTGGATTGTTTTTACAAAGCAAGGAGATGAATTTTCGCAACTCGAAAAAACAGACATTGTTTCCATCATCATTAATTTGTTCAGGATATTCGATGCGAAAAAAATCGTCAGGAGGTAAAATGTAAACACCTTTAATGTCAATGTCGGAACTATGGATATTTGTTCCGTAAGCATGGCTACCACTAATTGATTCGAGTAGTAAACAGTTTTTTGATTTTAGCTCAGCAGGTGTCATTTACGGAGTATTGTGCGAAAGAAGGTATTCACTTGCTCCTTGCTTCGTTGAGAAGGAGGAAGAGATTGTGAAATTTTTTCGCAATAGGTCAACGAATTTTCGATAAATAATTCGAGTGCTAGTTCGTGTTGATGCAAGTGCGATTCATCACAAGTAGATTTTAATTTTATAAGCCATTCTATTTTAGCTATTAATTTTTCGTCTTGAATTATAACCATCAAGTGTTTCAATTCCATCGGCGGGATAGTTTTGTGTTCTGCTATCCATAATGCCGAAAGTGTTGCTCGAATTGCGTAAAAATAGCGCTTGAGTTTTACCTGCGAATCGGCAAGGCATTCTGCCTGTTTTTTTCTAGCCATGCTTAAATAATGATGCATGGCGGCTATTGGCGAGAAGCAAATAGGAGCAATTGCTTGAAATGATTCTTTAAAATCTAGATTTTCGGAATAGATGATAGGAGATTGCATCCATTCAAAAATTACGGCATTCGATTTTGCTGCAAGGCGTAAAAATTTACGAATATCCCAACCATTTATGTCTAAGACTTCGTTTACAGGAACATCAATGGTGTCTTTTTCTTCTTCTAAAGAAAGGTACCAGTCGCTTTCGTGTTTATAGATGAAGCGTACATCGTAATCGCTATCAGGAGATGGAAATCCCCATGCGCGGCTACCCGATTCACAAGCATAAAGAATTTTTACGGCGTATTTTTTCTCTAAAGCGAAAAGCTGAGATTGAATTGTTTTTTGCATGGTAGTCATGCAAAGTAATAAATCAAGTATATATAAATACGTCTTATGCTCAAAAAAATCACCCCAACACCTTCTTCAGCATCTCCTCGGTCAACGGTTTTTCAATATATCCTCGGATGCACGTGTAGCGTGTTGATTTTTCGACATCGGCTTTTTGGTTGGACGAAGTTACCATAATCACATGCAGGTTTTCTAAAACCTCAAATTCATCTTCCAGCTCATCGAGCACTTCATAGCCTAACCGATCGGGCATGCTGATGTCTAACAACAATAATATTGGTTCTTGGGTGGAATGAAGTGTTTTGATATAAGTATCAATAAATTGTCCAGCATCTTCAAATGTTAAAATTTTAGATTCTGGAAAAACATCAGAAACAACATCAAGGTTGTAGAAGATTGTTGTTGGGTTATCGTCCAGAATGGCAATGGTCTTGAAATTCATTTCGTTGGGTTATTTGATAAAGGTAATGTTATGCGAATCGTTGTTCCTTCTCCTAAGGTGCTGTCGAGTTCAATTTTGCCATTGTTACGTTCGACAATTTTTTTGATGACGAATAATCCCACGCCATGTCCTTTTGCCTGAACAGTTCCTGCTTGATTAAAAAGTTTAAATATTTTATTTTCAGGATTGCTTAATTCCATTCCAATACCATTGTCTTTTACTTCAAGTTCTAAGAAATCGGCATTGTTTGATAAACAAACAATGATTTTATTAGTTTCATTTGACTTAGAAAATTTAATGGCATTGGAAACCAAATTAACGAAGATGATTTTTAAAATATGCTTCGAGTAAAATAAATCCTGGGTATCGAACTTAAATAAAATATCGACATTTTTTCCTTGAAGGAGTGATTGCGTTTCAAGTAAAATAGATTCTTTTAGTTGATCTGGAAAAATGAGTTTGTACTCGCCATCAACTTTGTTTTCTGAGCGGGAGAGGTACAAAAATCCTTGAACAATGGAGGTGAGCTGACTTGTCGATAAATCCAACTTTTCGATAATCATTTTAACCATCTCGGTATTTTGCCGCGCGGTGTATTTCCGAAGCATGGAGATTAATCCAATGATATTCGAGGTATGATTTTTTACGTCGTGTGCGAGACCGTGATTGAAACTATCGAGAAAATCATTTTTGATCTGCAGTTCTCGATTTACGGATTCAAGTTCTTTTTGACTAATCTGAACGGCTCGTTGATTGAGCATGCGTTCTTCGTCAAAACTCTTGTACGATTCATTGACGAGATCAATAAATTTCTGCATTCCTTCAGGAGAGTACTGATTGTCTGGGAATGCTTTTTTTAGCTGCCGCGCAGTAAGGCGATTAAGATCCTCCGGTTTATGAACCATCTTAATTTTCCGAAAGTGTAGTAATGGTCATGGTTTGGTTATGCAAATGGCAGGCGTTATCTCCAACAACCGGAGATAATTCAGAATAGGAATAAAAACCACAGATCGTTGTATCTGGGCCAAATACTTTTCGTGTTTCGGTTAATTCTTCTTCTGTAAGTTGGCCAAGGACCAAACGACGTGCAATGCAACTGATCAGAATCGCGAGTTCTGGTTTTTTCTCG
>JAAFIA010000141.1 GCA_013298545.1 Bacteroidota bacterium | reverse complement strand
GCAGAATGACTAACCGCAGCAGGTTTAGCCTCTGTTTTTTGAACAACAGGAGCTTTTACGGGTGCTGTAGGCTTAGGACTCGGTTTCTCGGCTGACTTAGAAGCTGGTTTTGCAACACTTTTCGGTTTCTCTACAACAGCAACTTTTTTCTTCTCTTCAACTTTCTTCACGGTTGGTACAGGCTTCTTAAGTATAGGTTTAGCTTTGCCAGACACAGGTTTGGCAACAGATTTAGATTGACTTGCAGGAGTGGACTTTGCAGCCGGTTTAGCAACAGGTTTACTGACTTTTTTTGCCACAACCTTAGCGGAAGAAGGTTTTGCTGCCTTTTTGGCAGGCGCAGGGGCAGATTTGGTCGTCTTATTGCCGGCTTTCGTTATTTTCTTTTTGGCCATTATAGAAATTCGCTCCAATAGCGAAATTGGGCGGAAAAGTAAAAAAAAAACCGAATATGGCAAGATTTGATTTTCCCCAATTATCAATACGTTCATTTACAGTTAAATACAAATTGAACTGCAAGTGAAAATTGAAGCGCGGGAGCGGGATCGTTTTAAATAAGTGCAAACAGATCGTTTACACCAGCCGGACGTTCGACTGTAAATCCTTCGCCATAATGTGCCCCAATTAAGCGTCCCATTTCCGACATGCGCCCTTTCACATACTCCATAAACTCAGGCGATGAAATTGGCGTAACAGGCTCTTTTGAATCAGGGGAGTAAAATTGCGATTTGAATGCCATAATCGCCTTGATTTTTTGCTCGGCATAAGGTGTAATGTCCACCACTAAATCGGGCTTTGTCCAACGATCTTGGATGCAATGGTAAATAGCTTGTGGACGCCAGCAAACTTGTGCTTCGTTCTGATAAGTTGTTTCTATTTTACGCAATCCAGCATAAAAAGCAGCTTCCGAAACCAATTGCGAAGCCCTTCCATGATCTGGATGCCGGTCGCTTACCGCATTGCAAATGATAATTTTAGGACTATACCGCCGAATGGCTTCGATCAACTGCAATTGATGTGCTTGGTCGTTGCGAAAGAAACCATCCGCCATTTTTAAATTGTGTCGAAAAGCCACACCCAGTAGTTGAGCCGCATCAGCCGCTTCTTGCAAGCGCAATTCCGCAGAACCGCGTGTTCCGAGTTCGCCTTGCGTTAAATCTAAAATGCCAACCCGATATCCAAGAGCAATGTGACGAAGTAATGTACCAGAACAAGCCAATTCAACATCGTCAGGATGAACGCCAATGGCAAGAAGATCAATTTGCATAGAATACAAAGATAGAAGGAATAAATTTCCAAATCTCAATTGCACAATTGCATTCATTCGGGAATTCGGGATTTATTTTTCTGAATCGCAAAGGATGTGAAATCTGAAGAGCGTTGAACTCGCTTCGCTCGTTTTTTTTAGACCTGAGACGTGAGACAAGAGACATGAGACCGCAGGGGCCAAGACTCAGTTGGTGAATTACTGAATGGGTGATTTACCAATTTACCCATTCAGTAATTTACCCAGTCTCATGTCTCATGTCTCACGTCTCAAGTCTGCGCAGGCCCTTTCGCGCGAAGCAAAACCATATATCAACACTTAAAAACAGAAACCATCATGT
Source organism: Bacteroidota bacterium (assembly GCA_013298545.1). Taxonomy (GTDB): domain Bacteria; phylum Bacteroidota; class Bacteroidia; order Palsa-965; family Palsa-965. Next base: position 1,848 of record JAAFIA010000141.1, on the reverse strand, counting down.
GTCCTAGAATGGAATTTGGGAATTGTCCTTTTGAAATTTACCTTTAGCCTCATAATGATGAACAAGAATCGTATCTGTCAACTTTTTGGCATTCAATACCCGCTTATACAAGCTGGAATGATTTGGTGCAGCAACTGGGAACTCGCCGCAGCGGTGAGCAATGCAGGAGGATTGGGCTTAATTGGATCAGGGTCGATGTATCCCGACATTTTGCGCGAGCAAATCCGCAAATGCAAAGTGGCTACCCATAAACCGTTTGGTGTCAATGTCCCGCTCCTATATCCCGATATTGAAAAGCATATACAAATCATTATCGAAGAAGGCGTGAAAATTGTTTTCACATCAGCCGGAAATCCGAAAACATGGACAGCGAAATTAAAAGAGTATGGTATTACCGTTGTGCATGTCGTGGCCAACATCAAATTTGCTCAAAAAGCGGCTGATGCCGGAGTCGATGCTGTTGTTGCCGAAGGATTTGAAGCGGGCGGACACAACGGGCGCGAAGAAACAACCACCCTCGTTTTGATTCCCATGGTAAAGCAAGCCGTTTCCATCCCAGTCATTGCCGCCGGAGGAATTGCTTCAGGCAAACAAATGCTAGCGTGTTTTGCTTTAGGTGCCGAAGGCGTTCAGATTGGATCGCGGTTTGTTGCCTCTGCCGAGTCATCAGCTCATCAAGCGTTCAAAGATGCTGTCATTCGAGCCAACGAAGGCGACACACAACTTACTTTAAAGCAACTCGTGCCTGTTCGTTTGATGCGTAATAAATTTTTCAACGATGTACAAGCCGCCGAAAATCGCTGCGCTACGGTTGAAGAACTCGAACAGTTGCTTGGGCGCGGACGGGCGAAAAAAGGCATGTACGAAGGCGATCTCAACGAAGGCGAATTGGAAATCGGGCAGGTGAGTGCGGCCATCAAAACCATTATGCCGGCTGCTGCTATTGTGCAGGAAATCATGACCGAATTTGAAAACGAAAAAAATCGAATCGCTGAATTGTAATGATGAGTGGATTTAAATCAATTTTAGCTTTTGTCGGATTGTGCTGTTTATGCTTTGGATTTGCAAGCGATAAAGCAATGACAAATCCATTCCCCGCACTCCATGCTGATCTTGTTGTGGCGTACGAATTTGACGGACGGCACGAACAGCAATTGGTTTACAACGGAAAAGTATTGCCAATTTATACCAAATCATTGGTTTTGCGCAAAGGCCAAATCGATTCGCTCGAACAAATTATTACCGACACCGCAACGTATGGCGAACGACCTTATGCCTGCTTTGAACCGCGCTTGTGTATTGTTTATTTTAAAGAGAAAAAAATTCTAGCACATATCGCTATCTGTTTTGAATGCCATTCACTCGAAAGTTCTATCCCTATTCCTGCTGAAACGTATGACACAGTTGAAACGGAATATGGTAAAATAGTTCGTAACGGCTTTTCTGTTTCCGGCAAAGAAAAACTCTACGCTTGGTGCAAAAAAACAGGATTCGCTCATTGTCAACAATAAGAGCCTGTTTAAAATTTGTCCCGAAATTTCGCATGCGCGTTAAGTTAAAAAACGCTATTCACAGTATAGGTCTGAAAACGAAAGCTATAATTAAAAAAAAGAGACTTCCCAATAGCATAACTATGCAGTGCAAACAAACATAAAAATGCACAAGGGAAGTCAGCACAAAAATACATCATTTGATTTTATAAAATCAATTAAACAACTTGGGATAGACCTACTAGCTGAACGTACCGGATTTCGGCGGCGAACACCTAAAAAAATAACATCCACACTCCTGCTTCAAAGTTTTTACGGCACAATGCATACTGGACGCTTTAGTTTATCAAACTGGGCT
>JAAFIA010000140.1 GCA_013298545.1 Bacteroidota bacterium | reverse complement strand
AATAAACAAAGTTCAAAAAAAATTTACCGCAAAGCACTCGAAGGGAGTGTTCCCCAAAAAAAATAACCGCGAAGGGCGCAAAGCAATCGCAAAGAACGCGAAGGAAATGTAACAATAACCTACGCCGCTAGCATCTGCGGGGAGAGGTCCACGAATTGTGCGAATAAACAAAATTCAAAAAAAAATTTACTGCAAAGCATGCGAAGGGAGTGTTCCCCAAAAAAAATAACCGCGAAGGGCGCAAAGCAATCGCAAAGAACGCGAAGGAAATGTAATAATAACCTACGCCGCTAGCATCTGCGGGGAGAGGTCCACGGAAGGTGCGAACCGACATTTAAAAAATGGCTAACCGGCTCTTATCGTCAGGCCATTTTTTATTGTCGGTTGATTTCCGTGGTGCCTTTTCTTTGCTACTTTCTTTGGGTTTCGAGGCTTCGGGAGCAAAGAAAGTAAAAGACAACTTCCTTTTCAACATCCAACCGTCAGCCCGCCGCAGGCGTTTCGTACACAACCTTCAAAGAAAATTAAACCCACAACCCAAAAAGCGATGGATTAATGATGCATCATTAATCCATCGCTTCAATAAAAATTACTTGATCTATCAACTAAAACCCTCAAAAGAAAACCCTCACACCCCCAAACCACCAAGAACCTTAGCAATCCTACCCTTCGTTTGTTTACTCACCCCACAAGCATCGGCAAAACGTGTCCAATTGTTTACCACAGCGCGTACCTGCTCAATAATTGCTGCTCCATTTTTTAGCTTGAAATAATTCGCCAACTCCAACAAATGCTTCGTTGTTGGCCGCGCACTTTCTCCCGCAACCATCGTGCTCTGCATGCCATGCGAAGCCGACGAAAACGTCAAATCGTATGCGGGTGCAAACCTCCACTTACCTTGCGCATCCATCAAGAACGAAAAATTCTTGCTGTGATCGTCGCGGTTATGTGCAAAGGCGTTGAACGCCGCCAAGCGCAACACCTTTTCAATTGCCCGCACATCGCGCTCCAGCGTAAAGGCACAATCCATCAAATGACCATAATCCAAATTGCTCAACCTGAAATTGTCGTGCATCATACCCGCCGCCGAATGCAAATGCAGCCGCGTATTCCCTACCCGATCAAATCGTTTTGTGCCAAAATAAACGACCCCGCTACGACTTTTAAACAACCGCGATTCGCTCATGTCAATGCCCGCCGCTAAAGCCATTTGGTAATACGCATACTCCACCTGCGCCGCATCGCGACTATCGTACATCGAAGAAAATTTAATTAGCCAATGCGCATACCCCGCGGGCAGTTGCGCCGTATGGCTGATGAGGTGGCGTGTGCGGCGGTTGTACCCCACCAAAATTTTAGGCCGCGCACCACCCGACGATCCGCCCAGTTGATAAAGCTCATCGAGTACTGTTGTTGTTTCTGTACCGCCGAGAATTTGTTGGCTCGCCTTAGCCATCGCATCCAATTCAAAGTTTGTGGCGTTTGTGTTCGGCACTTCATATTCTGGTTTATACACCAAAGCACCCATGCCTGTATTACCAACGTATGCCAAGCGATCGAGCGGTGTTAGGTTGTTGGCATCAATCCCATTGGCCGTTAAGGTACGATCGAGCAACAAGGCGCCCCAACCATCGGGCAATGAGTCGGCAAAAACACCAAACAAGCCATCAAACGGAATAGGCGTAGCTTGATTTACGCCATCGTTTAACCGCAATTTGAGGGGCGAGATTTCTAACCCACGTTTGATAAAACTGGTGTAGTATTTAAAATAAATGGTTCGGGCATCGCTTACCAATTCGCCCAGTTCGAGTTCTTCGCCCTGAAGCAGCAAGCCAACGCGTATTTTTTTGACGTGTTCCATCAGCTACGTGTTTTATCGCTAAACAAAAGATCGATGGATTTATAATCGTCGTTGGGTTTTAACAGCAATTCAAAATCGCCAATGCGGTTGAGTACATACGCGAGTTTCAATAACGACTCAAGAGCAATTTGTCCGCTTGATTCAAAGCGTTTGATGCTGCCCAACGAAACACCGGAGCGCAAAGCCATCTGGTGCTGCGAAAGGCCTTGTTGTTTGCGGATGGTTTTATGCCGCAAGGCAAGTTCTAGGAGCAAATCGTATGGGTTTTTTTCGGTTCCGTAGTTCATTATTTTGGCTATTATATTAGCCAAATGTACGATTTTTTGCCTTAAATAGCTAATATATTAACTATTTTAATAATCACCTATTCTAAGAAAATATGTCCCGCCTGCCTATTCCACTCATGGGTTTTAGATGATATTCCAAGGCAACAAATAAGGTTAAAATAAAATAGCCGACGCGATGTGTTATTAGAAAAAAATCGGGAAGCGATTGGGTATTTCGCTTCCCGAAAAATCAATTATGAATTCAAAACTTGGTCCGTTTTTTATTGGACAATTCCAGCCAGACTAGCGGTATTATTCAATAATTACGCGTTCTGTATGGTTAACAAATTCGCCTACAATGTTGATGATGTATATGCCTGTTGGTAAATCCTGCGGCAATGCGAGTACAACTTGAGAAGAGCCTTCGGGCAAAGTCTGATTCAGGGTAAATACTTCACGCCCCTGTACATCAAGCATACGGTAGCTAATTTTATCAGGCTGCAACAGATTTAAACGCACTGTCAATTGATCTGAAAAACTGGAAACCGGATTTGGAGATACGGTGATGGTATTTGCATCAGAAGTTTCTTCTGAATTGGATGGAGCAGGTAAACGATCAATGGTGCAAACGTTATATTGAGCAACAGGCGTATTGATCAAAAGAGTACCCGATGAAACAACTAAGCCTCCTGAAACTCCTACAAATCGTTCGATGTTAATCGTATTTAAGGCAGATGATGTTAACATGGTTTCCGGCGAGTTGCATGCTGACAAACCAAGAAGGTTAGTTTTTACTAAAAACAATTGTGCATTGGTGTTGCTGCTAGCACCTTGCGAACTTCTTGTTGTTGAACCAAGTACTCCAAAACCATCATTGTCTAATACCATCTCGACTGGTGTTTCGTCTGCCGTTGCATTGCCAAACGTTGCATGATTGCTAGGAATACCAAGTAAGGAAAGTCTTAGTACACCCATATCTCTAAAACCAACTGCGCCCACATTAATTTGTGTACTTACAATAATTTCTAGTTGGTTATTTTGCCCTGCTGCAACAAAAATATCATTGGCTTCAAAGCTTGTATTTGTGCTAAAAGGAATGATGCGTGTAAAATCAACCGTTGCAAAATCAGTACTGATGGACATTACCATTACATCGCGTCGAGTTGTCGTTATTTGTTGATGTCCGCAAATCAAAAAACGTTGATCGAACTCATTGTTATTGCTTGCGATAGCAGCAGCACGAATCGGTAGGTTTTGATTTGATGAACGCACCGAACGTTGTGTGATGATCAAACCATCAGCAGGGTTTATTTTTCTAAAATAGATTTCCTCTCCTGACGATGTTGACATGTTTCCAACCAAAATCAATTCATCTGTAAAATTGGAACGTAACATATCTACAAGCTCTTCATTTGTGCTTCCTATGTTATCGTAAAACAAAGACCAGTTTAATGTATTGCTGTTCAAATCAAACGAAAAAGCAAAATCAATTCGAGCTCCCGAAGCAAATGGATTATCAGTTGAACCACAAACAAAA
>JAAFIA010000014.1 GCA_013298545.1 Bacteroidota bacterium | reverse complement strand
GTGCAACTTGGTTCTGCAAATTTTATTCAAGAACAAACAACATCGGTTGGTAGCGGCAGTCGTGTGTACTTGAAGACGGATGGCATTTTGTTGGGGCATTTCATCATTCAACCGAAATACCGGAAGGGCCTGAACACGTTGCTTGCGAAACTCAAAAAAAGCTATCTGGTTTCTTTACTCTCCGGTGATAATGATGCTGAACGCAATCAATTGCAGGACTTGTTTGATGCAAAATTGACCTTTAATCAATCGCCGCAAGATAAGTTGGAACAAATCAAAATTTTGCAACAACATGGGAATCGGGTGATGATGGTTGGCGATGGGTTGAATGACGCGGGCGCATTGAAACAAAGCCATGTGGGCATTGCCATCACAGATCGGATAAATAATTTTTCTCCGGCATGTGATGTCATTATGGAAGGTCGAAATTTCGCGCACCTTGATTTGCTTCTGGCTTATTGCCACAACAATAAATTGATTATCAATACCAGCTTTGTCATTTCCATATTATACAATCTTGTGGGCTTATACTTTGCTGTTCAAGGACAACTCGCACCAGTTATTGCAGCGATTTTGATGCCGGTAAGTTCCATCAGCATTGTGTTGCTAACAACAGGCATGAGTTCATTTTTCGCCATTCCACTTCGTCGAAAAGGATTGATGGAAGGAAGATCTGATACCACAACTGATATAAATCATATCGGCTATTGACGGCACTCATGCGCCAAAAAAGCCAGCAGAAATACATTTGACCAAAGAATTATGAGCGTCATCTTCATCCTTATTCTAGCCAGTTTAACCATCGCCGTAGGATTTCTTGTGGCATTTATCTGGTCTGTGAAAACAAATCAGTTTGAAGACGATTATACCCCTTCAATTCGCATACTCTTTGAAAACGAGGTTAAACAAGTAGATGAACCAATAAAGGATAAAAACCGCTAGTTATGGAACTACAAAAATTTCAGTACGACAATAAAATTGTTAAATGGTTTGCCTACGCAACCATGCTGTGGGGAATTGTTGGCATGGTTGCCGGATTGCTTGCTGCAATTCAGCTTTTTTTACCGGCGGCAAATTTAGATCTTCCATACACATCATTCGGGCGTGTACGTCCAGTTCATACCAACGCGGTGATTTTCGCCTTCGTTGGTAATGGTATTTTCATGGGTGTTTACTATTCGTTGCAACGTTTGTTGAAGGCGCGCATGTTTAGCGACATGCTCAGCAAAATCCATTTCTGGGGATGGCAATTGATTATTGTTTTAGCAGCGATATCGTTGTTACTTGGAAAAACTACGGGTAAAGAATACGCAGAATTGGAGTGGCCGATTGACATCTTAATCACCTTGGTATGGGTTGTGTTTGGTTGGAACATGTTTGGTACTATTCTCAAACGTCGTGAGCGGCATTTGTATGTGGCCATCTGGTTTTACATCGGAACATTCGTTACGGTTGCCATGTTGCACATTGTCAATTCCATTGAGATTCCTGTTTCGTTTTGGAAATCTTACTCTTGGTATGCAGGTGTGCAAGATGCGTTGGTGCAATGGTGGTATGGACACAATGCGGTGGCGTTCTTCTTAACCACACCGTATTTGGGTTTGATGTATTACTTCTTACCCAAAGCAGCGAATCGTCCTGTGTATTCGTATCGCTTATCGGTTATTCACTTTTGGTCCTTGATCTTTATCTATATCTGGGCTGGTCCGCACCACTTGCTTTATACGGCTGTTCCAGATTGGGCACAGTCGCTTGGTGTTGTTTTCTCGGTGATGTTGATTGCGCCATCTTGGGGAGGAATGATCAACGGCTTGCTTACCTTACGTGGGGCGTGGGATAAAGTGCGTGAAGATGCGGTTTTGAAATTCTTAGTGGTAGCGGTAACCGCATACGGTATGGCCACATTTGAAGGGCCAATGCTATCGCTCAAAAGTGTAAGTGCTATTTCACACTATACCGATTGGATTGTAGCGCATGTACACGTAGGCGCGTTGGGTTGGAATGGTTTCATGACATTTGGTATTCTGTATTGGTTGATTCCAAAACTTTTCCGTACCGAGTTGTATTCAAAACGCATGGCCAACTGGCATTTCTGGATTGGTACATTAGGTATTGTGTTGTATGCGATTCCAATGTATTGGAGCGGTATCATGCAAAGTTTGATGTGGAAAGATTTCACCCCTGAAGGTCAATTGAAATGGCAGTTTATGGATACGGTGAATGTGATGATTCCATTCTACATAACCCGTGCAATTGGAGGCGCTTTATTCTTAACGGGTGCAATCATGATGGTGTACAATTTGATCAAAACCATCAAGATCGGAAACTTCTTAGCTAACGAAGATGCTGAAGCTCCTGCATTGGAAAAAACGTTTGCAAAGCATGGCAAAGAACACTGGCACCGCATCATTGAACGTAAGCCTGTACAAATGATGATTGTGAGTTTGGTAGTGGTTATGATTGGTGGTATCATCGAATTTGTTCCAACATTTCTTGTGAAATCCAATATTCCAACCATTGCACAAGTGAAACCATACACGCCATTGGAATTGCAAGGACGTGATATTTATATCCGCGAAGGGTGCTACACGTGCCACTCGCAAATGATTCGTCCATTCCGCAGTGAGACCTCGCGTTATGGCGAATACTCGAAAGCGGGAGAATTTGTTTACGACCATCCATTCCAATGGGGAAGTAAACGAACGGGACCAGACCTAGCGCGTATTGGTGGAAAATATCCCGACAGTTGGCACTATTCTCACATGCTAGATCCAACGTCGATGTCGCCGGGTTCGATCATGCCTGCATATCCGTGGTTGTTTGACGATCAGGTTGATGTTTCTTCAACGGTTGCAAAAATCAAAGCGATGAAACGTTTGGGTGTTCCATATCCAGAAGGGTACGAAAAAATTGCTGCGAGCGAAATGGAGAAACAAGCCAAAGGCATTGCCGCAAATCTTGAAAAAGATGGCATGAAAACGAAATCTGATCGCGAAATCGTGGCGCTGATTGCTTACCTGCAACGCATGGGAACAGACATCAAAAAAACAGCAACAGATACGACCAAAAAATAATTTTTAACGCTCGCACCTTATGAAATTCATCAACTACCTCGAAAGCATCACTGGTGTTGGGATATACCCACTGGTTTCCTTGCTAATCTTCTTTGTCTTTTTCGTGTTTGTAGGTTATTATATCCTAAAAGGGCGCAAAGATCATTTCGATATGCTTTCTAGAATTCCGCTCAATGCTTCAACAAGCGAGTCTATCACATCAATAAAAAAAGGAAATGATGAAACAGCGCATTCATAAAAACATGTTTCTGATGGTTTGTGCACTAGTCTTGCCGATGTTGATGTTTGCACAAAATCAAACGCCAGAAAAAGCAATCTCAAGCGATTTTTCCAATACGATGTATGTGGTTTTGGTAACCTCTATCTTCCTGTTATTGCTCGTCATTATCATGATGGGGCTTGCGCTGAAAAACATCATCGGTAGTGACTTTGTAACGACGAAACTGAAAAAAAACGCCAACACATTGAAAAACAACGAAGGCGTTAAAAGTAATTTTATGCTTTTAGCAGCAGCGGCAACACCTGCTGCAACGGATGCCGGAGTTGTTGAAGTGAACGACTGGTTGATTGGTGGTCTAGACATGACAACATTTTTCATTCTAATAACAATTATCATTTTTGAGGTCGCTATTATTGCTATCTTCTTCCGTCTCATCATGCATTTTACAGCGAAAGAAAAGGTTGCTGCCCCAATTGTTAACAAACCGAAAGAGAAAACAATTTTTGATGTTCTGAATGCTTCTGTTGACATTGAAGATGAGCACGACATCATGCTTGATCATGAATATGACGGTATTCGTGAATTGGATAATAGTTTGCCGCCGTGGTGGAAATATGGTTTTTACTTAACCATTGTTGTGGCTGTGGTTTACCTTGCAAACTTCCATATTTTCAAAACTGGCGATCTTCAGGTGGCGGAATACAACAAGGAAGTAGCGCAGGCCAAAATTGACATTGCGGAGTATATGAAAACTGCGGCAAACAATGTGGACGAAACCAATGTTAAATTATTGACTGGTGCTGATCTTGTTACGGGCAAAGAATTGTTTGTTGCGAATTGCGCTGCTTGTCATGGTGCTGCTGGTGAAGGAAAAGTTGGTCCAAATTTAACCGATCGCTATTGGTTGCATGGTGGTGGCTTGGCGGATGTATTCAAGTCGATCAAATACGGCTGGGTTGAAAAAGGGATGAAACCTTGGCAGGAAGATTTTTCGCCCAATCAGATTGCGCAATTGACGAGTTTTATTTATTCGTTGAAAGGAACAAATCCACCGGGCGCAAAAGAAGCGCAGGGCGATTTATACACAGAAGCTGGCGCATCGGCTAGCGATTCGCTTGCACCAAAAACAGATTCGTTGGCACCAAAAATAGATTCACTGAAAACCAAACAGGATTCAGTCAAATAGATTTTGAATTACGTGAATGAAAGAGGAACAAAATCGTGCAGAATCATTTCGTGACCACATCGCGACGATTGATGCGGAGGGAAAGCGAAAATGGATTTATCCATACAAACCAGCGGGTCGATTATTCAACCTGAGAAAGTTGTTGAGTTACTTTTATTTGGTTGTATTTTTTGGATTGCCATTTATTAAAGTTCAGGGTGAGCCGCTTTTCCTGATCAATATCTTGGAGCGTAAGTTTATTTTGTTTGGCGTTATTTTCTGGCCGCAAGATTTCTACATTTTCGGAATTGGGATGTTGATTTTCATTGTGTTCATTGCTTTGTTTACGGTAATTTTTGGGCGGGTATTTTGCGGGTGGGCTTGCCCACAAACCATTTTTCTCGAAATGCTTTTCAGGCGCATTGAATTCTGGATTGATGGTGATGCGCCACATCAGAAAGCCTTGAAAAATGCGCCGCTTGACCAATCGAAAATAAGGAAACGTGTACTTAAATACTCCTTGTTTTTCATTCTTTCGTTCTTGATTGCAAACACGTTCCTCTCCTACATTATTGGTGTTGATGAATTATTTAAAATCATTACCGAACCAATTTCCGAACACACGGGTGGTTTCATGGCCATCTTAATTTTTACGGGCGTTTTCTTTTTTGTTTACTCGTGGTTTCGCGAGCAAGTGTGTTTAATTGTTTGTCCATACGGACGCATGCAAGGTGTTTTGTTAGACAAAGACTCCATTGTTGTGGCGTATGATTATGTGCGTGGCGAAGAACGACACAAGTTTAAAAAGAACGAAGTACGCACGGGTGGCGATTGTATTGATTGTAATTTATGTGTGAAAGTTTGTCCAACAGGCATTGACATTCGCAACGGCACACAACTCGAATGTGTAAATTGTACAGCATGCATCGATGCTTGCGACCACATGATGGAAAGTGTCAATCTTCCCAAAGGCTTGATTCGTTTTGATTCTGAGAATGGTATCAAGAATAAAGTGAAGTTGACGTTCACCAACCGCATGAAGGCTTACACTGCTGTACTGCTTATTTTGATTGGCTTTGAAAGCTTCTTACTCATCAGTCGCACAGATTATGATGCAACGGTTATTCGTGCCAAAGGCATGTTGTATCAGGAACAACCAAACGACCAAGTAAGCAATTTGTACACGATTAAACTTGTAAACAAAACACGAAAAGATCTACCCGTTACCATTCGTGTCGATAATTTTCCGCATGCAAGCGTTGAAATTGTAGGCAAAGCATTGTCTGTAAAAAAAGAAGGGGTAACGCAAGGCACCTTCTTTGTTTACCTCGACAAAAAAGACATCGAAACGCGTAAGACAAAAATCAAACTGGGCATTTATAGCGATGGTAAATTAATCAAAACTGTAACCACAAGTTTTCTTGGACCAACAAGCGATTAGTTTCACTTAAAACACAAACACCATGAGCTGGGGAATTCGCATCACACTTGTATATGTAGGCTTTGTCATACTCATTGTGAGTATGGTAGTCATCAGCAGTACGAGCAAATCAGATTTGGTTGCTAAAGATTATTATGCACAGGAATTAAATTATCAGCAACGCATCGAAGCCATCAGCAATGAACAGGCATTGGTAAAAAGCATTTCGCATGAACTGAATAGCGATGCGTTGATTTTGGATTTATCGCAGATTGATGCTGGAGTCGATTTTCAAGGCGAGGTACTTTTATATCGTCCATCAGATGCATCGAAGGATGTGAAAATTAAACTTGCTGCCGATACGAATGGCAAACAACGCATTGACAAATCGAAGTTGAGTAAAGGCATTTACAAGATGTGCGTAACGTGGACAAACAACAAGCGGCAATTTTATAAAGAGGAAACAATTTTTATTTAATCAACCATGGCTTTTCTGATTGCTGCATTGACATTGGGTTTTCTGGGTGGTTTTCACTGCTTGGGCATGTGTGGCCCTATTGCCATGGCCTTGCCTATTGGCGGTTTTAGCAAAACAGAAAAAGTGTTTTCTATTCTGGCTTATAATTTTGGGCGAATAATTACTTACTCGGCTTTTGGCGTTTTGTTTGGATTGATTGGCGCAAGTTTTTCGTTGTTTGGGTATCAGCAAAAACTCTCGGTTGTACTTGGCGCATTAATTCTGATTGGATTATTTATTCCGCAACAAAAGTTAAACACTTGGGCATACAGCAATGGATTTTTTCGGGTGTTGCAACGGGTGAAAAATAAAATTGCGATGCAGTTTCAGCAGCGTGGTATAAAATCACTTTTTACGATTGGTTTGCTCAATGGTCTTTTGCCGTGTGGCATGGTGTATATGGCGTTGGCTGGTGCGGTGGCCACAGGCGATGTTTGGAAGAGTGTTTTGTTTATGGCTATTTTCGGCTTAGGTACTTTGCCGTTTATGTTTACCATCAGCTACACGAGTCAATTGCTTTCTGCGAAAATAAAAACGGGCATCCGCAGGCTTGTTCCGGTAATGGTTGGCATTATGGCGGTGCTCTTGATTTTGCGCGGATTAAATTTGGGTATTCGTTACATCAGCCCAAAACTTTCGCAGGATAATGCGGCGACTTGCACAACAAAAGAACAAGCGTTGGATTGTTGTCATAAGAGGTAGTAGAGGGAATGAGTGAAAAGTGCGCGATGGGTTGCTGTGGGTGGAAGGAGTTCTTGGATATTACTTAAAACGCTCATCAATCAAGTTGTAGTTCAATTCTATTTCGTTTAGTGTCTATATAGAAGCAATTTAGTCTGTCTGGGCTTGGCACACATGCATATATGTCTAAATTTCTTGCATACCGACTTAGGGCTTGAGGTCCGAATTTTAATATCAGTTCATATTCGGTTTGTCCATCTTTGCCTATGAAAGCTTTTAATTTAACGTGTCTATTGTCATTTACGAACTTTTGAGAATAGTTGCTTTCGGGCTGGCTTAGTAAAACCCCATCACACCAAAACCCTTTAGTTTGATCATTGACAGAATGCTCAAACATTTTGGAGATTTCGTATTCTAAAAATTCACAAAAGGCTTGACCTAACATTTAGTCTTTTATTTCTGTGGGCTTAAAGTCAAAAACCTTAAAAACCTCGTCAATGTTTATTTTGCAATCTTTCGGCAGATTGATTGTTGCAATACTACCGAAATCGACCTGCCAAAACCCGCCTTGCTTTTCTATTTCATCACCTAAAATTCTGTATTCGGATTCTTTGAATTGTACGGATAGAAAAAAACGTCTTGTTATATAAAAAGATTCTTTAACAATTCTTACAATCTCATGTTTACCGTCTTGGTTGAGTCGAGTTTCAAATTCAGTTCCAAGAGTCAATCTACAATTAAAAACATCATTGTCTAACATTCTAAAAACGTTATTAGCGATTTGTTCAACCTGCATAGTGGTTGTTATCTTTTCTCTTTTGTCGTAAACTTCTATTGTCGCTGTTTTCATTTTTGCATCTACTTCTAGGTCATACAATACTTATACAACGCTTTCTAATCAAATATAAACATAACTCATCTCCCACAAAATATCCCGAATTGTGTTGGTGCAAACGTTCTTCCACAGAAATAGTTTCGCCGACATAGTATTTGTCGATACGCTTGCTGTATAATATGTAAACGTAATGCATCTCAAAAAAAAAATCCCGAATTGCTTCGGGATTTTTTGTGGGAGCAACAGGATTCGAACCTGTGACCCTCTGCTTGTAAGGCAGATGCTCTGAACCAGCTGAGCTATGCTCCCAAACGGACAGTTCCGTGTTTTGGGGCTGCAAATATACTTTCTTCTTCGATATTTACAAAAAAAGATCGTTTTTTTTTCTTGGCTAACCTGTTTTACTAGTCTTATTTTCGATCTACTTGAAATATAAAACAATGAATATCAAATACTTGCAATGAATTTATTTTCCTTACTTTTGTATCGAAAGCTGCATCAAACAAACCCACATTTCATGAAAAAAATCTTACTTGTGTGTTTTGCTGTATTGTCATTGATACTCAGCAATACACAGACACTTCGTGCGCAAGTACCTACCCCACGACCGCTTGTTTGGGGCACTAGCCCTTTTCAAGATTCGCTTTGGTCAATTGATACCACCACTTGGCAGGTTGTCAACCGTATTGGGCCTTCTATTCCGGGCTTTACCATCACAGGTATGACCGGTTTAGCCATAGATCCAACAACGTTTGAAGTTTATGTCATTATGAAACTTTCGGCAGTTACAGGCCGTGTTTTGGGTAAAATCAATTTGCAAACAGGCGTATGTACGCAAGTAGGAAATTTGGGCGATAAATTTTCATCGATCTGTTTTCGTGAAGATGGTCAATTGTTTGGTGTAACCGGAAATGGTGCAACTGTGCCCGAGACCATGTATTTAATTGACAAAACCAATGGCACCAAAACATTGGCAGCGGCGCTTGGTGCAGGTGCCGACGGTGAAATTATTTGCTACAACAAAGACGATAATTTCTTTTACCATTGGTCGGGCAACGGCATCACCATTGTGATGGAAAAAGTTTTATCTGTTGCTCCATATACTGCGACTAATATTCCAATAACCGGAACACCTGGTGGCGAAACGTTTGGCTCACTTTATTTGGGCAATAATAATTTTTTAAACTCTACTATTTCGAGCAATTTTCGCCATGTAAATACAAGTGGCGTATATGGTGCAAACCCATCAGGTTCTAATCCCGATAATTTGCGCGGCCTTGTTCAGCCTCCTGCTTTTACGTACAGTACCGACTCCATCTGCGAAGGCAATACACTTTTTGTTGGCGCAGGCGGTTTACAACTATTTGAAAATGTGATCTATCATTGGGGTGATGGAAATACAGACACCACAGGCCTTGTTGGATCTTCACACACGTACTCAACTGCTGGTACTTATACCGTTAGCATTGAATTAGCAAGCGGCAGCATCAATACACATGACACAGTAACCACCTATACGCTTGTGGTTTTGGGTACACCCAATCCTTCGATTGTAGGCAATACAACACTTTGTCCAAACGGCAGTTTCTATGCCTCTGCTCTTCCTGTTGGCACACAGCAATGGTATAAAAATGGAATTGCACTACCAGCAGAAACGAATGATAGTTTGTTGATCAATTCTCCTGGCCGTTACAATGTTTACCAGACCAACAATTTTGGTTGTTCCGATTCTGCTGCGGTTGCGTTGCAAGCTGTGAGTGTTCCCAATCCTGTAGTAAATCTTGGTGTTGACAATGCGTACTGCGACAATACAATTTTGGATGCGGCCAATGCAGGCGCAAGCTTCATGTGGAACGACAGTACAAACTTGCAAACACTTGCTGTAACCGCAACAGGCATGTACTACGTTACGGTAACCGATAGCAATAACTGTTCTAGTAGCGATTCGATCAACATCACCATCAATCCCAATCCGATTGTAGATTTAGGTGCGGATACGGTTGTTTGTGGAAGTATTATCTTGGATGGTGGCGCAGGTTTTGCTTCTTATGTATGGTGCGATGGTTCAACAAGCCAAACAACAACATTTACAACGAGTGGTTCGTGTATGGTTTTCGTTACCGATACGAATGGTTGCACCAATTCCGATTCGATCAATTTTGTGGTGAATCCAAATCCAATTGTAAACCTCGGTCCTGATGTTGCGGCTTGCAGTTTCGTTACCCTTGATGCGGGTGCGGGATTTGCGTCTTATGCGTGGTGCGATGGTTCTACAACGCAAACCGTTACGCTTACCGTAAGCGGTTCATGCAATGTACTTGTAACCGATTCGAATGGTTGCACAACTTCCGATTCGATCAATGTTACCGTCAATCAAAATCCGACGGTTTCGGCTACGGCTACGTCAACATTTGTTTGTACAGATGATGCTGATGTTATCTTGTCGGGAACTCCGGCGGGTGGCGCATTTTCTGGCCCTGGTGTAAGCGGAACAAATTTCGATCCGTCAATTGGTGCAGGTGTTCAAACGGTAATTTATAATTACACAGATACCAATGGCTGCTCTGGCACTGCAACAATTCAAATCACGGTCGATCCTTGTGTGGGTATTGTGGAGCAAACAACAAATTCGCTTTTGCATGTTTATCCAAATCCGGCAAATGGAATCATCAATTTGCAATTGAATGAAAACGCAACAACTGTTCGTTTGTTCAATGCTGCTGGACAAGTGGTTGGTGTTTACACTTACAACACAACAGGCACCTTCCAGATCGATGCTTCTGATTTAGCTGCGGGTATTTATACGATGCAAGCGGTTTCTGGAAATACAGTTTCGCAAGTACGCTTGGTGATTACAAAATAAGTAGTTGATCTATCAACTAAAAACCGGATGCGTTTGTATCCGGTTTTTTTTATGCTTTTTGTGGTGTGGTTGTCATGGAACTAGCCCCGACTGAGCCGGAGGAGCGGGAAGATTTGTGCCGCTAGCAAAGACGAGGCGAAGGCGGGAGCATTGGTTATGTATTGCTGCAATGTTACGCTCCAACACCTCAAACCACTTCTGCCACAACAAATGTACTTCCACCCACAAACACCAAATCGCCGGAGGCGGCTTGTGCTTGTGCGTTTTTGAGTGCCATTTTTACTGATGCGTAGGTATTTCCTTTTAAGCCAACAGCAACTGCTTTTTCTTGCAATTCGTTTTTATCCAAGGCGCGTGGAATTTTTGCTTGGCAGAAATAATAACTTGCTTTTTTGGGTAAGAGGCTGAGAATTTTGGAAATGTCTTTATCGTTTACAACACCTAAAACAATGTGCAAATTTTTATGTGGTGTGCGTTTGAGTTGTGCTAAAATTTCTTGGATGCCTGATTCGTTGTGGCCTGTATCGGCGATGGTGAGCGGTTTGCGGGAAAGTATTTCCCAACGGCCACGCAAGCCCGTAATTTTTTTGACTTCGCGAAATCCGGCGCGGATGGCTTGTTCGGAGATTTTGAATCCGGCATCGTTCAATTCTTCGACTGCCGCGAGAACGGTTGCGATATTTTTTCGCTGATACATGCCGGGCAAAGCACAACGCAATTTGGCCAACTTATTCCATCCACTCACATCACAGGTGAGTTCGGGCGGAAATGTGGGCGTGTGCTTGATGTTGCTGACGCGAATTTCTTGATCGGCAAAAACGAGCGGGGCTTTTTGTGCGCGGGCTTTTTGCAAAAAAACGGATTGAATTTCTTTTTGTGTTTCACCAATCACAACCGGAACTTGGCGTTTGATGATGCCCGCTTTTTCGGTAGCAATTTTTTGCAAGGTATTGCCAAGCAAGTTGACATGATCGAAACTGATGTTGGTAATGATACTCAATTCGGGAACAATGACGTTGGTGGAATCGAGCCTTCCACCAAGCCCTGTTTCGATGACCGCAATGTCAACTTTTTCGTTTGCAAAATAATCGAATGCTAAACCAACCGTCCATTCAAAAAAAGAAGGTTCAATTTTTTCAAACGTCTTGCGGTGATCGGCCACAAAATGAATGATGTTTTTTTGCGGAATCATTTTTCCGTTGATGCGGATCCGTTCGCGGAAATCTTTGAGGTGCGGCGATGTGTAAAGACCGGTTTTATATCCGGCTTTCTGCAAAATTGCGGCGAGTAGATGCGAGGTCGATCCTTTGCCGTTTGTTCCGGCGATGTGAATGCTCCGAAATTTTTTTTCGGGATTGTCGAGTGCTTTGCATATCGCAAGCGTATTATTGAGATCGGCTTTATAAGCAGCAACGCCGATGCGTTGAAACATCGGCAGTTGCGTATATAAATAATCGAGCGTTTGCTTGTAGGTCACTTGAGCGTGAAGTCGATGGTGATGAATAAAGAAACAGTTTCTGGATCATTTGGCGCAGCATTGAAGACAATTTGTTTGCCTTTTTGCGTGGCGGTAGCGCGGAGGATATTGTTGCTGGTGGTTGTACCTTCGGTTACAACACTTGGTGTTCCCACCACTTTGCCTTCGCGGTTGATGGTAAGTTTGATACGGACTTTTCCTTCTTCTTGTGTGGGGTTGACAAATTCGGGTTGCGAAACAATGCGGCGGCCACTTCCTTTGCCATCTTTACCGCCTTTGCCACCATTACCTGTATCACCACTTCCTTCGCGCCCTGGATCATTTCCTTCGCCCACGCCCGGCCCATCTTTGCCACCTGCACCCGAATTGTACGGATCATCGCCCTGGCCGCCGCCACTCATGGTTACGGTTGCTTTGCCTTTGTTCTTCTTGGAATTGTCGAGCAATTTTTGGAGCAAGGGATTTACCGCAGGTTTATCGCTTGGTTTGGTGTTGTTTCCTTTGGGTGCTGCGGGATTGTCGTTATTGTCGTCTGTTACCGCATTGTTATCTGCAACGTTTGGTTGTGGTTCAGGAATTTGATTGCCGCCATCGGCAGCAGCGCCAGGATCGCCTGTTTCGCCGAGCGAACTTCCACCTGCATCGGGTGAACCTGTTCCAGTAGAACCTGTAAAATCAAATGTGATTTCGGGTGCATCCATGTTTGGCGGAAGCGGCGGAATGGGTGTGATGATAGTCCAGAAAAAAAGAAACAGGAATAAAATTGCCGTAACACAACCTGTTACAATCCATGCTCCAAGTTTGGCTTGGCGTTCGTCTCTACTCAGAATCAGCGTTTCCATGTGTCGTGTGTTTTTACCGTTAGCGTTTTTGTGTGGCATTGATTCAGCAGCAATGCTTACTAGTAACGGCCTGTTGCAGGTATTTGTTGTATCAACTAATGGAATGTATAAATCGATTTCGTTTAATTGATGGATTTTGCATTGAGTACCATCTTGAGTTTGAGCTTGCTACCAATCTGCATCACATCGGCCAAGTCTTGAATGGTCAACGATTTGTCGAGCGCAAGGATAACACTTTCGGTATTCTTTGCTTTGGTCTCGGCGGCTAATGCGATTTCGAGTTGATCGAACGGAACGGGATAGTTGTTGATGAAATAATTTCCGTTTCCGTCAACCTGCAAGGTTACGCGCGAATTGGTAACCTGTGTTGTGGTAACCGAACTCGGCAAATTGAGTTTGATCACATTCGGATTAGCGAGTGTCGAGATGATGATGAAAAACAACAACAGAAAAAACATGATGTCGTTTAACGATTCGGTAAAGACCTCTGCACTTTCGCGATGACGGCGACGAAGATTCATGATGATGTGTTTTTTAAAACGAACGATCAGAAAAATTATTTACCAGGCTCACTGATGAGGTCGATAAATTCTAAACTGGTGCGTTCGATTTGTGAAGCAACGCGGTCGATACGGGTATTGAGCAAGTGGTAACCAACGAAAGCCAGAACACCCACAACAAGTCCGGCACCACTCGAAACCATTTTCTGATACAAACCACCAGAAATTGTTTTGATGGCAATGTCACCAGAGAGTGAAATGTCGTAGAAGATGGTAACAACGCCAATGATCGTACCAATGAACCCGAGCATGGGTGCAATTTTAGAAATCAATCCAAGCACATGGAGATTTTTCTCGACGCGTGTGATTTCGATGCGTCCGGCTGTTTCCATGGCATCTTGCACTTCTTCTGTTTTTTTACCGAGGCGGCTGATTCCTTTTTCAATGACACGGGAAACGGGTGTGTTGGAGGTACGGCAAAATTCACGCGCAGCATCAATGCGGCCACTGTGTAAATAGTCGCGGATGTTGTTCATGAAATTGCGGTCGAATTTTCCGGCTTTGGAAATGACGATGGTTCGTTCTACGGCATAAAAAATCACGAGTAGTAAAAAGATGACGAGTGGAATCATCACCCAGCCACCGAGCATGATGACATCGATTGGCGATAGTTTTTGCACATCAATTTGTGGCTCGGCTGTTGGTGTTTGCGGCTGCACAACTTGCGCATTCGGATTTTGAATGCCATTGGCGGCAGCTTTCTGAGCAGAGTCGGCATTTTGTGCATTCAGCATGGTAACTGAAAACAAGATGGCGAAGAGGGAAACGAGAACACGACGAATCATGTGAAGGTTGTTTAGATTTAAGAACGCAGATAATCATACGAAAGTATCTCTAAAACGAAAGGCCCCCGGGAAGGGGCCCTGAACCTTTTTCAACACGTGTATGTGAATCCCGAGAGCCTTTCCGGCCCGAAGACTAGTATTTACGGGCCGTCGCGCGAATCTTCAAGGTGAAATAAGCGGTAATTTATCTCAGCTTAAACGCGATGGGTTTGGTGCAAATCACGTCCACTTCGTGTCCGTTTTGCTTGCCGGGATTCCAATTGGGCATTGATTTGGCTACGCGCAATGCTTCGCGGTCGAGCGCAGGGCTAACGCCTTTGGCGACTTTGAAGTCATCGAGTGTTCCATCTTTACGCACAATGAACTGAATGAAAACTGTTCCTTGTGTACCGCGTGCGCGCTCGAATTCGGGATAAACCGTATTCTTTTTGATGTGCGCATCGGCAATATTACTAAACGGCATTTCCTCTACCCAAGTTGGAATTTCGGGTTTAACGAGTGGCGGATCAGTAGGAGGGCAATCGATACAAGGGTTTGTTATAACTTTACCTGTTGTATCGGTTCCGGTGCCGCCATCTTGGCCTTTTGGATTTCCGCCTGCACCATTATTTGTTGGTGGAGGTGTAATCACAGGTTGAGTGGTAACAACCGGAACGGTGAGTTCGGGTTGTGCCTCGGGGGCTTTGGGGGCGGGGGGCGTTTGCGGTTGTTCTACTTTTGGTTTTGGCTCTTCGGATTTAGGCTCATCAGGCTTGATGATGTCGATAATAATACCTCCATCATTTTTCATAGCCGGCATTTTTGCTTCGGCGGGTTGCTGAAGTGCGAAGAAGAGACCAATGGCAAGACCAAAAGAGGTGGTTGCAACAAGGAGTGAAGAGAGTACGCGGCGGTGATAGGTGCGACGCAGTTTATAAGCACCATATTCCTTATGCCGTTGTTCGAAGACCAGTTCATTGAAACTGGGGGAAAGAACGAGGTTCGTTTCCATACGATCGAGTTTTTGTGTTAGGTTAGACATTATCTGAACTAGTTTGTCTTTGAGCTGCAGTTTCAAAAGACATTGCTGCACTGTGGGAATGTGTCGGCGTGTTTGGGGAGTTTGAAAACACTTGGGATGAAAGTGTATTCGGAACACGTTTGGGAAAAGACAGTTACAGTGTAATTTTCAGATCATGCGTAGCGGCAGGAATAGGTTTCTGATTGCTTGAACGCAAAGAAAACAGAAATGTTATAGCGAGGTGGCCATGCTTTGATAAGTGGTATGAATGAAAAAGTAAGTGGTTGAGAAAGTGAAATTCAAGTTCCAAATTTCAAGTTCCAAGTTCCAAGTTCCAAATGCACAAATTTCTTCACGGTTGAGGCTTGGATGATTTTAGTATTATGAACTCGCTGCGCTCGTTTTTTTTAGACGTGAGACGCTAGACATGAGACCACACAGGCTTTCGCGCAGGTGGGGAGTTGTGCGCTGTGTAAACACATTTGTTTTTAGAAACTCAAAAACGCCTGTGGATTTATACCGTTCTTTTGGGTACTTGAAAATTTCCGCTACACCAATTGCTTCAACGCAATTCCAAAACCAGTTTTTGCAATGTTTGTTTTTGCTGGACTTGCGGCATGTGTTTGCTCAATTCCTTTACGGATCGTTTGTGAAACATCGGTAAAAATGGCTTCGTCAGAAATGGTAATACTGTCTTGCATGAGGTAAGCAAACACACGAGCCATGCCACAGTTGGCAATAAAATCTGGAACAACACTTACTTTCTCGTCGGTGTATTCGCCAATCGGTCCAAAGAAAATTTCTTTGTCTGCAAAAGGAACGTTTGCACCACAAGCAATCACTTCCAATCCACCAGCAATCATGGCGTCCACCTGTTCGCGGGTAACCAGACGAGAAGCGGCAGCCGGAATAAACACTTCTGCGCCACAACTCCAAACGCGTTCTTGAATTTCTGATTGCGACAATAAATTTTCGGCAGCAAGCTTATTGCCTTGTTTGTTAACAAAAAGTGTTGTGATCTCTTCAAAAGAGAATCCGTTGGCATTAATCAAACCACCATCGCGATCGATGATGCCTGTGATTTTTGCGCCTTGCTGTGCTAAATAATAAGCTGCGGCGGAGGCAACATTGCCCCAACCTTGAATAATAACACGTTTCCCAGCAACGGCTCCTCCATATACTTCGTAATAATGACGCACCGATTCGGCCACTCCCCAACCCGTAATCATATCGGCCACCAAGTATCCTGCCTTGGGAACATAACGTAAATCGTCAACACGTTTCGAAACGCCTTCGCGGAGTTGTTCTATTTTTTTTGCGGCAGAAGCAGCATCTGCGCCAAAATGGCCACGCACAACGCCTTCTTGTGGGTGAAGCAAGCCATACGATTCGGTAATTGGAATAACATCATGTACTTCGTCCACGTTGAGATCGCCACCTGTGCCGTAATAATTTTTCAGAATGGGTGTAACGGCTTTGAACCAACGTTCGAGAACGCCTTTTTTGCGTGGGTCGGCGGGATCGAAATTGATGCCCGATTTTGCACCACCAATCGCTGGGCCTGAAACTGTAAATTTCACTTCCATGGTCTTGGCGAGCGATTCTACTTCGCGTCTGTCCAAGCCTTTACGCATGCGCGTGCCCCCACCCGCCGCGCCACCGCGCAACGAATTAATCACAATCCAACCTTCAGCTTCCGTTTCTGCATCTTTCCATTCAAAAACAATTTCAGGGCGTTTGTATTCGTATGCGGCAAGTAAGTCTTTCATGATTGTTAGAATAAGCCGCAAAAGTACAAAACCCATTTGCCCCAATAGGCATTTTTATTTTTTCGTAATGAAAAAAACTTTTTTAAACTTGCAATTCGATTCAATTCAAAAAACATTTTTAATTTTAAACCGTCAAGAATAATGTCATGACGATGAAAAAATCAGGAACACCAAAAAAAGAAGCTTCCAAAAAAGCAAGCAGCGCAGGCGCTTCGGGAAAAACATCGAAGTCGAAAAAGTCGCGCGAAGAAGATGATGACGAAGATGATTTGTCGGATGAAGTAGAAGAAACCGAATCTGACGAGGATCTTCCTGAAGAAGATGATGACTACGAAAAACCAGATGAAGACGATAGCCCGTCTGACTCTGACGAAAAGAATGTCAAAATCGAAAAAGATTTAGATTTCGGAAACATCGACTTAGACGACGATGATGACGATTTTTTTGACGATGATCGTTTCTAATTGATAGCACAGATAAATTAAAATCCGCACCTAAATTGATGCGGATTTTTTTTGTGTCCTTACGTTTTATAACTAATACATGGCGCCACCTGAACTATCGTTCCGCGCACCCGTAACCGAAGACAAGGTGTTTGTCAAACCCAATGTGCGCGCCAGCCCGAGCCAAGCAAAAATCAACGCTTCTTTAAACTCAATGGTTTGTTTAGCTGGAATGATTTGTTTGACGTTGGAATGCAGATGCAAGCGCTCGCGTAAAAATGTATTGTAAGCGCCGCCACCAGTCATCAACACGCCCTTTTCTGGATTTGGAATTTGTTGAAATACATGCGCCAACTGAAGCGCAATGTGTTCGGTAAACGTGCGCAAGCAATCGCGCTCCGAAATATTAGCATCTTCGAGCAGCGGGAGAATTTCGGTCCAAACATTTTCTTTCCCTAATGATTTCGGAAACGGTTTTGCATAATAAGGAACGCCTTGAAGTTGTTGCAGCATATTTTCATGCAAATTTCCTTCGCGCGCCCAAGCACCAGCCGCGTCAAACGGTTGTCCCAATTTTTCGCTGTAATAATTCAAAATCATATTGCATGCACAGCAATCAAACGCTATGCGTTTCTGGTTGTATTGAAAAGAGATATTCGCAATACCTCCTAGATTGAGACAGGCCGCATAATCGCCAAACAAAATCTGATCGCCAATCGGAACGAGTGGAGCGCCTTGTCCGCCAAGGGCCACATCGAGGCTGCGAAAATCGGAGACAACGGGAAGATTGGTTTGCGCCGCAATCGCCGCGCCACTTCCAAGTTGAAAAGTCATGGCGTGTTGCGGTTCATGAAAAATAGTATGGCCGTGCGAGGCAATGAGGGCGGGGCTTGGCAACTGGTAACGCTGCAAAAATTGTTGAACACATGCGCCCAAGTAATGTCCATACGCGCTATGCAACCGCATCAACGCGCGACCAGAAAGATGTTCGGCCTGTACCAATTCATTTTGCCAGAACGCTGTATAAGGAAGTGTTTCGGCAGCAAGAAGCTGATACGACCATGCCGAATCGACCTGCGTAAATTCAACACAACAACAATCCAATCCATCAAGCGAGGTGCCCGACATGAGGCCAACGACGGTATATTTTTTCTGTGAATGAAGGGCCATGATTTCAGGTGCAAATGAGTGGTGCAAATTACGGGCATTCGGAACAGAAAAAAACATGAAAACAAGGTTCTTTTTCCGCTTTGGGTCGTTTGTAACTCTTATATTTGCCACCTATTGTTCACGAATTAATCTGTATTCAACCACCATGCATTTCGAACTTTCCGAGGAACACCTCATGATCCAGCAAGCCGCGCGCGACTTCGCTCAAAACGAACTCAAGCCCGGCGTTATTGAACGCGACGAACTTCAAAAATTTCCGACTGAGCAAGTCAAAAAAATGGGCGAGCTTGGATTCCTCGGCATGATGGTTGACCCCAAATATGGCGGCGGCGGTATGGACACGATTTCGTACGTGCTCGCGATGGAAGAAATTTCAAAAGTTGATGCGTCATGCTCGGTAATCATGTCGGTCAACAATTCACTCGTTTGCTGGGGTCTCGAACAATTTGGCAACGAAGAACAAAAACAGAAATACCTCGTTCCGCTCGCAAAAGGCGAACAGATTGGCGCGTTCTGTCTTTCTGAACCAGAAGCCGGATCTGATGCCACCTCGCAACGCACCACCGCGATTGACATGGGCGATCATTACTTGCTAAACGGAACAAAAAACTGGATTACAAACGGTGGTTCTGCTTCAACGTATTTGGTCATTGCACAAACCGATGCCGATAAGGGACATAAAGGAATCAATGCCTTGATCGTTGAAAAAGGCATGCCCGGATTTATCATTGGTGCCAAAGAAAACAAACTTGGCATCCGCGCTTCCGATACACATACCTTGATGTTTCAAGACGTAAAAGTTCCGAAAGCAAACCGCATTGGCGAAGATGGTTTTGGATTTAAGTTTGCGATGAAGACGCTTACGGGTGGCCGTATTGGTATTGCTTCGCAAGCCCTCGGCATTGCCTCTGGTGCTTATGAATTGGCACTTGCGTATTCGAAAGAGCGTAAAGCATTTGGAAAAGCGATTTCGCAACACCAAGCCATTGCTTTTAAACTAGCCGATATGGCGACACAAATTGAAGCGGCTCGTTTGCTTTGTTTGAAAGCGGCTTGGCTGAAAGATATTCATGGCGATTATGCCTTGGCTAGTTCTATGGCTAAATTATACGCTTCCAAAGTGGCTATGGACACAACGGTTGAAGCGGTTCAGGTTCACGGCGGTTACGGCTTTGTAAAAGAATACCACGTAGAACGTTTGATGCGCGACGCGAAAATCACACAGATCTATGAAGGCACAAGTGAAGTACAAAAGATTGTTATTTCACGTACCGTGTTGGGCTAATTGAATTTTTAATTCATGAAAAATCCCCGCTTTTGAAAGGAGGCGGGGATTTTTTTGTGGGTGAGGGATAGTATCACAATTTCAAATCAAAACGCTCATCGCTATAACCAATTTTGCCGCAAGCATTTATAAAACAAATACGAAATCAAAATATACAAGCTTTTTTTCCTACATCCTTCTGATACCAATCGACTTTGAATGGTAATAAAAAGTACATTGTATCCGATATAACTTACTCCAATGAAAAAAATCATCCTATTCGGTATAATAATAATTCTGTTTTCGGCCTGTGAAGAAAGCAAACTTCCGCACAATGCAATAACAAACAGTATAGCCTTAAACACAATCGCAAAAGAAACCAATACAGATAAAGGTGCGCATATATATGGCATTGAATCGGGTATTGTGGAAGTGATACATGGCGAAGATAAAACCAAAGAAATTTTATACTTTGACCATTGGGGTATGCGTAGGGCCATGTACACTTATGAAACATTTGGCATCAAAAAGTTCACACCGTACAAATTGCTAATCAATGACGGCGCAATCGAGTATGACATTTCTTTGGCAAGTAATATTGGCTCAAAATTGAACAGACCAATTAATAACGCTGACGATTCTCTTTTTCTAGAGGAACGAAAAATGACAATGATGGGTTGTACAAAAATGCGTGAAGAAAAAGTGGGCGATTACACTTGTGCTGTTTGGGGGCGCGAAGGCAGTAGAATGGAGAGCCGTACATTTCTCTATAAAGGCATTACGCTTCAGGTTCAACTAAAATTCGATAACGATGTAACGACATCCAAACTTGTGCGCTTTGAAGAAAATGCAAAAATAGATACTACTGTTTTTAACGTGCCGAAAGAAATTAAATTTTAACCTTATGCGAAGCTTTGTTCCATAAGATTACATCCAATATCCCTCTCTGTTTGACAAATACGTCTGAGTATTTTGAACGTATTTTCCTTGTTCATACGTTTTTTCAAATCGCCTCCAGAACCAATTCCAATTTCATGCCGCGTGAGCCTTTGATCAACATCAAGGTATTTGTTTGCGGATGTTCTTTTAGCCATGCAGCAGCTTGAGGCGCATCGTCAACACGTATGGCACCAAACGAATCGGTTGTTGCAGCGAAATTTTTTCCGGCCAAAATCACACGGTTCAATTTTTGTGCGGCGAGTAAATCTACCACGCGTTGATGTTCTGCTGCAGCTTGATCGCCGAGTTCAAACATATCGCCTAAAATCAAAAATTTATGCTCCGCTTCCATCTGCGAAAAATTAATGATCGCCGCAGTCATGCTCGAAGGGTTTGCATTGTACGCATCTAACAAAATCGTATTTCCGTTTTTCTCAATCAATTGCGAACGACTGTTTGCAGGAACGTACGCAGCCAAGGCTTCCGAAATTTTTTCGGGTGTTACGCCCAACACAATTCCTGCCGTTGCAGCAGCCAACATGTTTGGAAAATTGTACGTGCCTACCATTTTTGTATCCACGTTATAAGTCTTGTTTTGCCACGACCACGAAAACTGTACAAACGGCGTTGCATCCAACAAAACACCTTTTAATTCGGCGGCATCCGATGTTCCATAAAAAACGCGTGTCATTCCCTCTGAGCGTTGAATCAAACGCGCATCATCGGCCAAGACCAAAACAAGCCCATTGCGTTTGCGCAAGGCATCATACATTTCTGTTTTTCCTTTCAACACCCCTTCTGGTCCGCCAAATCCTTCGAGATGCGCCAAGCCAACATTCGTAATCAATCCATAATCCGGCTCTGCGATGGCACATAAATCCGCAATTTCTTGTTGGTGGTTCGCACCCATTTCAACAACGGCAATTTCATGCTCCGGTTTCAACGCCAACAAAGTCAAGGGTACACCAATGTGGTTATTCAAATTTCCCGTAGTAGCATGTGTCTTAAATTTCTGTGCCAGCACGCGCGCAAGCAATTCTTTTGTTGTGGTTTTTCCATTGCTTCCGGTCAGCGCAAAAATTTTCGCTGGCATTTGACGACGATGATGCCGTGCTACTTGTTGCAAGGCCGTTAATACATCGTCCACCAACAAACAACGCGAGTCAGTAGCGTAGTTAGCTTCATCGACAACACAATAGGCTGCACCTTTTTCGAGTGCTTCGGCAGCAAATGCGTTTCCATTAAAATTTCCGCCTTTGAGAGCGAAAAATATTCCTCCGGCAATGATGTTGCGCGTATCGGTGCACACCTGCGGATGTTGCAGAAAATGTGCGTAAAGTGTTTCGGTCGATGTATGCATAAAAAAATGAACGCCCCAAGTTACTCACTTGAGGCGTTCGATAGCATCGAAATGGATTGAAATTTTATTTACCCAAACCAGTCGGACTTCCTACGCGTGTCATCGCGCAACGGAAACCAATAAAGTCTGTTGATTGCTGACGATCCAAGAAACGACGTGTACCAGGAACCATCCAGTAAGCACGATCTTTCCAAGAAGCTCCTTTGTAAACGTGAGCTTTGTCGTTGATCAACGAGGTAGCACCCCACTCATACATGAGTTTGTTTGCGCTAATACCAGCAGGATCTGTGTAATAAACAGAAGATAAACCATCACCGTCTTTGTAGTTGATGTTATCAGACTGTTTGTAGTTGCGGCGTTTGTCGAGTTTGTCTTCTTTGTAAGCCAAATCAACATTGCGGTAACGAATAGCACCAGGAATGCTGATGATGTTTGAATCGTTATCGTAACGAACAGAATCTTCAACATAAGTCAATGTAGCATCGCTAGGATCTTTCATCGCTGTTTTGAAAACGTTACCACGATATGCACGGAAGTCGTCGTTGTCAGTCAATGAGAGCGGACGATAAACGTCCATTACCCATTCCGAAACGTTGCCAGCCATGTTGTACAGACCGTAATCGTTTGGCCAGTATGAATACACGGGAGTGGTGATATCACCAGCATCGTTCAAGTAACCAGCAGTACCCATGTTGTCACCATTACTACGTTTGTAGTTGGCAAGCATTTGACCGATGTATTCTTCATCAGGGTTACGCACTGCGTGTCCGTTCCAAGGATAAAGGCGGCGGTCGGTGATACGTTCGCCGATGGTATTTCCGATGAGACCGAAAGCCGCATATTCCCATTCCGCTTCGGTTGGGAGGCGGTATTTCGGCAACAGGATTCCGTCTTCCATGCGTACCATACGGGTTTCTGGACCGGTAGGATTGAGCGAAGGGACATCCTGAATTACGTTTCCTACATAAGGAACGTTCGCTTTTAAACCAGCGAGGTAGTGATCGGTATTGAATGTTTGGTCGTTTACCTGATCGGGCGCAAAATCGAGAATACCTTCACGAATGAGGATAAATTCGTTTACGCGGTCGGTACGCCAGCTGCAGTAGTTTGTAGCTTGTAACCAATTAACACCAACAACCGGATAATCGCGGTAAGATGGGTGACGCAGGTAGTATTCGACATACGGTTCGTTGAAGGCGAGTTTCGAGCGCCAAACGAGCGTATCAGGCAAAGCCTGTGTGAATATTTCTGGATAATCAGCTCCAAAAACGCGGGCTGTCCAATAAAGATACTCGAGGTAATCGAGGTTACGGACTTCTGTTTCGTCCATATAAAATGAGGAGACGGTAACGCGGCGTGGAACGTTGTTCCAGTCGTAAGTTACATCCTGTTCTACACGGCCCATCGTAAATGTACCAGCTTCGACGAGTACGAGACCGGGACCGGTTTCTTGCTCTTCGTAGGGTACAACTTCGAATCCGCCATTGTCAGGGTCGTTGTAGTTCCAGCCGGTCGTGCTAGAGCGCTCTTTCTGGCAAGATGCGAGAAGTGCGAGGCATGCGACGAGGGCCAACGGCTTGACAGCTTTCTTCATGATTTGAGGTGTTGGTAGTAGTTTCCCTTGGTTTGATTGAATGTATAACGCTTGTTTTCCCTTGCTTATTATACAGTTTATTAAAATGATGGACAGCTAACGGTACGGAATTTCTTCTTTTTAGGTTTACACTCGAACTGCATCTGGAAAGAAAGCTCGTGTGAACCTGCCGTAGCATTGGTCAGTTTGGAAACAGTTAAGTCATAACTATATCCAAGTTTGAATAAATCCTGCTGAAATCCGACGAGCAGAATAAAGGAGTCGCGGCCACGATACCAAGCACCACCAACGAGTGGCCCTTTGGTAAAGTACATACCGAGATTGAGTTGTTGAAAGTCTTGTTGTTTTTGGAAAAGCACATTTGGCGAGAAACTTGATTCGCCATAACGACCACCAATTGGAATAACCATACCCGCGTGGCCAGTGTATTTGGAAGGAAGTTTGGAAACACCCAAGAATCCTTCGTCAGGCTGTGTAATGTGGTGCCAAGCAAAACCGAAGAAGTAACGGCGGCTATACCCCAAAATACCTGTCGAAATATCGACATTGCTGCGGCTGGTAACGTTTGGAACCTCGTTGGTGTTGTAGATAAATCCACGACGTGGATCAATCATATCGCCAAAATTGAGTTTGCTCCAATCCACACTTTTCTGAGCGTATGTAGCTTGAATACCAAATTTCATCGAAAACTCACGTGTGATGTTGAGTTGGTAGGAATACATACCGCTGATGTTGGTGGTATTGATGGTTGCTTGTCCGGCACGGTCATTTGTAAACAAAAGACCCACACCGCCAGCAATACCGTCGATGTGTTGATCGTAAGAAGCACTGTAAGTAACGAATGTTCCAGAAATTCCGGGCCATTGGTTACGGTAATTCATGCAGATGCGCGGACAGCGTGCCGTTCCTGCGAAAGCAGGATTGAGGTACAACGGGTTCGCATAAAACTGCGTAAATTCTGGATCTTGCGCATACAGGTTCTCCGAAAACCCGGCACAAATCACTAGCCCGAAGGCGATAAACAGACGCTTCAGCATATTCTGAAGATTAGTTAAGATACAATGATACGCATTTCTTACTGAATCGGTTGCATTTTTTCAACCGTTCAGGCAATAATTGGTGTTTGCCGAACGTTTTTCAGCCGCTAAATTACTAACAACCAACAAACGTTATTAACAAATGTAGAATTATTTTCTCAAGAAATCCAAATTTCAAAAAGAAAAAAACGTTTCTAAGTTGTTTACTATCTTTGAGAATCTAAAAAATGTACCGCTCCATGAAATTCAAAAACGCCTCCTTTGCCTTATTTCTACTTCCACTTTTTGTTGTTTTTGTAGGCATTTCTCCTTTACAAGCTCAAAGCAATTCGCGTTTTGCTGCCCCTAATTCCCGTACAATTGCTTGGGGCCAACCAGAAACGACAAACTATACGGAGACTGAAAAACGCACTTTTTTAACCTTTGAAGGGGCCAATTACGATCCTCAAACCAATTTTTTGCCGCTTTATCACGAACGCATTCGTGTTCCAGTTGGCACAACCGATGCCAATGTCAATTTGCTGAATCCGGTTTTTGAAAACTTGGATCGTACCAGCCTCCAAGTTCTTGGTTTTTCAGCAGGTGCCTTGGAAACAGCCATCACTCCAATTGTATCGATTAGCTATGAGCGTCGTGTTCCTTATGCGGAAATAAATTTTATTCCACTGCGTCGAAATCCGTCAACTGGCCTCGTTGAGCGTTTGGTTCGTTTTGATGTTCAACTTACACCAACCAATAACCCCAATCGAAATGCGCCTGTAAGTCCGGCATTTGCGAATGGCTCTGTTTTGGCAACGGGCACTTGGTTTCGCGTAGGCACAACCCGCACGGGCGTTCATAAAATGGATCGTGCTTTTTTTGAAAATCTCGGCGTTGATGTAGCGAGTGTTGATCCACGCAATATTCGTATTTATGCAAACGGTCGCGGCATGCTATCGTTCAATAACAACTTGGCGCATGCGGATGATTTGCTCGAACATGCAATTTACGTGCAAGGTGAGAACGATGGTGTTTTTGATGAATCGGATTATGTTTTGTTTTATGCCCTCTCGCCGCATGTTTGGAAATACAACACGACCACCAATCGTTTTTACCATCAAGTTCATCAATACAGCGACACGGCGTTTTATTTCATCAACATCGACTTAGGTGCCGGCAAGCGTGTTGCCTTGCAAGCCACATCATCGCAAACGCCTACGCATTCGGTTGTTTCGTTTGATGATTTTCAATACCATGAATCGGACAATACAAACTTGATTAAATCGGGCCGCGAATGGTATGGCGAAGAGTTCAACATCATTGCCCAATACAGTTTTGGATTTAGCTTCCCCAACATTGATCTTTCGACAAACGCTTGGGTAAAAGTGGATATGATTTCACGCTACGAAGCGCAACATACTTATAGCGTTACAGCACAAGCGGCAAGCGGCACGGTTACCGTTCCGTTTTCACAAGTCAATTCGTATTATAGCCCGTATGCTGCGCCAGCCAATACGCAACTTACTTTTGCACCAACTGGTTCGGTTATTTCGGTCAATGTTTCGCGCAACCAAAGCGGGGCAATTGGTTGGTTGAATTATATTGAAGTGAATGTACGTCGGCAATTGCGCATGGTTGCAGGGCAACTTCTTTTCCGCGATGAGCAAAGTGCTGGAACCGGAAATGTTGCAGCATTCACGCTCACGGCTGCCGGATCAGGAACAATTGTTTGGGATGTAACAGACTTGGCCAATGTGGCGCAACAAAACGTAACGAGCAGCAATGGCAATTATTTATGGACATTGGCTACCGATTCGATGCGGGAGTTTGTTGCTTTTGACGGCACTCTCTTTTACACGCCTTCGGCAAAAGGTTCGGTTGCCAATCAAAATTTGCACGGGTTAAATCCGGTAGATTACATTATTGTTGCGCATCCTTTATTTCTTCAGGAGGCCTCCGAACTGGCGCAGATTCATGCCGACATCAATGGCTTGTCGTCCGTGATTGTAACGCCGCAACAGATTTACAATGAGTTTTCCTCGGGCATGCAAGATGTAACGGCCATTCGCGATTTTGTGCGGATGCTTTACTTCAAGACAAATGATCCCGATTCGATGCCGCGCTATTTGTTGTTGTTTGGCGATGGTTCGTACGATAACAAAAGCCGTTTGTCAGGCAACTCGAATTACATTCCTACATTCCAAAACTACAATTCGCTCGGGCCAACAGAGTCGTATGTTTCTGACGAATTTTATGGGTTGTTAGATGATGTTGGCACGTGGGATGGTGGAAGCGACGTGGGTTATGTAGATGTTGGAATTGGTCGCTTCCCAACACGAACACGGGAAGAAGCGGGGGCCATCATCAACAAAATCAGACGTTATACACAGCGTACGGCACCTGTTTTAGATCCAAGTTCATGTAGTGCTGACCAATGTGCGAATGGTGGCGAATGGCGCAACTGGTTGTCCTTTATTGGCGATGATGAGGATGCTGATATTCACATGGATCAATCGGATGATTTAGCGACGTATGTTGATACGGCTTACGATAATTACAACATTGATAAAATCTTTTTCGATGCGTATCAGCAAGAACAAACGCCTGGCGGCGAGCGTTATCCTGGCGTAACCGAAGCTATTGATCGTCGTATTGCCAAAGGGTGCTTGATTATGAATTATACTGGGCATGGTGGCGAAGTGGGTCTTGCGCACGAACGCGTGATCGATGTACCTCAAATCAATGGATGGACCAATCTCTGCAACCTTCCTTTGTTTGTAACAGCAACGTGTGAATTTAGTCGTTTTGATGATCCCGGTCGTACCTCTGCTGGCGAATATGTTTTATTGAATGCCAATGGTGGTGGTATTGGTTTGTTTACTACGGTTCGACTGGTTTATTCAACACCAAACTTTATTTTAAATACCAATTTTTATAAATGTGCGTTTAAGCCTATCAATGGCGAAATGCCAGCTGTTGGCGATATTTACCGCATTACCAAAAACACAAGTGGAAACAGTACAAACAACCGCAACTTCACCTTGCTCGGTGATCCGGCGTTGAAACTGAATTATCCGCAAAACGAAGTCATTACCACGCACATCAACAATGTTCCGCTGACGCAAACCTCGTCAGATACGCTGCGCGCCTTGAACGTGATTACCGTAAGTGGTTATGTGGCGGATACAGCCGGAAATATCATGTCTGGTTTTAATGGTGTTGTTTACCCAACCGTTTTCGACAAACCAACAACCATTGTAACACTTGCCAATGATCCGCCAAATCTTCCCTTTACCTATCAACTTCAGAAAAGTATTCTTTATCGTGGAAAAGTAACAGCGGTAAACGGTCAATTTACCTTCAGTTTTGTTGTCCCGCGCGATATTGCGTTTCAGTATGGCCCAGGCCGAATCAGTTATTATGCCGATAATGGTATAACCGATGCACACGGCAATTATGAAAAACTTGTTGTAGGCGGAACATCGACGAATGCGCCTGTAGATGTTACTGGTCCGCAAGTGAAATTGTACATGAACGACAGCAACTTTGTTTCGGGTGGCATTACGGATGAGTCGCCAAAATTGTATGCGGTAATTGTTGACAGCAATGGTGTCAATACGGTTGGCAATGGCATTGGCCACGATATTGTAGCGATTTTGGACGAAGAGACAGACAATGCAATTGTGCTCAATGATTATTACCAAGCCGATTTGAACAGTTACAAAAGCGGAAAAATCATTTATCCGTTCGACAAACTTGCTCCGGGAACACATACCTTAAGTCTGAAAGTTTGGGATGTTTACAACAATTCGTCCAAGACTACAACCGAGTTTGTGGTTTCGGAATCGGCCAATTTGGCTTTGGAGCATGTTTTAAATTATCCTAATCCATTCACGACCAAAACTTCCTTCTTTTTTGAACACAACCAGCAATGCGAAGAGTATGACACTCAAATTCAGATCTTTACAACTTCGGGCAAGCTCGTAAAAACCATCAATCAGCGTGTTCATACGGCAGGTTATCGCTCCGATCCGATCGAATGGGATGGAAAAGATGACTATGGGGACAATATCGGACGGGGTGTTTACGTTTATCGGGTGTTTGTACGTTCTACCGATGGAAAAACAGCTGAGCGGTATGAAAAGCTGGTTATCCTCAATTAAGATGTAGAATGAAAGTCTAAATTTCTATTTTTGTCGTTCACATGAATCCACGAATGAACTCTACAATAGCAAAAGCTGCATTGCTATTCGGTCTTGCAGCCGGAGTATCAACTCCTGCTATGGCCCAAGTCAACCTTACGACTGACCAACTTCTTGGTCAACTGAATACCATTACCACAGCGGTTCCGTTTCTGATGATTTCTCCCGATTCCCGCGCTGGCGGAATGGGCGAAACGGGTGTTTCTACAACGCCTGATGTCAATTCGTTGCATTGGAATCCGGCCAAACTAGCGTTTGCGCAGAAAAAAATGGGGCTTGGTGTTTCTTACACGCCTTGGTTGCGCGCTCTTGTTCCCGACATCAATCTAGCTTATGTCAGTTTCTACTCCAAACTGGATAAAAATTCTGCATTTGGTGGGTCATTGCGTTATTTCTCGTTGGGAAATATTACGTTTACTGATGTTGTGGGCAATAGCATTGGCCAGTTTCGTCCAAACGAATTTGCTTTAGACGCTGCTTATTCGCGCAAGCTTGGCAATCGTTTCTCTGCGGCTATGGCGGGTCGTTTTATTCGTTCCAACCTCACCAATGGCATTACGGTTTCTGGTCAAGATACCAAACCCGGAACATCGTTTGCCGTTGATCTTGCGGCTTATTATTTTAACGATGATATTAAGCTGAGTGGAAAAAAAGCAACCATGATGGCTGGTTTAAACTTGTCTAATATTGGTGCAAAAATTTCTTACTCTACATCTACCAACCGCGATTTTATTCCAATCAATATGCGTTTGGGAGCTGGTATGTTGGTTGATGCAGATGATTATAACCAGATTGCATTTTCTGTGGAGTTGAACAAATTGCTTGTGCCAACGCCTCCTGTGTATGAACTTGATTCCAATGGCTCACCTATTATTGGCCCAGATGGACAGTATCAGATTTTGTATGGTAAAGATCCTAACCGTTCTGTGCCATCAGGTATTCTTGGTTCATTCAACGATGCTCCAGGTGGATTTAAAGAAGAACTTCGCGAATTCAATATCGCTGCGGGTTTTGAATATTGGTACGACAAGCAATTTGCGGTGCGCGCTGGTTATTTTTATGAGCATCCGTTAAAAGGAAATCGTCAGTTCATTACCTTGGGTGCAGGCTTGCGTTACAATGTTTTCGGATTGGATTTTGCATATTTGATTCCAGCCAATGGCCAACGAAGTCCGTTGCAAAACACATTACGATTCACACTCACCTTCGACTTCGATGCGTTTAAATCGCAGAATGATGGTGGTGATAGCAAATAAAATTTTCGGAAATCATAAAACCGCATTCGTCAGTTGACAGTGCGGTTTTTTTTGTGTCAAAACGAATCTTATATAGAGACTTTTTTGATGTATTCTTCGTTTATACAACATGAAGAACATCAGAGCAATGCGATTGCTATCACTCATCTTGCTCACGTTCTCTGCAAGAATTGATCTAGTGGGACAAAACAGTATCGGACAACTTAATACGATTTCAACTGCAGTTCCCTTCTTATCCATTTCTCCAGATGCTAGGGCATGTGGGATGGGTGAATTAGGTGCGGCGACAACTGCTGATGCAAATGCTAATTTTTGGAATCCAGCCAAACTTGTTTGGATAGCACATAAAAGCGCATTGAGTTTTTCTTACACACCTTGGCTGCGCGCAGTTCGACCTGAGATTAATGTCTTCTATTTAAGTGGGTGTAGGCGATTGAAGGAGAAAACAACACTTGGCTTTAGTATGCGCAATTACACCGCGGGTCGTTTTAACACTAGGAATAGTCAAACAGCATTAGCTTTGGATTTATCATTAGCCTATAAAATAAACGACCATTTCTCATCTGCTATTTCGGCTCGCTATATTTATTCGTCGCTTTTCGCTGGAATGCAGGGAAAGACATACGCTGCTGATATCTCCGCCTTTTATACAAACGATCAATTTTCATTGGGCGACAAGAGAACTATACTAATGTATGGCGTTCATATTTCCAACATTGGTGCAAAAGTAAAACACACGAATCAAACAACTAGCGACTTCATTACAACAAATCTGCGCTTAGGAATAGGAACGCGTATCGACATGAGCGCGGCACATCAACTTGGCTTTTATATTGATGCGAACAAATTGCTAGTCCCAACACCACCGACCTATAAAACAGACTCGTTAGGCCAACCAATATTATTGGCTAATGGGCATTATGCAATTCTTGCAGGGCGCGACCCAAATCGATCAGCAGCATCGGGAATTTTTGGCTCGTTTACAGATGCACCAAATGGTTTTCGGGAAGAGTTAAATGAAATTATTCTAGCTAGTGGCATGGAATATGGATTTAATCGTTTCTTATTTGTGCGTGGTGGTTTTTTCTATGAGCATAAGACAAAAGGGTTTCGCCAATTTTTCACGTCTGGAATCGGCATTCATTATCGTGCATTCGATTTGAATTTCTCATACTTGATGCTAATCAGAAACACCGCTCGTGGTTTGGATAAGACATATAGAATTTCTTTACATGTGGCGTTTGATTCGATTCGATTGAAACGCAAACCTGCTCCTTCAAAATAAAAAGCATCAAAGCGTTCCATATTCCGAACGGCTCGTTTACTTTTACAGCATGGATATACGCGTAGGATTTGGATTCGATGTACATCAATTGGTGGTGGGTCGTCCGCTTTGGCTGGGTGGTGTTTTAATTCCACATGAAAAGGGTTGCGATGGGCATTCGGATGCGGATGTGTTGTTGCATGCGATTTGCGATGCGTTGTTGGGTGCGGCTGCACTACGCGATATTGGTTTTCACTTTCCGAATACCGATGCGCGTTGGAAAGGTGCCGATAGCAAAGATTTGTTGCGCGAAGTGGTGCGTTTGCTTTTGGAGCGTGGCTGGCGCGTGGGCAATGTAGATGCGACACTTTGCCTCGAACAACCAAAAATAAATCCACACATTCCCGAAATGGTGCGTGTGCTTGCGCCAATTCTCGGCGTGGCCGAAGATTGCGTTTCGATCAAAGCAACCACCAATGAAAAACTGGGGTATGTGGGCAGCGAAAACGGTGCCAATGCGTATGCGGTTTGTTTGATTCAAAAAAAGTAGCAATGGTTTTTAGTTTCAACACAAAAATTTCGCTACAAGAACTTGTAGATATACGATTAGCATTACAACAGAGAAAGCCTGTTACGATTAAATTTGATTGGGCATCTGTTGAAGAAATTGATAACTCTGCTACCTGTTTTCTTCTCAGTATAATTTTAGAACAACAAAACAATCGCGTTGCTATCTCGCATGTCGAATCGTCAAATAATGCATTAGCGTATTTCAAGAAAATTGCAGATCATCCGTACCAAAGTATCGAAATTCATGCTGGCAGCTTTGGTCTATTTCTTACAAGTGTTGATAATGAGGAGAAGTTACTGAATCGGCGGAATCAACTGCTTGACTTTTTCAAGACTAATCCTACTTTAAAACAAAAAGATTTAACACAAGCTATTGCTGTATTTGCAGAGTTGTACATGAACATATGTCAGCATTCGGATTATCGCTTTGGTTTTATTCACATTGCCCCAATTGTCTCGAATAAAATAGAAATCGTTGTTTCTGATTTAGGTACCGGAATTGCTCACCGGATAAAAAGCCATTTCGGAATTGAAATGCAACGGCGAAGTGATTCGGAGGCAATCTGGTACGCGACAGAAAATTTCATTACAACAAAAACAACCGCACAGAATTATGGACGAGGTTTAAACAACCTCATTTCCTTGATTGAAACCGTAAAAAGAGAATTAGAAATACGTTCTGGTCGGGGTTGTTTGTTTGTAAACCCAAAAACGGGCTATACATTCAACATGGAAGATCATCAACTACTTGAGTACGACCATCCGGGAACACTCATACGCGCATCGCTCGATTTTCGTAACTTTGAGGAACTCGAAAAGGAAAGTTTCGACGAAACAATCGAATTTTAATGGAAATAGCCGTTTCAAAACTCACATCTGATCACCTGACTAGTTCGGGCGGATTGATTGTGGGCAAAGAAATTGCCAATTCGATTCGAAGAAATCCGTTTCAAAACATTGAGGTTTCATTTGATCGAGTTGAGTATCTCGCTCCTTCATTCATTAATGGAGCGTTTTTTTATGTGATCGATCTTTTTGGTGATGTTTTGTTTAAACAACGCGTTAAAGTGATAAAAGCATCCTCTTCAGTTGCTGATGTGATCCGAAATTCGGTTAAAGAATACATTGATTTACGTGCTCGTTTTTTCGAAGAAATTCGATCAAAAAAAATTTATGTTGCTGTTCATTCAGGCAAAAAAGGACAAGACTTGTTGCAGCATTTTGAAAAACTTGCTTCAGAAAAAGGATTGATGATTGAAAAGATTTTGCCCAATACTTCCATTCAGCGAGAAACGATAGTTTTAATTATGAATGTGTATGGGAAAGATTTTACCGAATTGGAAAAATATATTTATAAAGCCACTGACGTAAACTGCAAAGTTATTCTCGTTCAATCAGAAGAAAGTGAGATACGGATTCCGACACATTTTCATGAAAAAATTCTACCGTACTACTTTAACAGAAATAATCTCGTAAACAAAATCGAGGAATTGAGCCACAAACTTTCCGGTATTCAAATTTCGCCAACATTCAATTCTGACGAAGACTCTACCATACATGAACCAACAATCATATACAATAACACTTCTCTTCCAATAAACACAACACCTGTTTTTAACAAAAATACAAATACAGCAAACGTATTAGTTGGATTGGCTTTAATCGCCTTAATTGCTGCTATGTTTAGCGATGAAGAGTAACATATAATTATCTTGCTCTTTCAAAAAGAATTTTCAAAATCCTCACCAAAACATTCACTCATCTGCGGCCAATAACCGCTTCCGATAGTTCTAAATTATGGATCAAGTTCGCATTCTCTGGGCCGACGACGAAATCGATTTGCTCAAACCACATGTTATCTTTTTGAAAGATAAAGGCTACGAAGTAACAACCGTTACCAGTGGAAACGAAGCCATTGAACTCGCCGAAAAGCAAGACTTCGACATTGTTTTTCTCGACGAAAATATGCCCGGCCTTTCTGGATTGGAAACACTCACCCGACTGAAAAATTTGCACAACGACGTGCCCGTGGTGATGATTACCAAAAGTGAAGAAGAAAATCTCATGGAAGATGCTATCGGTTCTAAAATTGCCGATTACCTCATTAAACCCGTCAACCCAAATCAGATTCTGCTCGCGCTCAAAAAGATCTTAGACAATAAACGCATTGTTTCTGAAAAAACCACCAGCGGATACCAACAAGAATTCCGAAACATTGGCATGACCTTGAGCGACAAACTCTCGCATACCGAATGGACTGATGTGTATAAAAAATTAGTCTTCTGGGAACTCGAACTTGGCAAATCGCAAGATGCGGGCATGAATGAAGTGCTGACCATGCAAAAACGCGAAGCCAATGTTGCTTTCTCGAAATTTATTGAACAGAACTACATCAGTTGGTTAAATGGTAAAGAGAAAAATCCCCCCACCCTCTCCCACACCCTCCTCAAAAATAAACTTGCACCGCAACTCGATAAAGAAGGGCCACTCTTTTTTATGCTCATCGATAATTTGCGCTACGACCAATGGAAAGTCCTTCAACCCGTTTTGAGCCAATACTTCAAAGTCGAATCCGAAGATTTATTTTTTAGCATTTTGCCTACCGCTACGCAATACGCGCGCAACGCACTCTTTGCCGGACTCATGCCCTCTGAAATCGAAAAGCGATTCCCGAATGCATGGCTCAACGACGAAGACGAAGGTGGAAAAAATATGCACGAAGAAGAATTTCTTGCCGCCAACCTCAAACGCCTTGGCAAAGACGTAAAATTCTCCTACAACAAAATTACCAACCACACTGCCGGAAAAAAACTTGCCGATAGTTTCAGTAACCTCATGCAAAATAAACTCAACGTCATTGTTTACAATTTCGTTGATATGCTCTCGCATGCACGTACCGAAATGGAAGTCATTCGCGAACTCGCCGATGACGATGCGGCTTACCGCTCACTCACCCTTTCGTGGTTTGAACATTCGCCCTTGCACGACATGATCAAACAAGTTGCCGATCGCGGCGCACGCATGATCATCACCACCGATCATGGAACCATTAAAGTTACCGAACCATCAAAAGTTGTCGGCGACCGCAATGTCAATACTAACTTGCGTTACAAACAAGGCAAGAGTTTGGATTACATCAAAAAAGATGTGTTTGAAATTCGCAATCCCGCTGACGCATTTTTACCCAAGCAGCACGTCAGCACCGCATTTGTTTTTGCAAAACAAGATTTGTTTTTTGCCTATCCAAACAACTACAACCACTACGTTACCTATTACCGCAATACCTTTCAACATGGCGGCATTTCGTTAGAAGAAATGATTATTCCGTTTGTGATACTTAGTGCAAAATAAAACACCATGTTTCAAGCAACCATTTCTTCGCTTGAGCAATTGCCGGAACTTGCAAAAAAACTGCTTTTGGCATTTCCAGATAATCGGGTGTTTGCTTTTTTTGGCGCAATGGGCGCAGGAAAAACAACTACCATTAAAATCATTTGCGAAGCACTTGGTGTAACCGAACATACATCAAGTCCTACATTTTCACTTGTCAACGAATACCGAAATGCACAAAATCAAGCGATTTATCATTTCGACTTTTACCGCATTCGAAGATTAGAAGAAGCAATTGATATGGGCGTAGAAGAATATCTTTACAGTGGAAATTATTGTTTCATCGAATGGCCTGAAAATATCGCCCCGCTCCTGCCTGAAAACACCATCGCTGTAAACATTACTGCCGATCAACAAACGCGAAGCCTTGAGGCCAGCTTATACATATCTGCATGACCAACGAAAAAACGGCTGTTAATACAACTTATTTCAGCATTGTTGGAAACATTGTACTTGCCCTGATTAAAGGCATTGTCGGTTATTTCGGAAACTCGTATGCCTTGATTGCCGATGCCATTGAATCAACGGCTGATGTATTTTCTTCCATTCTCGTTTTGTTGGGCATTAAATACGCCAATCGTCCGCCCGATAAAAATCATCCCTACGGACATGGCCGCGCCGAAACGTTAATGACGTTTGTAGTTGTTGGTTTTCTCATTGTCTCGGCAACCATTATTGCCTTAGAAAGCATCGACAATATTCGCACACCACATGCTTTGCCCAAACCTTATACCCTCATTGTACTTGGTGTGATTATTTTGTGGAAGGAATTATCGTATCGTTTTGTGATGAAGAAAAGTAAAGAAACGC
Source organism: Bacteroidota bacterium (assembly GCA_013298545.1). Taxonomy (GTDB): domain Bacteria; phylum Bacteroidota; class Bacteroidia; order Palsa-965; family Palsa-965. The sequence continues at coordinate 30,147 of JAAFIA010000014.1, read as the reverse complement.
ATAGTTCTTCGCTCAAAGCCGATGCTTGGCATCACCGCAGCGATGCCATTACCTCTGTTGCCGCATTTATCGGAATTTCGATTGCCCTTATTTTAGGAAAAGGATATGAAGCTGCCGATGATTGGGCTGCGCTACTCGCATCGTTTTTTATTTTATACAACAGCTATTTAATTTTTCGTCCCGCCTTGAGCGAAATTATGGACGAGCATGTCTATGACGATTTGATTGACGAAATCCGAAAAGTGGCATCAGGCGTGCAAGGCATTACGGGAACAGAAAAATGTTTTATCCGAAAAGCGGGCATGAAATACCACATCGAACTTCACGCCATGGTCAAAGGCGACATTAGTGTACGCGAAGGACACGATTTGGCGCATCTGCTTCAAGATGCCTTAAAAGCCGATATTCCCGAACTCGGTCATGTGTTGATTCACATCGAGCCACAAGAAATCGCTACCCCATAAATTGCTGTAAAATAAATTCCGCGGCAATCTGTATTGGCAATTCTCAGGAAAAGCGTATTTTTAAGCGTCCTTTTCAGAAAAGCATCGTTTTTTTTGAAATCCGTACAATGATCTCCCGTTTATGATGACTTCTCGTGATGTACTGCAATCGCTGACCAAGAGCGCCCTGATGCCTCAGGAAGAAATGCTCGAAGTAGCCAAGAAAAAAGGTAGTTTAAGCATTGGTATTCCGAAAGAAATTTCGTTTCAGGAAAACCGTGTTTCACTTGTTCCTGACGATGTTGCGTTGCTCGTAAATCACGGGCATGAAGTTTCTGTTGAAGCCGGAGCTGGCAAGCCGTCGAGTTTTCAAGACAACGACTATTCCGAAGCAGGAGCAAAAATCTGCTATACCCCCGAAGAACTTTATAAAAATTCGGAAATCATTCTGAAAGTTGCGCCGCCATCGCTTCAAGAGATTGAATGGATGCAGCCCAAACAATTGCTTCTTTCTACGCTACAACTTCCGGCGCAACCCGAAAGTTTTTTGCGCCGCCTCATCGATAAAAAAGTAACCGCCCTCGCGTTTGAATGGATCAAAGACGAAGATGGTGTATTCCCCGTAATTCGCTCCATGGGCGAAATTGCTGGCGGCACATCCATCCTCATTGCTGCCGAATATTTAAGCAATGTCAATAACGGACAAGGCGCAATTCTTGGCGGCATCTCTGGCGTTGCACCAACCGAAGTGGTTATCATTGGTGCAGGAACAGTAGGCGAATACGCAGCCCGTGCCGCTTTCGGACTAGGCGCATCCGTCAAGGTGTTTGACAATTCGGTGTATCGGTTGCGTCGCTTGCAAAGTGCTTTAGGAACACGCATTTTCACTTCCATCATTCAGCCAAAGGTTTTGGCCAAACATTTAAAAACTGCCGATGTTGCCATTGGCGCACTTCGTGCCAGCGAAGGGCGAACACCTTGCGTTGTAACAGAAGAAATGGTGGCCGAAATGAAAGCAGGTGCAGTAATCGTGGATGTGAGCATTGACCAAGGCGGTTGTTTTGAAACATCGCAAGTAACCAATCATTCCAAACCCGTTTTCCGTAAACACGGCGTTACACACTATTGCGTTCCCAATATTGCCTCGCGTGTATCGCGCACGGCCTCGTATGCGCTGAGTACCATTTTTGCCCCCATTATGCTCAACATCGGCGAAGAAGCCGGAATTGCCAATATGCTTCGCCATAACGTAGGCGTGCGCAGCGGCGTTTATCTTTACAACGGCATGCTCACCAACAAATACCTTGGCGAACATTTCAATCTTCCGTACAAAGATCTTGATCTACTCGTTGCAGCCTTGTAACTTTGCGCCATGAAAAGACGCATCATGTTATATGTTTTTGGTTTTGGACTGGGCTGTATTATTTGCTTTTTCTTGTTCCGTAGCCGCGAACGTGATTTTAGCGGTTGGCTTCCCGAATCGCGCGTACTGAATTTTTTGCACTTAGCTAAAACATACGACATCGACAGCAGCATGCAATGCAAACTCAATTGCGCCAACATGCCCGTTGATAGCATTCGTAAAGCGTTTCTGAATGGCTCGGTTGATTTTGGACGTAGTCAAACCGATAAAGAACCTTGCCACGAATACTTTGTACACATTACCGTTTCGGGCAAACCCGTCGATTGCTACATTGCTGCATGCACAAAAGATTCTACCGCAAAACTCTTGCGCATAGATCCGATGCCTGATGGTGTGGCATGTCAATGCAAATAAATCGGGGTTTTTGACGGATTTTTCACTTGCCCGTACATTATGTGAAAAGTTCGCTATATCTTGTGGAAAATCAATGGATTAATCCCTATTAGAAAACACCAATTCCACACACCCATGTACAAACTTTTTACCTCATCGTGTATTTTGCTTGCATCTGTTTTAGCTGCACAAAATCAGTTTACTGGAAATGAAGCTGCGAAACTTTGTCCAGAGAGTAAACTCGTTGTGATCAATAAACAATCGCATGTGCCTTCGTTTATTGTTTTTAACAGTGCGAGTCAGATTCCGGCATCGCGTATTCAAACCCATTTGCGTCCGGTTTTGCAGATGCAATTTGCAGACCAATGGCAACAATACCGCCAGCAAAAAGATGAGCTTGGATTTACACATACACGGTTCAATCAATTGTATGCTGGCATTCCCGTTCAAGGTGGCGAATACCTCATTCACGAACGCAATGGCCGCGTGGAATCGGCCAATGGTATGTGGTTTGAAGGCATTACACTAAATACAAGTCCTGCGCTCTCTGAATCTGCGGCACTGAGCAAAGCATTGCTCAATATTGGAGCGCAACAATACAAATGGGAAAATCCAGCGGATGAATCTTTATTAAAAGAAATTCGCAATAACACCTCAGCCACTTATTATCCAAAAGGCGAACTCGTTATTGTAGCCGCGAACGGCGACATTTTCAAACGCGATTTTCACCTCGCTTGGAAATTTGATGTGTATGCAAGTGCGCCCATGAGCCGCAATTACATTTATGTGGATGCACAAACAGGCGAAATTGTACACAAGCAAAATCGCATCCACGAAGCCGATGTAGCAGGAACAGCAAATACCATGTATAGCGGTACACAAAATATCATTTGCGATAGCAATGCTGGAAGTTATCGCCTACGCGAAGCTGGTCGTGGCATGGGCATTCGTACCTTGAATTTGAACAATGGAACCAATACGGCTAGTGCGGTTGATTTTACAAATGGAACAACAAACTGGACCAGCACAGCAAACGATGACAATGCGGCTTACGATGCACATTGGGGTGCTGAAAAAACGTATGATTATTATCAAATTCAGCATGGACGCAATGGTATTGATGGCAATGGTATGCTCATGATCTCCTATGTCCATTATAGCAACAATTACGACAATGCTTATTGGGATGGCACATCCATGACGTATGGCGATGGCAGTCAACAGCCTGGTGGATTTAATCCTTTGACAGCTATTGATGTTTGCGGCCATGAGTTCACACACGGCGTAACAGAAAACACAGCTGGTCTCGATTACCAAGACGAATCGGGCGCATTGAACGAATCTTTTTCTGATGTTTTTGGAACAGCAATTGAATTTTATTCTAAACCCGTTGGCAACTTTTTAATTGGTGAAGAAATTACCGTGAATGCAAATTCCGCTTTGCGCAGCATGTCCAATCCAAACCAATACGGCGATCCCGATTGCTACACAGGAACAAACTGGTACACTGGAACTGCTGATAATGGTGGTGTTCATACTAACAGCGGTGTTCAGAATTATTGGTTCTACCTCATGTGTCAAGGAGGAAGCGGAACAAACGATCTTAACAATGCTTTTAACGTAACAGGTATTGGCATTAGCGATGCTGGCCGTATTGCATTCCGTAATCTTTCCGTTTACTTAGTCAACACGTCGCAATATGCCGATGCGCGTACTTACGCGATTCAATCTGCTGAAGATCTTTTTGGTGCTTGCACGCCACAAGTTACAACAACAGCGAATGCTTGGTACGCTTGCGGAGTTGGCCCAGTTTATTCACCAACGGTAAACGCTGCGTTTACTGCCAACATAACATCGAGCTGCTCTGTTCCTGCAACGGTGGTCTTCACGAACAACAGTACAAATGCAGCAAACGCAACTTGGAATTTTGGCGACAATACCACAAGTAACACATTCAACCCATCGCACGTTTACACGCAAGCAGGCACATACAATGTAAGCCTCTCAGTAAACAGTACATGCGGCGCTGATTCAATTGTTCAATCAGGATACATTGTGATCAATCCACCAAACGCACCAACCGGAACTGGCGCAAACAGTTGCCAACCAGCCACACTCAATTTGAGTGCTGTTGGTCCGGGATCATTGGCTTGGTACACACAAGCAATTGGCGGTACACAAGTTGCTACAGGTGGTTCTTATACAACACCTTTCCTCAACAACACCACAACGTATTATGTTGAGTCGCAAGTGGCGCAACCTCCAGGGAATGTTGGACCCGTAAATTCCAATTTCGGAACCGGTGGCCAACACAACAACACCTCAACACAATACTTGGAATTTACCGTTCTTCAAAACTGCACACTCGCTACGGCCGATGTGAATGCTGGTGCTGCGGGCAATCGTACGGTAACCCTTTGGGACAATGCCGGAAATCAATTGCAACAGGTTGTGATTAATCCACCTGCCGGAAATAGTACGGTTACACTCAATATTCCGCTTACTCCGGGCAGCTATCGCATTGGAGGAACACAAATGAATTTGTATCGCAACAACAGTGGCGCAAATTATCCATATACCTTAAACGGTGCTGTAAATATTACAGGATCATCAGCAGGTGGAGCATTTTATTATTACCTCTACAATTGGGGCATTACGTTGGGTGCTTGCACCAGTCCGCGCACGCCCGTAATTGCATCCATTGGCAATCAGGTTACCGCATACAATGCTTCAGCTTATGATACCGTTTGTACAAATACCACAGCGCCATTTGCTTTGACAGGTGGTTCTCCTGCTGGCGGAACATACAGCGGCCCTGGTGTAACCAATGGCATCTTCGATCCTGCTGTTGCCGGACAAGGTACACACACGATCACATATACTTATATTGATGGTAACAATTGCGCAGGAACCGCCACACAAACTATTTTCAGTTCTATTTGTCTTGGTGTTCAAGGCCAAGGTGCTATTACAAACATTCAAGCCTATCCGAACCCAACAAGCGATGTGTTTACCTTAGACATTCAGCTCGCTTCATCGCAAACGGTGGGCATCAGCATTGTTGATTTGCTTGGACAAACCGTTTACAATCAGCAACACCAACTTCAAGCAGGTTCAACACAAATCCCAATGAATACGGAGCGTTGGGCCAAAGGCGTTTACCTGATCCAAGTGCAAACAGCACAAGGAATGGTTACGCGGCGCATCGTTGTGCGTTAATTGTATAAAATTTACTTACAAATCCGGCCTTTGCAAACACCTGCGAAGGCCGGATTTTTCTTTTCAGAAAACCTGACGACAATCATCCTTTTTCTTGCACACGATTTTGCTATCCTTTACCTAACTTGCAGCCCAAATTCAACGCAAAAACAATGGCCGATTTTTCTCCAGAAATTCTTGATAAGCTCCAACAGCTTCAAACCAAACTCAACGACAAGCAACAAGATTTAGGTGTCTATTTAGACAGCATGATTTATGCTGATTATCTGAATTACTGGGATTATATTCAACTCGATACGTTGCTCACGTTGCAAAAACCACGCACGGCTTTTCCGGATGAGAAGATTTTCATCATGTACCATCAGATTACAGAATTGTATTTTAAACTGTGTCAGTTGGAATATGATCAATTGGCGGAGCGGGGAAAATCAGGAACATTGACAGGTGAGTTTTTCCGTACACGCGTATTGCGTATTGCGAATTATTTCGATGCGCTCATTACATCGTTTCGGATTATGCGCGATGGCATGGAACGCGAACAATTTTTGAAGTACCGACTTTCACTAACTCCTGCAAGCGGATTCCAATCGGGCCAATACCGCATGATTGAAATTCGTTCAACGGATTTCATCAATTTGGTAGCCGCAAAATCGCGCGATAAAGTTTCTTCGCAATCGTCCCTCACCGATTTGTTTGATCATATTTATTGGCGTTCGGGTGCTACCGAAGATGGTTCAGGTAAAAAGACGCTCACCCTTCAACAATTTGAAGAAAAGTATGGGGCTACATTTTTAGCATTGGGTCAAGAAAATAGAGATACAAATCTTGCTGCTCTTTGGCGCAATTTGCCGGAAGTTGAAAAAACAGAAGAGCTTAAAAAAGCCCTGCGCTGGCTCGATGCAAATGTGAACGTCAATTGGAAACTACAACACGTTTGGTCGGCCTCGCATTATTTAGAAAAGAAACCGGAAGATATTGCCGCTACTGGCGGAACAAATTGGAAACAATATTTGCCACCATCGTTACAGTTGAATGTGTTTTTTCCAGAATTGTGGTCGGCAGAAGAATTGGCAGATTGGGGCAAAGGGCCGATGAAACGGGATGGCGATGTTTAAGGGAGAATCTGCCTAGAAAAATATTGTGCAGATAGTCAACGAGTTAGATCGCTTTGGAGGCTAGGGACTTGACATGGCGTATTCGAATGTTATACTTTTGCAGGGAATAGATGATGGAAGGTTTAATTTTTAATTGTTGTTTTTTTGTATGGAGCTTAAGTATAAAGATTTTTTGAGGCAATTTGATCACTGTCCTGCTGCAAATTTTTCTGGTGTTTCGATGTTGGCATTTCGATGGGTGCATGCTCAAGCACATGAAAATGATTTCAAACCCTTATGGTTAATCCAATATCCACCAGCCAAAGTACTCGATGAATCAGACAAAATGTGTTCCGGCTACGGGTTATCTTTATATAAAAATGAGACAGAAGCAAAAGCTCGTTACAAGGCCGTTTTAGCAAATAAGCCACCTAAACTTCAAGTTAAATTTCGAAGAGATAAAGGAGATTACATCGCTCATTTGCAATTGCATGAAACAGATGGTTTGGCAGGAGATTTTAATGAAGAGACGAGCCATTTTGATTTTCATGAATATGAAAACGCAGATTTGAGTAAACGAATTATAAAAAGAATAAATATATTTGATGATGTTGCATGATAAAGCAAATACGCTTGGCGCAAACTTAATCCGAGTCGGCGATCTCATTAACCACGATGGGCCAGAGCTTTCTATGTTCTTTGATGTACGCAACAATAATCTATATTTATTCTATTGGGTAGATTATTCAAATGAGAGTAATACTTGGTTGATTTTTCAGGTACCTCCGTCAAAACTTCGCGCTTTTATAGACCGAAAGATTTCGCTAAAAAAACTTATTCTTGATAACCCTTATCAAGAATACATGGTTACTGAAATAAAAAGAGGATTCTACTTAGAGCACACACCAATCATTCCAATAGAAAAGCTCACCTCTGATCATTATCCAACAGCGGACACTTTCTTTGATGTAACATTTTCGCCTCAGATCGAGAAAATTCATGCTTTCTTAAAAACTAATTTCCCTTCGGCTGACATAGAAATTCTTAGCCCCTATCAGAAACTTTCAAACTATTTCTCCATCGCCAAAAAATACATACCCTACCCATTACCATACTCAAATGATCATACCGTATTTGACTTTTCGGATTTTATCGGAAAGGGTTTATCAATTCATAAATAATCCTACACATGCGCGAGTCCTTGATTCGATATTTTAATCATAAGGGATGGCAATTTGACTCTATCTCGGAGGGGGCTTTTTTGATTCCAATAAATCATGAAGGAATAAAATTTAATCTCATCGTAGATTTTATTCTACGTGAAGAACGTATTTCAGTCTATTCGATATTTCAACCTAAGATTAGAGTTGATAAAAGATCCCAGATTGCGGAATTAATTACTCGAATAAATTATGGCTTAAATGTGGGTAATTTCGAGTTTGATTATACCGATGGCGATTTACGTTTTAAAACGAGTTTCTTTTTTCAAGATATAGCACTTACCGACAAAATCTTGGATAATCTGATCCTATCCAATGTATGGTGTTTTACCCTAACCAACCCAACACTTAATAATGTGTTAAGCGATTTGCAAACTCCTGAAGAGGCCTATTCGCAATTAATGAAGCAAGTTTAATGTTTATTTTTTTAATGGCCTAACAACCAATTGATTGCGAGATATTCAAAAACTCCTGTAACTTCGGCTTGGGTTTAACCGTCTTATTCCCGGAAGCACCTAAAAACCATGACTGCAGAAGAGTTCAATCGCTGTGTGGACTTGTACGCCGACAACCTGTACCGCTTTATTCTGAAGAATGTAAAGGATAAGGACAAAGCGAAGGACATTGTACAGGATACTTTTGAGAAACTGTGGCTCAAAGTATCGGATACAGAAGCCAAAAACGCCAAGTCGTATATGTTTACGACGGCCTATCGAACCATGATCGATGCCTTGCGCAAAGATCAACGTCAAGGTTCGATGGATGAAGCGCCTATGATTGCGCTCTCGCATACGAAGCAGTATAGCGATCTGAAAGAAATTTTGCAGGAAGCATTGGGTAAACTGCCCGAGATTCAACGCTCGGTGGTTTTACTTCGCGACTATGAAGGCTATTCGTATGAAGAAATTGGCGAAATAACCGGACTTAGCGAAGCACAAGTGAAAGTTTATATTTTCAGAGCACGAACGTTTCTGAAAAATTACATTGGTAGCATTGAAAAAGTAGTATAACCAACATGAATATTAACCGTCAAAACTGTGAAGCATTTTTCCTCGATTTTTACGAGGGGCGCTTGAACATGGAGCAGACTTCGGCACTTTTCCAGTTTCTGGAAAACAACGCTGATCTCCGCGAATTGTTCGACAGTTTTGTGGATGCATCATTTAACGAAGAATTCAACGCGGAAGAAATCGTTTTCCCAAATAAAAATTCGCTTAAAAAATCGCTCGAAACAACGGAGCCTGTTTCTGAAAACAACATCGAATGGTTTTGTATTGCTTCGCTCGAAGGTTTGTTGCATGAAAATCAGAAAAAGGAATTAGAAGCTTTTCTTCAAGCCAATCCGCAACACCGTAGCACCTTTCACCTCATTCAGCAAACGCGCTTAGAAGCCGATGCTGAAATTGTATTTGAAGGAAAAGATGCCTTGAAAAAATCATCTCCTTTTGTGCTTACCGTTGAAAATTTCGACACGATTGCTGTACAAGCTATTGAAGGTGAATTGACAAGCGAAGAGCAAGCGATCTTTCAACAGTTTCTTGCAACACATCCCGAACAACAAGCCGAATTTTCACTGTTTGAACAAACACGTTTTGTTCCCGAAAGCGATCTTGTTTTCCCCCATAAAAATGCGTTAAAGAAAACGGTTACCACGACTATTCAGGAATCGAATTTTGAAGAATATGCTGTTGCTTTTCTCGATCAGGAATTAAACGCCGATGAACTTACAGCGTTTACACAATTCTTAAACAACAATCCCGAAAAGCAAGCCATTGTTGAATCTTTCCGTCAAACCATTCTTCAGCCCGAAGCCATTGCTTTTGCCGATAAAGCTTCGTTAAAACAAACAACGCTTATTACGGCATCGAATTTCGACGAATATGCCGTAGCTGCTTTCGATGGCGAACTCAATGCCATTGAACAAAACGTATTCGACGCATACCTCAGTTCGCATCCTGAGATGCAACACGAAATGACGCTGCTTGCACAAACACGTTTGCAACCAGATACCAGCATTGTATTTCCTGACAAAGCGGCGCTTTATCACGACGGGCGCGCGGGCATTGCGTGGTGGACGGTTACGCGTTGGTCAGCGGCGGCGGCAGTTTTGCTGTTGGTTGGAATTTTCTTCTTCAATTCGCAACAAACCAATTCGGGTACCGATCAAGTTGCCACCAACGACAGCCTCAAAACAAAGTCGAAAACCATTCCGCAAATCGTACCTAATCAAGCTCCACAAACTCCAGCACAAATCGCCAACAATACGATTAACGCGCCCGATCAGTCAGACAAATCAAAACGCATTTACAATCCAAACAACCAACTGCAACCCATCGTTGCACCTGAAAATAACAACCCAAGTCGTTTTGTCGCATACAACATGCCCGAGAAAAATGTTCAGGCTTTATTCAATAACCCAACTGGCCTCAATCAAATTCGTGAAGGCGTCATAGAACCTTACGACCCTAATACCAATTTAGCTTATCAACCCAATTACATTTCACCGGCACAATATGTTGCGCGTCGCTTGAAAAAGACACTTGACGGATCATCGAAAAGCAAAAACCCAACAAACGATGACGACGAAACAGCTCAAGAGGTGATGGCCATGAATGCCGACGAAAACAAAAAGGTAACCGGATTTGACCTCGCTAGCAGTGCTGTAAACCGTGTAGGACAAGCCACGGGCGGGAAAGTAAGTTTAACCAAAGAAGAAAACCTCCGCACATTCAAATTCTGGAAATACACCGTATCTTTTTAAGAACAAGACTAAATTCGCGCATCGGGCCGTTGAAAGATGGCTCGGTGCGCGAACTTATGTTTTGCCTGTTTGTTAAGAGATGTGAAGGTTAAAACCGAATTTTACACCAAGCCGTATATCTTGGAAATCAACACACATGAAAATGTCAATCGCCTTAATGCTATTCGTTGCACTTACAACCAGTTGCACAACTGCACCTGATACCATTCCAACACACACCACCATGACCAAATCCGATTCGCTAAAAAACGATTCTACCCAGTCTGATAAAATCACCAAGACAGATCAGGAATGGAAAGCCCAACTCACGCCCGATCAATATCATATCCTTCGCGAGAAAGGCACCGAACGTGCATACACAGGTGCATACTGGGATAACCATGCAACTGGAATTTATAAATGCGCCGCTTGTTCTACCGTACTTTTCTCATCCGATCAAAAATTCGATTCGGGTTGTGGTTGGCCAAGTTTTTCCTTGCCTTGGGATTCAACTGTTGTCGATTATCATGTCGATAATTCGTATGGTATGAAACGCACCGAAGTAACGTGCAAAAAATGCGGCGGACACTTAGGACACGTTTTTGATGATGGCCCTCCACCCACAAATTTGCGGTATTGCATCAATTCTGGTTCTATGATTTTTGAGGAGAAGAGAAAGTAAGCATATACACCATTTAGCAAAAAGCCAGTCAGCATAACGACTGGCTTTTTGCTTTTGAATGCGTAAGATTTTCAAAGACGGATTTGTTTTTACCTAAAAACACCATCATCTTTGCATCACTAAAAACACGACCCATGAAAAAACTGCTACTCCAAACCCTACTCTGTTTTTTAATCGTTGCACCAGCCAAAGCGCAATACGATTACTACCAATACTTCGATGGTGCTGATACGTCTATTTTAAATTCCGTTTTCATCGACATCGACCCTGACACGAATAATGTCTGGCAAATTGGGCCGCCACAAAAAACAATTTTCAATGCGGCGTCAACCGTTCCCAATGTTATGGTTACCGACACCATCAACCCCATTCCGCTCAACAACACATCGCGGTTCAGTTTCACGCTCGATAACGGAAATTTTTATCCCGGTGTTTTAGCCATCCAATGGAAACAAAAACTCGATATGGATCCGGGCCGCGAAGGTGGAATCGTTGAATACTCGCTCGATAGCGGACAAACTTGGTTCAATGTATTCAACAATCCGTTTGTATATAATTTTTACGGATACAACCAAGCCAATGCCGATACCATCAACGCCACCAACGAATTTGCATTCAGCGGTCGCGACACGACATGGCGCGACATTTGGCTTTGTTTTTTCTACAATGTACAAATGCAGCAAGACACACTCATGCTTCGCTACACCTTAAAAACCGATTCCATCAACGATGTGCGCGAAGGTTGGATGATTGATAATTTATCTGCTCATATTACCATTCAACATACCGCTAAAGGCGGGCAACAGGTTGATAATATCCATGCGTTTCCAAATGCCACAACCGGAATTGTAAATATCGAAACAACACAACTGGCCAATACGCAATTCATCGAAGAAGTGTATTTGTTTAGTACCAATGGACAATTGATTAAAACGTATGCGGTCAATTCCGCAAACGCAACACTTAATTTAAGCGATCAACCACGCGGCACGTATTACCTAAAAGTAAAATCGAATTTGATGACCGAAACATTTGTCATCTTCCTTGAAGATTAATATTCTGTGCGGCACATTTCGTTTCTGATCCTTTTTACCGTTGTGGTCTGTGTGGGTTTTGTGGCCCAGCAGACCACAACGCCCTACCAATTTCCCGAACTGCGTTTTTTCCCGCCTATGTCTTCTTCGGCAGAAAATCCAGTTAGCAATGAAGGGGCGTTGCTCGGTCGATATTTATTTTATGATCCGGTTTTAAGCCGCGATAGTTCTATTTCTTGCGCCTCGTGCCACAAACAAGAATTTGCTTTTACCGACGGTGGAAAAAAATTCAGCAAAGGAATTGATGGTGAATTGATGAAACGCAACACCATGCCTTTATTTAACTTAGCATGGTATTCAAATTTTTTCTGGGATGGCCGCGCCGCAAGCATCGAAACGCAAGTTTTTCAACCTGTAAGCGCGCACAACGAAATGGACCTCGATTGGAAACTTGCAGCCATACGCATCAGTCGAAATCCATTTTACAAGAAACAATTTGAAACCGTTTTTGGCAATCAGAAAATAGATAGTGTATTGATTGCTTTTGCAATTGCACAATTTGAGCGTACCCTGATTTCTTACCGCTCAAAATACGATGGCATGACGCAACGCAAAGCCTTTTTCACGCATGATGAAGCCGAAGGTTTTGTCATCGCCAACGACATGACGAAGGGCGATTGCTTGCATTGCCACACCACCGACGGCAACGCACTTGGCACCACCGGAAAATTCAGCAACAATGGTCTTGATAAAATATTGCCGCTGGATGGTGGACGTGGTGCAATTACGGGAAAGCAACAAGAATGGGGACAATTCAAAATTCCATCCTTACGCAATGTCGCACTTACAGCGCCATACATGCACGACGGACGTTTTGCAACGCTACGGGAGGTCATTGATTTTTACAGCGAAGGCGTACACGCAGGAAAAAATGTTGACTCTAAAATGACGGCTGCAAAAAATGGCGGTGTGCATCTTACCGCAATCGAGAAAGAACAATTACTCGCTTTCCTGCTCACACTCACCGATTCTGCATTCATAAGCGATGAGCGGTTTAGCAATCCGTGGAAGTAGTTTTTGATTTTACGCGAATCGCTTACTCACACGAATCGCTACCTTTACGCCATGCAACTTTACGTTCAATCTGATGAGCATTTCATGCGCGAAGCACTCAAAGAAGCCAAACGCGCATTTGAGGCCGACGAAGTTCCTGTTGGTGCTGTGATCGTTTGCGACAATACCATCATCGCCCGCGCACACAACCTCACCGAACGCTTAACCGACGTAACCGCCCACGCCGAAATGCAAGCCATTACATCAGCCGCAAATCATTTGGGTGGAAAATACTTAAATGAATGCACCTTGTACGTTACACTAGAGCCTTGTTTGATGTGCGCCGGAGCCTTGCACTGGTCGCAAATTAAAAAAATTGTTTTTGGTGCCGCCGATCAGAAACGTGGCTATATCCGATTGAATCAACCCGTCCTTCATCCAAAAACAGAAGTTGTTAGCGGATTGCTGGAAGAAGAATGCAGCAATTTATTGAAAGAATTTTTTAAGAAAAAACGGTAATAAGCATATTCGCTACACACCTATCAATTAGTTGATCTATCAACTAATCACCATTTCAGCAAAAAACGCACACCATGAGTTCGAAAACAAATATTATTGTTGCAGGTATTGGTGGCGTTGGCGGCTATTTTGGTGGGTTATTAGCCAAACATTACGCAAACTCGGATATCAATATTGTATTTTTTGCACGAGGAGAAAATCTTCAGAAGATTCAGCAAAACGGACTTCAGGTGATCGAACAAGGAAAAGCATTTATCGCCACTCCTTTCCTAGCGACCGATGATGCAACGGAAGTTGGCCGAACCGATTTAATTATAGTTTGCACAAAGACTTATGATTTAACTACCGCCTTAAAACAACTTTCACCTTGCATCGATAAAAACGCCATCATCCTTCCCCTTCAAAATGGTGTCAATGCTACAACTGAAATCAAACAACTATTTCCGGAGAACGCGGTATTAGAAGGCTGTGTTTACATTGTATCGCATTTGAAAGAAGCAGGTGTGATTGAAAATTCGGGAGCGATACAACAATTGCATTTTGGCGGCGAAGAAATTCACATGGAACAACTCGTTCAATTTGAACACCTCTTTCGTGCCGCAGGAATTGATGTGTATGCCCATCGTCAAATCAACACCAAAGTTTGGGAGAAATACATTTTCCTTTCGCCAACAGCAACAGCAACCACTTTTTACAATTGCGGCACAGGCGTTTTAATGGAAAAACACCTTGATGCTGTTTCTGCATTAATTGATGAAGTCATTGCTATTGCCAAAAACAAAGGCATTTCCTTAGACCAACACATCAAGGAAAGGGCCATCGAAAAAATTAAAAAACTTCCGCCAGACACAAATTCTTCGATGCAGCGCGATTTCCGAAATAAGAAACCCAATACCGAACTCGAAGCATTAACGGGTTACGTGATCGAAACGGCACAGGCCATGCACATCGAAACACCTGTTTACAAAATGATGTATGCCGGAATAAAAAAGAGTAACGCGTAAACTAGCGCCACAAGACTTTCTGCACGATACGCGTTTTCTTCGTTTCAATGGCTACTAAGTACAAACCACGCGCTGGCAATTCAATTGTTCCATCAAAATTATTTACCGACGGTTGAGCAACCAAACGTCCGGTCAAATCAAAAATCTGGATGGAAACTAAGTCTGAATTGACTAGACCAGAAACTTGAACTTGTCCATTGGCGGTAGGATTTGGATACATGCGTATTTGCGGTTGCGCAACGGGTTGCGTCGAAGTAATAATTGGTCCCGAAACCACTTGCGCTACCAATTCTGGAGCAAGATCAGCCGCATTGTACATATTCTGAAACGCGGTGATTTGTGGCGATGAGAAACTAAACATATTGCCCAACCAACGACGCGGAACTGATTGATACCACACCCGACAAGAAACATTCAACGCGCCGGTATATCCAGCAAGCGGAACATGGTAATGTACTTCGTCTGCTCCCGTTCCTTGCGTCATGCCCACGCGATTAAAATCAGTATCGCCAAGCGCATCAGGTGTAATGATACAGGTATCATAAGCATTGTGCGATGTAGTAAAGCCAACTGGTGGCAGACGGTTATCTTTCAAAGACGTATCGGCACGTTCCAAAACCGTTGTTTCATTTCCAGCAACATCACCCAAAACCATTTCGTAAATCTGAACTTGAGACGATGACGTAATTTGATTGTAATGTGGCTCGTATGGCAAATCGCGGTTGCGTACATCGCCATTCCCATCAGGCAAACCCGATGCAAAAAGTGTATCTAAGGTTGCATCCATGACCACCAACTCAATCCAGGCAATACGTGCCGGATAACCTGACGGAAATTTATGTCCTGCTTTATTCAATACACGCACATCGAAAAATACGGTATCGCTTGTACGATTCGCCTCTGTCAATGTCAAATTCACTGTACTATCGCGCAACATACGCATCGTGCGCACAATTGCTGTATCGAAATTTTCGGGTTGGCATGTTGCACCAATTGCAGACATATTGTTGCGCATCAATTTCAACATAAACGCATTGCCACCAACAAGGTAATGTTTGCCAAACGGTGTACGACTATCGAGAAAAGGATAATTGGTTGCAATATCTACCGGATCGGTAATGCGTGGAAGATGGCAACTCTGGCAAGAACGCGCCGTTGCTGCAGCCGTATCGCTATACTGCGAATTGAGCCATTCGTGATACGTTGCTTGTTCGGTAAATACTTGTCCTGTCAACTGCCCCGATAAATCAACCGTATTGGTTTGTAGTGTATGGCAACCGCCGCAAAATCCACCCCGCGTAACGTGTGGGCCGTAATTGGGTGTAAATCCGGCAAAAAATTGCATTGGCCCAGTAAACGGATCGGTGTATGGCCCCCAAACTTGTTTGCGTTTATAATGCAAATTGCCCGAAAAATTGCGCCCCAGTAACGTATCGAATTGTTGGTGGCATGCGCTACAATTCACCCCATCGAGTGCAAGCGAATCTTGTTCCATAGCCGCAATCGAATAGGGCATTTGACCCGTGTACTCAGCCTCAAAACGACCAACAGGCGCGTGGCAACGTGTACATAAATTTTCAATATCCTGCTGAAGTCCGGGATTGACCAAAATTTCGTGACTCACTTTTGCGCGCCAAAATGGATCCTTGGCCGAATTGGCCATCATCGTTCCGGCCCAAGCATCAGCAATATTCACATCTTCGCCTGTGCTTGTAATGAACGCGTTTCCAGCCGGATCATGTCCATGACATCCCGCACATTTCCCAGAACCACCAAACCACAAATTTGTATCGGTAGGTAAAGTTTGTAACATCTCGTGCAAGCGCGCGCGTTCGGCAGGCGTATGAAATGTTTTTGCCTCCGCTTTATCGCCAATGAAAATACTGGCAGAAGCAGTTAAAAGTATAGCAACCGCTAAAATCACAAATGCTTTAAAACGGTTGAAGTAGGTGATGAGTTGTTGAGCCATAATTACAAGTGCCTAATTTACACATAACAAAAAGACATTTCATGAAAAATACAATTTCTCAATCAAATTCTTTTCGTAATATTACGTATTCAAAAACACCAACCATGAAAAAAATGCTACACCTCAGTAGCTTCGTTGCAGTCTTTTTACCAATCGCTGTAACTGCTCAAATTCCTTTTTCCAATCAAACAACACTTTTGCCTACGACAACATTCCATAGCGGAAATGCGATTGGCGTTTGTGATATGAATGGCGATGGAAAAGATGACATCATTCGTGCATCGCAAAATACCACGATGTATATCGAGTACCAAGGAACATCCAATGGCACATTTACCGAATCCTCGTTCACCAATACGTTCGGAAGCCCTTGGGGCATGTGTATTGGCGATGTGGACAATAACGGAAAAAATGATGTGCTCTGGGGAAATAACGGCAGTACCCGAATTTTGGTTGCCGACAATATGGCCACTTCATACACCGGAACAAACGTAACGACAGCTACTGGTGCAGGATCAATCTTCGTTCAAGGCGCAAACTTCGCACCTGTTACACCAGATCACTTTATCGATGCCTTTGTGTGTAACGACGTTGCCATGTCGCACATCTACGTCAACAACAATGGAACGGGCTGGACTTTCGACCAAAGCCTCATGCCTTTAGCCACTTTTCCAACCTCCGACAATAGCGGCAACTATGCTTCGATCTGGACAGACATCAACAACGATGGTTTGATTGACTTATACATTACACACTGCCGTCAAAACGTTTCTAATTCTAGCGATGCGCGTCGTATCAATCAAGTTTTCTTAAACAATGGCAATGGTACATTTACACAAGATGTAACCAATACATCCAACTTACGCCTCGGTGCACAAAGTTGGAGTACCGCTTGGGGCGATGTGGACAACGATGGCGATATGGATGCTTTTGTACTCAACTACGATGTCAATAGCAACATGATGCTCAACGATGGGTCAGGTGTATTTACCGATGTTACCAGCACATGCGGTATTGCTCCTACTGATACTTATTTTGGAATGAATGCCACGTTCCATGATTTTGATAACGATGGCAATCTTGATTTGTTGATCTCTGGAACGGAACATTACCTCTACACCGGAAATGGCGATGGTACATTCAACCTACAAGCAAATCCCTTTGTTTACAATACCAACAAAATCACATCACATGCAGTTGGTGATCTCAACGACGATGGATTTTTAGATGTGTATGCGAGTTACTGCAACATCTACAATTCACCAAGTAGCCGCAACGACCGTTTGTGGATGAATGGATCAATTGCAGCAGGCAATACTAATCATTGGATTAAATTCGATTTGGTTGGCGGTGCTGCAAATGGCTTTAGTAGTTTAAATGGAATTGGTGCTATCGTAAAAATTTATGGTGCATTTGGCATTCAAGTACGCGAAGTTCGTTCTGGCGAAGCCTATGGCACACAAAACAGTTTTGAAATGCACTTCGGTCTTGGCCAAAATACAGGTATTGATAGCGTTACCATTCAATGGCCTTCTGGAATCGTTGATAAAATGCTCGCGCTTCCTGCCGATCAAAACATTACAGTCAATGAAGGTGCTTTCCCGCTCAGCACAAATGGAATTGCTTCTGCAACTTTAAATGCACAGGTTTATCCAAATCCGATGAACGATGTTGGCGCAATTCGCATTGATAATTTTGCAGCTTTTGGTTTGAATACACTTGCACTTCGTATTTATGATATGCAAGGACGCGTAGTTTATACCGAAGAGAATTTAACCCGCAGCATCATTCCACTCGATGCCGCAAATTATCCTGCTGGATTGTATTTCTACGAAATTGTTCAGGATGAAAAACGTTTGGTAACAGGCAAATTCATTTCAGAATAAACACCTGAAAAGCATAAAAAAATCGCGTCCAACAAACTGGACGCGATTTTTTTATACCGTTAGAAGAGCATTGATTCAATCCAAATGCAAAGGCCGTTCCATGTGATAGAGATCAAAGCCTTTGGCCCAATAATCAACCACAATTTTCTTTGTCTCAAAACCATGCTTCGCATAAAACACATCGGCTTTTTGCGTAGTACGCACGACAATCGTATTGATGTTTTCGATCTGTTGTATTTTTTCTATTCGATACTGGAGTAAACGACCACCAATTCCTTTTCCTTGATAATTGGGATGAACCATGTCCCAAGCTATTTTAATCTCACCAATTGTTTTCGAAGCATTAAATCCACCACACGCAACCAATTCAGCACCATCTTCTACAACAAAATAATCTGTTGCATGCAAATCGAGATACATGATAAAATCAGCTTCTTCCTCCGGTGCAAAATACGCTGGCGTAAGCAAGCGAAGTAATGCAACCAAGTTTTCTTTGTCAGTAGCTTTATAGCAACGTATGTTCATAGTTCTTACCGATTAAAATAAAAATCGTCCGAAGCATAAACGCAACGGACGATTTTTATTTTCAATTACCGTATTCGCGCTTACTTCGTGATTTCATCATACTTCGCACCACGCGTACGTTTCTTCGATTTTTTAGTTTTCTTCTTTTTCGTTTCTTCTACTGGCGGATTGGGCTTGGGTTCTTCTTTCTTCGGCTCTTCTTTCACGGTCGTAGGCATCGGTTTACCCGTTGCATCTACTTCCACCACATTGTAACCAAGTTTAGCCAATTTATCGCCAATGCGCGCTTTGTCGCCAACAACAGCCACCACCATGTGATCGGGATCTAACCATTTTTTGGCTAAAGCGTCAGCATCTTTCTCATTCATATTTTGCAAAGCCTGATTTTGGGCAATGGTATAATCATCAGCCAGATTATAATCGAGAATACGTTTCAAGAAAAACAATTTCTGCAAAGGCTCTTCATAACGCAAAGCCTCGCTTTGCGACATGGCTTTCTTCGTGTATTCTAATTCCTGTGCTGTTGGCCCCGACTTGCCATAATCACGAATGACATTCACAAACTCCACAATAGAACTATCTGAAGCATCCCAGCGCACACCAGCAGAAGCAACAAATGTTCCCGTATAATTCGTTCCTCCAAATCCAGAACGCGCGCCGTAAGTCCAACCTTTCTCTTCGCGCAATTTTAAATTGATACGGCTATTGAAATTACCACCCAACATGTAGTTCATCACCGTAGCTTGATAATATTCACCCGTTGCATTGTACGTCATTCCCAAACGTCCCACACGAATTTCAGATTGCGCTGCTTTGTCTTTATTGAACAAATAAATCGTAGTTGGTCCACCCGCAGGAGGCGTTCCCAACTCTGCTTCTGTTTTAAGTGAAACACCTGTTGAGGCCCAACGATCTAAGAACGTCAACTTAGGCAACATTTTTTCTTTCGGCACATCACTCACCACAACAAGACGAGCAATGTTTGGCGACATCATTTTTTTGTAATACGCTTTCACATCCTCAATCGTCAACTTCGAGACGGTTTCCTGTGTTCCGATACTCGGAAGGGCCATGATGTGATTCTCTCCATATACCATGCGGTTGAAAACCAAATTGGCCATTGATACAGGCTGAATCGACATGTTTTTTACCGATTCGAGCTGTTGTTTCTTCATCAAATCAAATTCTTGCTGATCGAATTTGGGATGAAATAATTTTTCTTCCACCAAAGCGAGTGTTGCATCCAGATTGCGTGTCAACGCAGATACATAAACTTGAATTTCGTCGTTGTCGGAACTGATACTTACTTCACTTCCCAACAATTCAAATTGCTTTTCAATTTCAGAGGCTTCGCGTTTTTCAGTTGATTGATCAAGCATTTTCACCATGAGGTAA
Organism: Bacteroidota bacterium; assembly: GCA_013298545.1. GTDB lineage: Bacteria > Bacteroidota > Bacteroidia > Palsa-965 > Palsa-965. The sequence continues at coordinate 9,608 of JAAFIA010000014.1, read as the reverse complement.
GCAATACCAGCCTGTTCAGGATTTTCTTGACGATGCCCTGCCGAAATACTCAACATCATAAACGTACGCGGCACTTCGGTCGATTGTGTTCCAATCATGCGCAAACCATTTCCAGACGTATTGCGCCACAATGCAGGAGATTTCACAACAGGTGTTGCACCCGCAACTGGTTTTTTACTGCGATCGAAAAAATCGGTTGGGTGAACGTAGGAAAGGTTTTTGTATTCCGATGCTTCAGGTGTGTCTGTATTGCGTTTTGGCGGTGTGAAATTATCAAGACGTGCTTTGTCCACTTTTCCTTTCGGGTAAATGCTCATGCACACTTGCGCTTTGTTTTTGATGTACTTGTTGTACACACGCATCACATCTTCTTTCGTAACGCGCTGATAGCGTTCCATGTCCTTATTCACCAAATTGGCATTGCCAAAAAATGTTTGGTAATACGCCAATGTCGAAGCTTTATCGCCAACACTCAACATCTGATCAATCATGTACGTTTCAATGTAAATTTTGAACCGTTGTAAATCATCATCCGTTACACCACGTTTCTCAAATTTCGCAAAAGCCACATTCACCAAACTATCAATCTCGCGCAACGAATGTCCCGGATACGCACGAATATTGACCATGATTTGTCCGGCTAGTTCCGATGTGCTACTAAACATCGAAGCGCGTTCTGCAATTTCCGATTCTACAAACGTTTCGTAGAAAACAGAACTTTTTCCATCGCCAATAATACTCGACAACACATCCAACGCTGCTTCATCTTCGTGCCACGAATACACGCCCGGCCATGCCAGAGAAAGTTGCGCCATACGCACATTGTCTTCGTAAGAAATGCACCGATTTTTATCTAAGGTAACAGGCGCTTTTGGCATAGCCGTTACAGCAGGGCCACGCTTGATCGTACCAAAATACTTTTCTACCAATTTCACCACATCGGCGGTGTTCACGTCACCAGCAACTGTTACAGTCGCATTGTTTGGACCATACCAACGCATGAAAAAGTTTTTCAAATCTTGCACATTCACGCGATTCAAATCTTCGATATAACCAATGGTCTGCCAAGAATACGGATGCCCGACAGGATACATGGCTTCGCCAATTTTCTCCCACAACAAACCATAAGGCGCGTTGTCGTAATTCTGTCCGCGCTCGTTCTTAACTGTTGAGCGTTGAATCTCAAATTTTTTCTGTGTAACCGAATCGAGCAAAAAACCCATGCGATCTGCTTCAAGCCACAACGCCATTTCTAGGTAATTGGCCGGAACCGTTTCAAAATAATTGGTGCGGTCGTTGTTGGTTGTGCCATTCATCGTTCCGCCAGCTTCGGTTACCATTTTGAAATGTTGCTCGTCGCCCACATGCTCTGATCCTTGAAACATCATGTGTTCAAAGAAATGCGCAAAACCCGAACGGCCATCTTGTTCGCGCGCCGATCCTACGTGATACGTTACATCGACGTGTGCAATCGGGTCGGAATGATCTTCGTGAACGAGCAAGGTTAAGCCATTCGGCAAAACATATTTTTCGTAGGCGATGCAGGGTTTGCCAACACCGTTGGTTGTAACTTTTTCAATCAGTTTTGCTTTATTCGGTGCTACCGGAGCAATCTGAGCAGTTAAAAAAACCGTTGAGGAAACGGCTAGAATTGAGAAGATTTTTTTCATGGTAAAAGTGCTTACTTACAAATGTAGGAAAAGCGTTACGTTGACCAAGAAATAAATGATGAGCGGCAAATGGAAAGGAAACTTAGATTTTATCTAAACCACATTTGCCCGAAAATCTCAATGCCTAGACTTCGGCATCATTTAAATGCATCGGAATCCGGCAAACACAAGCTGCCAAGTGTGCGAAGTTTTGTACGTTGATCTATATTGCCGTGATTTTATACTCTGTGCGGCGGTTCATCTGACGGTGTTCTGGCGTGTCGTTCGCTACTTTGGGTTGTGTATCGCCATACCCTTTGTAGGACAAACGTTTTGCATCAACACCATGCGAAACCAGATACACATAAACCGCACGCGCACGATTTTCGGAAAGTACTTGATTGGCTTTTTTATCGCCTACATTATCGGTATGTCCCGAAAGTTCGATTTTCATTGTTGGATTGGCATTCAAAAACGCAATCAGTTTATTCAATTCTACTTCCGATTCTGGACGTAAATCAAATTTCCCCGTTTCAAAATAAACGTTTTTCAATTCGCCACCGCCGCCAACAGTAAGCGGAATAAGCGGCACATCCATTTTATACGGTTTATTTGGGTCGGTCGATTCTTTCAAGCGGAACGATTCTGTATAAAAACAATAGCCTTCGCTATTTACATTCAACGCATAATCTGCATTGACTGGAATACAAACGGTGAACTCACCTGTAACGGGATCGGAAGTTGAAGCAATAGCAGTTTTTCCTGTTGCTAAATCAACCAACTCGAATCCGGCACCAATGGGTTTTTTAGTTGTTTTATCAAATACTTTTCCTTGCATGAAGGTAACGGTTGTGGGACGAAGCGATTTTGGAAGATCAAACATCCAAATATCATCGCAACCTAATGTTCCTTCGCGGTCAGACGAGTAGTAAGCAATGTCGCCCAAACCATTTACGATCAATCCACTTTCGTCATTAAACGTATTGATTGGATAGCCTAAGTTTTCGGGCTTGCCCCATTTTCCATCGGCTTGGCGGCGACATACATACAGATCCAAACCACCCATTCCGGTATGGCCATCGGAAGCAAAATAAAGTGTTTGGTTATCGGGGTGAATAAAAACGGCTTCTTCTTTTCCTGCAGTATTAATATCAGCACCTAAATTGACTACCGGACTCCATTTGCTATCTGGCCCCAGTTCGGCCATGTAAATATCGCTGCTTCCAAAACCGCCATTGCGGCTACTGATGAAATACAACGTTTTTCCATCTGATGAAAAAGATGGTTGTGTCTCCCACGCGCCCGTATTGATGGGTGCGCCTACATTTACGGGCGGTGTCCACATGCCACCATGTTTTTGCGAAAAGAAAATATCGCAACTACCAAAACCTTGGCGGTTTGGACCATAGCCCATATAATCTTCATCGCATGCCGCGAAAAACAAAAAACGGCCATCGGCAGAAAGGCTTGGCGCTCCTTCATTGCGGGTAGAATTGAGCGGACCGCCCATGTTTTGTGCCGTACTCCACTTGCCATTATCGTCGCGGTAACTGATGTAAAAATCTTCTTGCGACATCATCAATGCACCTGTATTCGGATCGCGTTCTTGCCGATTGCGTGTAATGAGAAAAGTCTGATCGTCGGCAGTAACATTCGGAAAATACTCACACGCATCGGAATTGATTCCATTACCAATGCTTTTCGGATTAAAAGGAACGGGATGCGCCATGGCATTGATCGCAAAATCGCAACTGGCAATTTGTGTCTTTGCATTGTTAATCATTTTCTCAGGCGTTGATTTGCGCATGACTTTCAAAAATGTTTCGTAGTCGGCTTTGGCCTCCGCATATTTTCCTACACGCATTTCGCAATAACCACAATCTGAATAGGAAGCAGGAAAAAAACCCGGATTGATGGCAAACGATTTTTTAAATTGCTCAATTGCTTTTTCCCATTGCCGCAACTCCATGTGCACATTGGCTTCCAAAATATAAGCCTCCACAAAATTCGGATCTGCCTGCTGTGCCGATTTCAATTCTGCCAAGGCTTTGTCGTACTGCCGTGAATCGAGATAAACCAACGACGATTCATAGGCCTTTTTAGCCTTCTTATTGGTCGTGGTCAATTCCATAGCAGGTTGTGCTTTGCAAGAAAAAGCAAACACACAGAGTAAAATCGCGAATAGGTGTTTCATAACTACTTGATCGATCAACGAATTGAATGACTTATGGGATATTCATGTACTTATGGGTCTGCAACGAAATATTCCATTCGGGATGTTGCATGACATAATTTGTTATTTCAGGCATCATGGCCGCCGATTTGCTCCACTCTGGTTGTAAGAAACGTATGCACGCATCGGAAACGTGTGCTGCATTTTCTTCTGCCCAGCGAAAATCGTCGCGGTTGAATACGATTACCTTCAATTCTTGTGCCCTTTTAAAATTTTCGGCCACCGGCGGCATTGTTTTTTTCGGCGAAAGGCAAATCCAATCCCATTCGCCCGTCAACGGATAAGCACCCGATGTTTCAATAAATGTTTGAATGCCGTGTTTTTTTAATTCCGCCGTTAAGTGGCTCAAATTAAACGCCGAGGGTTCGCCACCTGTTACAACAACTGCTTTTGCCGGATGCTGCAAGGCATGTTCCACAATAGCTTCAACGGGTGTGAGCGGATGGGCGTTTGCATCCCAACTCTCTTTCACATCACACCAATGGCAACCCACATCGCAACCACCAAGCCGAATAAAATAAGCCGCTTTACCCGAATGGTAGCCTTCGCCTTGAATGGTATAAAATTCTTCCATCAACGGCAACACTTTTCCAGCATCAAGCAAAGCCTGTTGCTCAGGCGCAAGCGAAGATGGAATTACATTTCCTATAAATTTCATGCGTTTGTTTCTTTCAATTCATGCAAGGTCAACCAAGCCAACAAACCCACGCTTGTTTCCAATGCTTGTTCATCAATATCGAAATTGGGAGTATGAACACCGCTCGTATATTTTCCATCAGGCGATGCCGTTCCAAGTCGGTAAAAACAAGCAGGCATCACTTGCGAGAAATACGCAAAATCTTCTGCCGTCATGCGTTTTTCTAACGTTACAACATTGTCTTTCCCCAAATAGATTTCTGCGGCATCACGTGCACGCACAGTCAACAAATCGTGATTGACTAAAAACGGATAGCCTTTTTCAATTCGCAAGGTGCATGTTCCGCCCATGTTCTCGGCAACCTCTTGGGCGCGTGCTTGCATCAACGCATGCGCGCGCGAACGCCAGTGTTCATCCATCGTCCGAAATGTTCCTTCGATGGCAACGTGATTGGGAATAACATTGGTTGCGCCTTTGCCTTCGATTTTCCCAAAGGCAAGCACCGTTGGTACCTCGTTAGTTTCAGCGAGGCGCGAATCTTTTTGCATGAACAGTTTATCCAATTCTAGCAAAACGGTCGAAGCAATCAACAAGGGATTGGTATAATCTGCGGGCATTGCCGCATGGCCCCCTTTTCCGGTAATGGTCAGATACAATTCATCGGTCGAAGCCATGTACATGCCGCTACGGAATCCAACTTTTCCTGCGGGAAGCGAAGGAAAAACATGTTGCGCAAAAATGCTTTCTGGCTTTGGATTTTCGAGTACGCCAGCCGCAATCATAAGCGAAGCGCCACCCGGAAGTTTTTCTTCGCCAGGTTGAAAAATCAATTTTATCGTTCCTTCAAATGCGTCGCGAAGTTCGAATAAAATTTGTGCGGCACCGAGCAGCGAAGCCGTATGCACATCGTGTCCACACGCATGCATCACGCCAATATTTTTTGACGTGTATGTTGTTGTATTGATCTCTGTTATCGGCAGCGCGTCGAGATCGGCGCGGAGGGCAATGATTTTTTTGTTTGGATTTTTTCCGGCAATCAATGCCACAACACCTGTTTCGGTAAGGCGTTGAAAAGGTATTCCAATACGTTGAAGTTGCGTTTCGACGAAGGTTGCGGTTTCAAATTCTTGGAACGACAATTCGGGATGTGCGTGGATGTGCTGGCGCAGCGTAGAGATGTGCGGCAGGAGCGCGTGGGCGCGTGCGCGAATGTGTTGAAGCAAACCGGAATTTGTTTCCATTAAAAATCCATGCTGAACGAAAGGTACGTTACGCGCGGCAAAATCAACCGATCTTCTAAGCCCCAAGCCCAATCTACGCGAACAAAATACCCCCAAATGCGAGTACGCAAACCAACGCCATAACCAGCAACAATTGGCTCTTTGTGATTTTTCAACACAACCGTAATCGGATTGCCTGGCGCACCAATGATTGTTGTATTCAGCGAATTGCGCGGATCGTACGGATTTGGACCAGTCCATGCCGTACCCACATCACCAAAACCAATCACCTGAAAATTATTCAAGAAATCGGAACGCATTGGACGATTGAAAAGGTAACGGAATACAGGAAAACGCAATTCCGAATTAATCATTAAAAAGCTATTCCCGTTGCGGATGTTTTGATAAAATCCGCGCATCGGTGTAACCAAGGTCTGATAGGTATAATTCATATCATCGGCCACATAAACACTCTGATCGAATTTTGGTGTGAGCCAATTATCAACCGCACCCATGTAGTAAACCAATTTTTCGCGGCCAAATGATGTAGCACCAGAAATACGCGTAGCCCAAATAAATTCGCGGTGGATCTTTTTGTACATGCGCACATCAAAGCCAACCACATACAAATCATTCTTCAAGAAACGATTGGACGGAATGGTTACTTTAAACAAACTATCAACGCCTTGAAACGTTTCGGCAAATACTTTGAGGCGAATGCCATTGTACAAATTCAATCCGCGACGAATGGTGTTGTCAAACACAAATTCAATTTTCAAGTTGGCCGAATTGTTATACGTGTTTTTAGCATTGAGCGTGTTGAAGTCTTGCGATAAAAAGATACGGCGGTCGTTGCGGTAACCAATTTGTCCGCGCAGCGAAGCCACTTCGCTAAACGGCCAACGCAAACCATAACGTCCTTCTTGTGTGTGGATTTTACTCAATGTTCCGCCGTTGGCTACACTCAAAAATGCTTGACGGTGCAACAAAAGTGTACGATCTAAACGACGTGTGCGATCATCGTATTGAATGATGTATTCGTTGTTTTTTAAATCGCCCGACAAACGCACACCACCCACAATTTTATGATCTTCGAGCAAATCGGTGATACCGATTTTGAACAAGCCCGTAAATCCAGGATTTAAAAAGATCGGAGAACTTCCACCTGTGAAACGTTGGTATCCGGCATTTAAAAAACTATTGTCGAGTTGGCTTACCACATACTCCGTGCTGTATTGAATTTTGTAATTGCGCGCAATCGGCAATAAAAATTCGTCGATCGGAGCTTTCACAACCGAATCGCGGAGTGTGGTATCAGGAACAGTTTTAACAACAGGAGCTTTTATGGTTGTGTCTTTTGGTCCCGATGCATCGGGATCCAGTTTCGGTGGAGGCGGAATATTGGCATCAATCGTACTCGAACGTTTGGGTTGTCCAAACTGGTAATTATCAATATTGACTTTCGTACCAGAAGAATCCGTTTTTCCGGGAGGTGGTGGAACGAGCGTTTTGTTTTGCGGAACAGGTTCGTTTTTTGTGGTCTTCTTAGGTTGATTGGCTTTTACTTTTTCGAGTGAATCTAACTCGGCATCAATGCGCACCAATTCAATCATGCGGTTGCGATGAACCGTATTCTTCAATTTCGACGCTTGGAGTTTGTCAAACGCCTCCATGTTGTGAATAAAAATGCGGTAGCGCCCATCGATGAATAAAATCTCGGCGTACTTGCCTGCTTCTGGCTGTACATCTTGTTCTAAAATCCCTGATTTATAATTTGTAATGGGAATGCTTCGCGCAAAATAGCGATAATGGGCAACGGTATCGACATAAGCAATGGTACTATCGAAATAACCAACATAACGGTTACGCACACCATTCTGATCGCTGACAAAACAAAAATTGGTACTGTCCCAAGCCGCTGCTTGCAATTCATTGATGCCCGGTGTATTTGTCAGACGGCGCAACACATCATCTTTTGTTTTCCAGTTGTAAATAAATAAATCGAAGGAAGTACGCAGCTTGGTGTCTTTGCTCACAATACCGAGTGTATCGCTGTTGCGGTTGGAACTGAAAATAATGCCCTTACCATTGTTGACAAAGCGCGGGTTCAAATCATCAAACACATCGTTCGTAACTGGAATGGCTCCACCGCCAGCAATGCTGTAAACATAAATATCGGTTTGGCCGCGTTGCACGGCAGACATCACAAACGATTTTCCATCGGGCGAATACGAATAATCGAGCACCTTGATAAAATTGACCAAGGGCTTAACAATTTTCTCGCCCGTCTCAATGGTGTAAATCACTAAAAATGTTTCGCCCTCTTTCTCATAAATCCAAGACAAAATTTGTCCAGAAGGATGCCAAGCGAGAAGCGGATACGAATAGTCATTGATGCGATCGATGCGATGGCCCATTTTCAATAAACGTTTCCGCTTATGCGTTCCCAAATTTTCGAGCCAGAGTTTGGTCTGACCCATTTCGTTGGTAACGTAGGTGATGTAACGGCCATCAGGACTAATTTTTGCTTGGCTATAAACGCGTGTGGCTTTCGGTTTTTCAATGAGCGGCGAAGTTGGAACGGTACGTGTTGTATCGTTCATGGAATAACGTTGCGAATAATAATTCATCCATTCAATCGTCAACACCCGCATATTGACACCGAGTACAAAGAGAAATGCGCTTTCTACATTGCGGCTCACTTTGGTCATGTAAAGAATATTTGGAATAACACCTGGGCCATACTTTTCAGCGATGTAGTACCAAATGGAATGACCAGCATAAACGGCATCTTCGCCTGTGAGGTGATTGAATTTTTTATAGCGACCGCTCATGATGCCATCGCGCACACGATTGTCGATGTCGGCATTCCAGCCTTTAGACACATACGAAACCAAACCTTTTACATACCATTCGGGCAAATTGAGCAAGGTGGAACTTTTGAGCATGTCGCGGGTATTACCGCCATACATCATTTGGTTGATGAGAATCTCCGCAATGCCGCCGCGAATTTGTTCTTCGAGCCGAACATGATCGCCTTCGTAATAGAGAAAAACTTTTCGTCCTACAATGCGTGTGTAGCCACCAACATTTTGTTGATCGTCGTTGGTAAGGCCAACATTGCTTTGTTTGAAATCTTCTTGTTTGTTGTAAACTACAAATTGAATGCGATCATCGAGGCTATAATCAAAAATTTTCTCTACTTCGGCGAGGTGCTGTTTGGCTGCGCGTGCAACATAAATAGCGAGTTCTTTTCCACCCGTGTTGAAATACACTTCGTATTTATCAAACCGGTAATAGTTCCATTTGAAGTCTTGGTACTGAACACGGTTCTTACCAAAATCGGTTTGTGAGCCATTGTAAAATTGGGCTTGCATAGAAAGCGAGCAAAGCATCAAAAAAACAAAAGCCGATATGCGGGACAATCGGATGATCATAAGCAAAAAAAGTTCGGGCCTTGTTGCGCGAACAGGCAGCGGTGTGTGGATGCTGACTATTCTCCTAAACGGAACAAGACATTACTCGGTAAAGTTAATGATTTCGGGCATTTGAACAAAGGACTTTTTGCGTCCTTGCTAAGAGCCTGTTTAAATTTCATCTTTTGTTCCGAAGCCTCGGAATTGTTATGCGCCTTTTTGCACCATACTTCGTTACGTTTTTTGACCGTAGGCGCGCCGCTATGGCCTTCAAAACGTGCCTCGTCTGGCACAAAAATGCATCATAACAATTCTCAATCCCGATGCTTCGCATGCGCGTTAAGTTAAAAAGCTCTATTCACAGTATAGGTCTGAAAACGAAAGCTATAATTCAAAAAAGAGACTTCCCAATAGCATAACTATGCAGTGCAAACAAACATAAAAATGCACAAG
>JAAFIA010000139.1 GCA_013298545.1 Bacteroidota bacterium | reverse complement strand
GGTTTTTTTACCGCGAAGGGCGCGAAGGTTTTTTTTATCGCGAAGGGCGCGAAGGTTTTTTTACCGCGAAGGGCGCGAAGGTTTTTTAAGTAGTAGGCTTGGCGTCCTTTGCGCCTTCTTTGCGTTCTTGGCGGTTAATATCAAGCTATGGGCTTTGCGAACTTTGAGCCTTCTTTGCGTTCTTGGCGGTTAATATCAAGCTATGGGCTTTGCGAACTTCGCGTCTTCTTTGCGCTCTTGGCGGTTAATATTTTTTATCGTACACTTTTATGTGCGATAAACGAATTGGCAGTAAACCATTCTTGCTCCTATTTATGCTTTCGGACTTTTATTTCAATTGCATTTAATTCTTCAATATCTTCTTCGTCTGCTTTTTCTGCCTCTATCATTTTTCGTTTTGCGTTATATTCTTCATATAACTGCGCAACATGTTCTTCCATTTCTTGATGACTAACGCTACCTGTATGATCTAATATTTTCTTATCATTCAATAAAATAATTCTATCTACATTCTCTTTCCAAAAATTCATGGTGATTCCTTGCCTATTTTTAGCACGTAACTCCGCTGTTTCCAAAAACACGATAATAAAGCGATTTAATGTATCGATTTCGTCTTGGCTTTAATAATTTTTCGCAATATAAATATCTTGTTTTCTTACAACTCGTCCTTTCCAACTTGTCAATGCCATATTCGGTTTTGATATATCTGCACGACTCATTATTATTTCAGCAGCAGTTTGATTTGTTACTGCATATAAAATTTTGTTTTGAGTTTCAGCAAAAAACATCTGTGTGGCTTTATCAGACGAATCATAATCTGTACTCAGCGAAAATAAATCCCTGACTTTTTGATAAAACCGTTTTTCCGAAGCGCGTATATCCCGAATTCGCTCGAGTAGCTCATCAAAATAATCAGGACGACCATTTGGATTTTTCAAACGCTCATCGTCCATCACAAAACCTTTAACGATATATGTTTTTAAATGCTGGTTGGCCCATTGCCGAAATTGTGTTCCGCGCTTACTTCTCACCCGAAAACCAACAGCTAAAATCATTTCTAAACTGTAAAATATTACGCTATAATTCTTTCCGTCAGCACCAGTTGTCAAGTATTCCTTGACAACTGAATCTTGCTTCAATTCGTTGTCTTTCAAGATATTAATTATATGCAAACTGATATTCTGCTTAGAGGTGTCAAAAAGTTCGGCAAGTTGATTTTGGTTCATCCAAACCGAGCCTTCTTTTGCCAAGAGCGATACAGCTACTTTCCCATCGTCGGTATTGTATATGATGATGTCTTGTTGTTCCATATAAGTTAAATCAAAATTAAAATATGTCAAATTCTAGGCATATAAAGATAATTTTTTCAGGCTTTTATTCCGAGTGATGCTGACAATAATTTTAATCCAGTAAACACCATTTGCCCAAGTCAATTAATCTAGTTTGTATCAAATTCCCAAAATCACCTCAAAACCCTACGCCACGCATCCAGACCGCAAACGCAATGAATTTAAACACCCGCCCATTCTCCGGCTGGCCTTCAATTGAAAATAACCGATCGTATTCTTTTAAGATTAATTCTTTATTCAAAATTCCCGAAAAATCTTGCTCAAAATACGGACGAAATTCTTCCCGCAGATTTGTAATCCATTGATTATTCGGCGTAGCATAACCCATTTTATCGCGTCTGTTTTTTATCTCTTGCGGCAAATACGGCGTCATCGCTTCGCGCAATAACGCTTTCAAATAACCATTTCTGATTTTAAAACCACCCGGCAAATTAAAAACGTATTCAATCAACTCATGATCGTCGGCAAAAGGCGTACGCGATTCCACCGAAAAGTGCATCGAGCAACGATCTTCACATTTCAAATAACCTTTCAAGCGTGTATTGACAAATTCCAGATGCAAGGCTTCATTCAGCGATTCCGGTAAAATGACGTGTTTGTTTTTTAAGCGTGTCAGGTAATGCGCGCGCAATTCGGGCGCGAGGTAACGCATATCGTCAAAATAATACGCCGCGATACGCTGCTGCAATCCTGCTGGCAATTGCGGTACAATGCGTTGTTTCAAAAATTCGCGTCGGGCATAAGACGCTGCACCTGCACCAAAAGCCATTTGTTCCTGTTTCCAAGCCGCTCGATCGTGTTGTTTCAATTCGCGCCAAAAGGGAATGTAGTAAGGATTGTAACCCGCCAATAATTCATCGCCTCCTTGACCATCCAAAACAACTTTGATGCCTTGCTCATGCACCAGCTTCATCACCCGAAATTGCGCATACGTACTCGTGCTCCAAATTGGTACATCTTGGCATTGAATGAGGTCTTCCAAATCCTTCAACAACTCCTGTGGCTGTGGATTTACAGTATGCCAATCGGCCCCTGTTCGTTGCACCACTTCTTTCGCCCATTTGCGCTCATCAATTGCCGGATCGTCGAAAACGGCAGTAAATAATTTGAGTCGATCACCAACATTGACTTTTTTATCAAGACTTTGCAAGGCGTGAATCATTCCAGCAATGGCCGAACTATCGAGACCACCACTCAAGCATGAACCAACCGGAACATCGGCATGCAAACGCAAACGTACTGCTTCGAGCAATTTTTCGCGTAAAACTTCTGCTTGTTTTTGAAAACTGTTTTCGTCTGGATACTCAAAACGCGGATTGAATGCTGGAACATACCAGCGGTAGGTTTCCAACTTATTTTTTTCCGGCACAAACGTAAACGCACGACCCGGAAATAATTCGAGAATATCTTTAAAAAAACTTTCTTCTTGATACTCAATTTCTCCTGCGAAAAAATAATCGGCAACCGCATCGCGATTCAAGGCTGTTTTCACAAACGGGCAAGCACGTAATACTTTTTGTTCTGAAGCAAAAGCAAAAACCGTTTCGTTATGCTGGTAGTAAAATGGTTTCACACCAAACCGATCGCGTGCACCAAAAAAACAACGACGTTCGCTATCCCAAATCACAAAGGCCCACATGCCATTCAAACGGTGTAAACAGGCTTCGCCCCAAGCGCGATATGCTTCTAAAACAACTTCCGTATCTGTTTGCGTTTGAAATGTATGCCCTAGTTGCTGCAACGATTCGCGCAAAGCATCGTGGTTATAAATTTCGCCGTTGAATACAATCCAAAATTTACCATCGTGTGTGCAGAGCGGTTGATGTCCGCCCGGCGATAAATCGACAATGGCTAAACGGCGGTGAATTAAAACAAAATCGGGCTGCGTTGCCGTATCGATAAATTGATGTGGTGTGTGCCGGAACGAGGCCGATAAAACGACTTGTGGTGTTTCTTTTCCGAATGCCGTTTCTACATGCTCGTGTTTGTATCCCAACAAAAACCCTTCGCCATCAGGCCCGCGATGACGCATGGTTTTACTCATGGTCGTTGCAGCCGCATTCAGATCGAGCGATTCACGCGAGATTTTGATGATTCCTGCAATGCCACACATCAGCGCAATTTTTGAAAAAGTTTGATCACTTGTCCTTTTACTTCGTGAAAATCGTTGCGTGTTGGAATGAGTGTGCGCCACTCATCTGTTGGTTTTCCATGCTCGCGCAAAAACGCCGTAAAGATAAACAGCATCATCACCAAATACGCACAAGTAGCAGAAAGTCCGGCCCCAATCAAACCCATACTTGGAATAAATAACCAAGCGGTAATCAAGGTGGTGATCAACGCTAACGAACCACTCCACGCATTGAGGTAATGTTTGCCACGACCAGAAAAATAATGACTAAACACCGTAGTTAAACTTACACACAAAGCACCCGGCGCAATGAACAGAAAAATTGATTTTACTGGACCAAAATCTTTTCCCAACAAACCCGAATAAAAACCATCCGGCAAAATCAAAAACAAAACAATTGCAGGAAGTGTAATGCAAAAACTCAATTTCGCAAATTGCAGAACCAAATGCCGCGCTTTATCTGGATCGCTTTGATTGGCAACACGTGCGCCCAAGACCGTGGCAATACTCGCACTGAAAAGAAGAATTGCTTCGGCAAGCGAAATCGCAGTCGAATACAAACCAATGGCCGCCTTGCTCGTAAGGTTTGCCTTTTGCAAAACCGGAAGTACCGCAACTGATCCCAACAAATAAAAATTGATGCGAATACTTAATTGATGTGTTAAACTAGCCAGTTGTGTGTAAAAACCGTTGCGGAACAACAGCATGAAAGGCTTTTCGATAATTTTTAAAGAAGGCAAATCGGGTAAACGGAAAACAAAAAAAGTACTCAATAAAAATACTGTTGCTGCACCAATCAAACCAGCCGTTACAAAAGCCACAGCAGAATACTGATAAT
>JAAFIA010000138.1 GCA_013298545.1 Bacteroidota bacterium | reverse complement strand
TTATCGACGTATCTTAAAAACACAGACGCCGCAATCGAAATAATACCTGAAACGAAAGCGCATAAAGACAAAACAGATATTGATTTGGTTGCTCCTAAAGTAAATACCGAAACGCCTTTGAACCTCCCGGAAGAAGTCATTTCAGGTATTTATATTGATAATGCTGGACTTGTTTTGCTCACGCCATTTCTGCCCGTATTTTTTCAACGGCTCGGTTATTTAAATGATAAGCGCACCTTTATTTCAGAAGCGATTCGCGAACGTGCGGCATTGCTTTTGCATCATCTTGTTTGGGGCGAATCATCGTTTCAGATCGAAGAACAGCATTTGTTTCTGAATAAATTAATGTGCGGATTTTTACCGGAGTCTGTTTTACCAAATGAATTTGTCATTACAGCTGAAGAACAAGCCTTATCGGATGAGTTACTGAAAACCGTAATTAGTCGTTGGGAAATTATTAAGCGAAGTTCGCCCGGTGTTTTTCAGAAAACATTTTTGCAGCACGAAGGACGTTTAACCAAAATAGATGAGGGCTGGGAATTGCACATTGAACGTACGGCATTTGATGTAATCATTGACAAGTTGCCGTGGGGCATTTCGATTAGTAAATTCACTTGGGGCGAAACGATTATTTATACCACTTGGTAAGATACATCCGCGGTTATTATTCATTGAAAACAAAGAAGCATTACATAAAATTCTTACAAAGAGACAAAGCCGCACATTACGATTAGCAAACCATTACATTAAATCATTCGTTTTAACCGTTTTTGGCTAATTTTCTTTTCAACAAACCTTGACTTTTAGTCTATAATATTATACTTTAGTCCTGTTGAAACGTTAATCACTATTTTTCTATTGTACACAACTACCTGAAACTATAAGAAAATACGGTAACCCCGGGAAATGTATTATTGAAAGCACATAACCCTTCATTTTTACCCGTTTTTCTATTTTATTAAATACCGGAGCTGTATTTTAAACAATACACTCATCTCTAACAAACAGAGCATGCTTTGTTTGCGGGGATTTGTCGCCTCCACGATTGCGTTGAATACACACCATAATACCCCTTGTATGGAAAACATAACCCATTTAATTGCTTCATTAAGCAAATCAGAAGTAAAGTTCCTTCGGCACATTTACAGTTTTTTGCGAACACGCGAAGAACAGAAGCGACTCAACTTGCTTGAATTTATACTTGCAGGCAAAAAAACCGATGCCGAAATAGCCGTTGATCTTGGTTACGCAAGTACGAAATCAGTATCGTACTGTACCTTGAAACAACGTGTACGCACCGATATTCTGAACATGCTCCTTTTCCAAGAAGGGTATGAAACTGGTGAACAAGATTTTGAAATGGCTCAGTTTGAATGCCGCAGAAGTTTGCTCTACGGTGATTTACTCCGCTCACGTGGCGAATACAATGAAGCCGATGAACTTCTTGAACGGGCTTCGCGAACTGCAGAAAAATTTGAACTGTATGGCGAACAAGTGCTCATCGACGATTTGCAACGCAACCATGTTGCTGCACAAGCCGACACCTATCGTTTTCAAGATCTCAGTAAAAAAATTGAGCACAACCACAACCTTCAGCGCCTTGTGCTCAAAGCGCGTCGTTCGCATTATGAAATTGCTGTTCCACGTTTGCTTGTGGGACAAGAATCATTTAATTTTAATCAAACGGGAAGTCATTTACTCGAACAATCTGCGGCCAATCTGCAACAAGGTTCGGTTCGGTTAAAATTTTACCATCACCTTTCGGCCATGAATTTCCACAGTGCCATGCGCGACTTTCACCAAGCACGGACACACGGTATGGAACTCCTCAACCTCTGCAACGAAGAAACCATGTTGCGTGTCGATGCCAATCACGCCGCAGTCAATCTTGAATTGGCCAATATTTGCCTCAATACGGTTGGCTGTGCGAAAGCAAACAAACATGCACGCCTTGCCGTTGATTTCAGTAAAGACCAACCCTTGCAACAGGTTCACGCCTATATCATTTTGTTCTTTTCCCATTTCCGTGACGGACAGTTGCAAGAAGCATCCGACGTCATTCGAGAAGCCATTGGGCACCGCTACTTAAAAAGTTATCCAGAAATCCTCAACCGTTTCCGTCTCTTGCAATCAGGAATTGCGTTTCGGCAAAAAGATTATGACATCTGTTACGATTCGCTTCAAAAATGCAGTGACGTATCGCGCGACCATCGCGGCTGGATGCCTGGTTGGTATTTACTTGAAACACAAGTCGCGCTTGAAATGGGGAAACTTCGCGAGACGGTTCATTTCCGAATGGAGACATTTCGCAAAATGCTTCATAATCACGGTTACTATAAATCAGCCAACGCCACTCGCCTACTCAGCATCCTCAACCTCCTCCGCGATCTTTCCCGATTCGATCTCGACTTCAAAAAAGTTCTCGACAAGAAATCGAAAGACATCGAACTTTTGCGCGATGGGAAAAATGAGTACTGGTGGAATCCAGCGGGATATGAACTGATCCGTTTTGATGAATGGCTGCTGAGTAAAGCCGAAGCCTGAGAGAATTGTGAATTGAGGAATGACAACCACGCACAATGCCAGCGCAGACTTGAGACATGAGACTTGAGACGAGAGACTTGAGACGAGATAAATTGGCCAACTCCTCAATTCACCAATTCACCAACTAAGCGTTGGCCCATGCTGTCTCTCGTCTCATGTCTCTCGTCTCAAGTCTCAAGTCTTATACTAAACTCCTCTAACGCCTAAAAAACGAGCGCAGCGAGTTAAAAGAACAAAAATTACCAAAGCACAAATTCAAAAAAAATGTGGCAGACGAACCTATTTTTTTAGTTGAGTTTTCCGCACCAAACCGTAGCATTTTCGAAACGATTTTTGCATTCGGGTTCTTTTTCGAACAAGCCGAATACTGCTGAACCGCTTCCGCTCATAGCAGCGTAAATGGCCCCCATCTGATATAAATTATTTTTCAGCATTTGAATTTCAGGATGCTTCGCGAATACAGGAATTTCAAAGTCATTGATTAAATTTTCGCGCCAATGACTTACTGGATTTTCTTGAATCCATGATTCAAGATGCAATGACGGCTTTTTTGGTGTGATGGAACGATATGCTTCAGGCGTACTGACGTGAATGCCCGGATGCACAACGACAATATGATATGCTGATAAATCAAGTTGAATGGATTCGAACACATCACCTTTTTGTTCGGCAATGACCGGTTTATTCGCAATAAAAAAAGAACAATCGGCACCGAGTTGTTTGGCGTAATGGTGCAATTCGCCCCAGGCGAGATTGAGTTCGCACAAGTCATTGAGCGCACGAATAAAAAAAGCCGCATCGGAAGAGCCACCGCCCAATCCAGCACCAATCGGAATAAGTTTATGTAAATGTGCATCGATCGCTGGCAATGCGTAATCTTGTCCGATTAGAGCATACGCGCGTTCGCACAGATTCTCGCCAGTTGCGCCCGGAATTGTGATTCCTGAGTGTGTAAATTTCAAGCCCAATTGACGATTCGTTGGAATAGCTAATTCCAGTACATCGCTCCACCCGATTGGATAAAAAACAGTTTCAATATTGTGAAAACCATCTGCTCGTTTTTCAACTACATGAAGCCCAAGATTGATTTTAGCGTTTGGATAATAAATCATGTGTGAAAAATTCAGGTCAACTGCACCGTAAATGGAGCAGGATTAGATTTTAAAATAAGCTTTCAAATCGAGTAAGAGGCGGCGCGGGCTTTCCAGGTTGCGGGCAGATTCGGTTCGCTCAAGAAGTCCGTTTATTTTCTCTTGATATTGTTTGCGGCCAGAATGCAACCATTGCGCAACATAATAATACGTTTTGATGGTAATGTCGTTTTCCAACAATTTCGTACTGGTAGATGTTAGTTTTTCGTAGCGTTTGTAACATTCTTGCACCTTGACATAATCTTCTAAAATAAAATACGCCATGATGAGCGCCGCAAATATCTGGTCGTAAATGCGGTGGAAAGCGACTTGCTGGTAGTTAAACATCAAGCCTTCCAAGGTCTCGGTTACTTTCTTCACATCTTCGCGTGTACCGAGCAAAAGAAAACAACAATTGATGGTTGACATATTGATGTGTCGCACATACAAATTCTCGCCACTCCAGTTTGATGTTTCCAACACATTTTCGCAGGCTTTGCGATAAAATGCAATCTGTTCTCGCACTTCGTCAGGAAGCGATTCGTTCCATCCTTTACGATAGCCAAAACCATAACGGCTAACAAGTGTACTCGCTTGAATGCTGAGGAAAAATATCTGTGATGTATTGAGGTAATTGCGCCAAAATCTAGGATTC
>JAAFIA010000137.1 GCA_013298545.1 Bacteroidota bacterium | reverse complement strand
AATTGAAATTTTGTATAGCGATATTCCACACTTCCCCGAGGCTACAGTAGAATTTCACGCAGGAAAATTAATTTATGGCAAACTTGCAGGGAAACAGGTTCTCGCCATGAAAGGGCGTTTTCATTTATACGAAGGGTATTCGTTTGAACAAATTACGTTGCCGGTGCGCGTGATGGCGTTGCTTGGAATAAAACGACTATTGATTTCTAATGCTGCGGGCGGCATCAACCTGAATTATAAAAAAGGTGATTTGATGTTGCTCGACGATCACATCAATTTGCAAAACGGAAATCCATTGATTGGTCGAAATGTTAACGCATGGGGCGCGCGTTTCCCTGATATGTCTGCGCCATACGACCAACAACTCAACAAAAAATTAGTGGACCTTGCTGCACGTTTACAGCTTAAATTACACAAAGGCGTTTATGTTTCTGTAACAGGTCCGTGCCTGGAGACGCGCGCGGAATACCGCTTCCTCGGACGCATTGGCGCTGATGCGGTTGGCATGAGTACTGTTCCAGAAGTCATTGTAGCCAATCACATGCAAGTGCCTTGTGTAGCTATCTCTGTTATTACGGACGAGTGCGATCCAGAAAATTTAAAGCCCGTAAACATTGAAGAAATTATTGAAGTGGCTGGAAAAGCGGAGATCAAGCTGACGCAATTGTTTAAGACGTTGGTTGCTGAATTGTAGGTTTACCTTACATTTCGGCAAACCGATAGCTCGTCTGTTGCTGGTTGAGTAGTCGGAATTAACTTCTGCGGTAATCAAATTTCGGAAGGCGATTTCTATTTTTCTTTATTCCTCGTGTTTGTAGAAATCAGACATAATGAGATCGAAAAAATAAAAATGAGTGCTTCTAGCAATTCTAAAATTTTCAATGTCATTCCTGTGGTTTTCGTGCGCGCCGATTGGTGCGCCACATTGTCGATATACCCATGTGTATTGCTATATTCCCAGATTTCGCCAAGCACTTGAGCAACGTGTTGTGGCGAGAGGTCTAAGGTAAAACACCATTGCAAATACCAAAACAAAAGACTGAAAATCATGGCGATGGCCTGAATCCATTTAGGGAAAGGGAATTTAAAGAATGTATAGATTCGCTCTAAGCCAATTCCAACGGCAAAAGCACACATAAAAACAATTACGAACGTGAGTAAAAAAGAATTATTGACCGATAATAACCACGGATAAGCATAGGCTATAGCCGTAATCAAAACAACAGAAGAGAGGCAAAAAAGAAAAAAGTTGATTATTTCTGAGCGTTTACTTTTCATCATTTATTTTTCTTGAGAACGTAAAATTACTTAAAAATATTTTTGATGATGCTTGTCGTTGTATCTCAAAACTAATCGCGCTGCATAAGTAAAAAATCGGATTTGTGTTTGAACGGGCCAACAAAATATTTTGATCATTCCAGATTTCAAAATAATACTCAAACGTATCTACTCCAATGTAATTGGCCGCTGGTTTGTATCTGAAATAATCATCTTCTGTACTTGCCGGACGAACACGAACTACGCTACCGCCTTTGGCCGTTGTGAAATTGGCCGAACTTTGCGATAAGCCATCCTTGACATAAAACAAACGGATATTGCCTTGTGTGTTGTAGGTGGCATTATCAAGGAGCGAAAATTTGAAGCGTCAAATAACCGTTTGCTCCTGCTGTACGTTACAAGTCCTCGCATTAGTTGATCTATCAAACACATTTCCTTTGGCTGCGGGCTTTCCACTTCCATCAGGGCTTGTAGGCCATGAGGCCTGTGTTTTATCAAAAAAACGCCCTAAGCCGTAGGAATTTAAAGAACAAAATGATGCATTGATAATTTTTATATGCTAAAAATCAAATACATGTTGAATAATAACAAACTGAAACGAAAAAAAGAAGGCTACATAGGCAACCTAATTACGGGCCTTCATACCAAAAAAGAATTACAAATACTTCTCTGCTGTATTTAGATCAAATTTATTACTTGACCGTCAGACATTACAAGTACATATAATCGCTTCGCTATTGCTAGGCATACCGCCATACTAATTCGGTAGAATTTTTTGGAACGAAATTTTCTTTTTTTAAGGAACGTAATTCTGTAATATTAATACTCGTAACTACTTGAATAGATAGGTCTTTATATAAACATCCTGAAAAAATCATATACTCAGAATAATTATAATTTATCGCAACTTTTTTTTCTCCATTTTCAATACTTACAAGTATCTTCTGTCCATTAGAATATTCCCAGCTCTGATTACTCTGTAATTCAAAAATTTTTTGCACATAAACATTTAACTGGACAGCATTTTTTTGCTTGTTTGCAAAGTGCAAAAAATGGAAATATTTATCATGCCAATTAGGCAATATATCTTTGGGATAAATTTCAAAGAATTTATCTGTCAAAATTTTATCTAATTCTTCTTTAGATTTTCTCATAGATGAATATTTTACTATAATCACTACAACTCCGAATAATGATTTTTAATCGGATGGGTGCTTTTAAACAAATCTTCAACAGGGCCAATTTGGTAAACCCAAGCTGATTCTTTTCGGAAACGGTTCGGCCTATTCGGAATCGGATCGTTTACAACCCAAGAATTTGTTGGAGATAATCCGATCGTGTTGGTAAAAATAGTTGGGGAGAAATTTTCGCCAGTAACACTAAAGACTAGTCTTAAAATTGTTTTTGCCATGCCTTTGCTAAAATCATTTTCCTCGAGGTACTTTTACCCAATCTTTTTTCTCATCGTCCCATTTAAGTTGATAATGTTCGACTTGAGCATGCAGCAAATCTTCCTGTTTGGATGCAACTTTAATGCCTTTGTTGATCAAGGTTTCAAAAAATGGCACATATTCATGCTCAGGCATATGAATAAGAACCATGCCATTGGTTCTTAAATCAAAAATCAAGTAACTTGCTTCCATTTTCAGCAAGCCATAATTAGAATAGTCGGCAATAATTTCGTTTGCTTCGTTTATGGTGGAAATAAAATCGCTCATTTGAAGTTTTACTTATAAGTGTTAATAGATTGTATATTAAACGTGAGTCGTTTAACAGCTATGAAAACTGTTTACCGGATTTTAAAATACTCAACTGCCGTAGCAAGTTATCCCTACTGGAATTTTTAAATTTGCTAATTTCATTAGCTGCATCGAGGATAACTCAAAATTACATTCTCCTTCGTAAGAGACTAAAATTGACATATTCGAAATAACTACTCCTGTTTGCGGAGTTAGCAAAGCATCCAATTCCATAAGAAGTAAAATCTCATCTATACTTCCTTCTAATATTAAAAAACCTTCTTGAGATTGACGCCCTTTGTTTCTACCCAAACGAATTAAATCTCCTTTTCGGCATTTTTCAACAATAGTAATAGGACTTGGTATCTCCAATAAATTTGGATCAAAATCTTGACCTTGGATTATTAACTGAAAAGATATTTTTTTTATCATTTTTTAAGGTATGTAAGCATCAAATGGAACATCTGTATGAATCACTTTACCCGTTTGAGGATTCTTAAGCATGACGTTTCTTAAATCATTGGGTGAAAAATCAGGATTTGTAGTACCAATTTTTTTCATTTCTTGAGCAAAATCCTTCTTCATTATTGGTTTAATATTGGTATGATAATCTTTAACGGTTGTGTTCAGTCTTTTAGCTAATTCCTCTGCGCTTAAAAATCTGCCTCCTTCCTTTATTGTGTTATTAGCGCCTAAATTACTGATTTTAGTATTATTATTTATAGTCTGTTCCGGTGCATTATAGTTAGATGTATTGTTAAATTTCACATTCTTGCTTCCAGAAGGAACTATTGTTGATGAACTTTGAATGGGAGAATTATTAACTTTTTGTGCATTCTGGATATTTTTTAAAACATCTACATCGTATACACTAGGAGTTATTGTTCCTCCAGGATGTGTGTGGCTTATCAAATATTGAGTCTCGCCAGAAACGGCTTGAGGGAGTGAGATACTGTTTTTTGTTCCAAAATAAACATTTGTATAACCGCTTTTCGGCCCAGTCATATAATATACTTGAGCTACTTCAATACCACCAAACTCTTGCGAAAGCATACGCATCGCATCAGTACTTAGTGGTTTCTCAATGAACATGCCATAATTCTTTGGAAGATTTCCTGCTTTAAATGCTGCCCTAAAACGATCCATTGCCTCAATCTCATAAGGACGCAATGCTTTTACTGGAACAAAACTTTCAGAAGTGGCATTACTCGTTAAGCCTTCAGTTTCACGAATCGTATTGGTTGATGTTTTAGGCGTATTAAACCATCCCTTCATCTTATCCCAACCCTTACTCCACAATGCACCAGTCTCTGTCCATCCCTTAGAAATCTGATTGCCCATTGTTGCA
>JAAFIA010000136.1 GCA_013298545.1 Bacteroidota bacterium | reverse complement strand
AAATTTTATTTTTTGCTCTTTCAGCATACGCGCCACTTGAGCAATCATAAAACCACCCATGCGGTTATCCAACGCACGACCCACAAAATAACGATCGTTCAAGATCATAAATTCATCTTCGTACGTTATTACACAACCTACATGAATACCCAAATCAGCAACTTCTTTATCGGAAGAACAACCACAATCGAGAAATATATTTTTTAATGTAGGTACTTCTTCGCGGCCCGGTTCACGGGTATGAATCGCTGGCCAACCAAATACCGCTTTCACAATTCCTTTTTCGGTATGAATATTCACCCGTTTCGATGGCGCAATCTGATGATCAGAACCACCATTGCGACGCAAATAAATAAACCCATCTTTGGTAATGTAATGCACAAACCACGAAATTTCATCCGCATGCGCCTCAATCACAACTTTGTAATCCGATTTTGGATTAATTACGGCCACTGCCGTTCCATAAGTATCTACAAAATGTGTATCCACATAAGGCTTGATGTAATCGAGCCATACTTTTTGTCCAGATGATTCAAATCCAGTCGGTGATGCCGTATTGAGGTATGTTTCTAAAAACTGCAACGCTTTTGCATCCAGTAACGACGATTTTTTTTGTTTAGCCATTGTTTTTGTAGATAGAATTTTCAAAGGTAAGTATTGATTTCATTTAAAAGATGCTCAACAACTGCGAAAAATTACATCAGATTTACAGTTCATTTCCGTACTTTTAACTCCGTTGAATCAAACCCATGCGAACGACCCTGCTCATTGTATTTGCGTTACAGCTTTCTTTTGTGGCTTGTAAACATAAAAAAGAAGCCGCTCAAGCTCCTGCTGTTGCAACCGATACCCTTGTAGCACCAACGGTAAAGCAAGTCCTGAAAGATTCTTCGTATTCCAATAAAACAGATCCGTTTACCATTGCTAGCGTTAACCTCCAAGGCGACTTACTCGCCATTTGGGTTACATACAGTGGCGGTTGCGAAACACACGACTTCAACTTGATCTGGAAAGGCGAAATGCTCAAATCCTTACCCGTACAATTGCCCCTTTACCTCAACCATAAAAGCAATGGCGATGCTTGCCGCGCATCCATCACCGAAGAGCATATTTTTAACATGGCATCTCTTCGGCAACCCAATGCAAAAAGCGTCAAGCTCGTTCTTGGCGAATTTCAAGTGCTTTACAAATACTAATGCTGCTCAACACCTTTAAACAAAACCCAATGAAAAAAACAACGTTTCGATTTTTGCTTGGCGCATCCATGCTCATTTCCTGCATGGCCATGGCCCAGATTCAAGGCGAAGGTGGACAACCACGCGCATTTAAAACAGATGGTAGCAATGCCGCTGTCTCATTTGTTACCATGAGTCCATTCAACCTCGATTCGATGATGGATATTGCCGCGCAAATGGATGCGGTAAAAGGTCCTTATAAATTTGGCTACAACCATTACACCAACTTCACCACAAGCAATGCTGGAACTTGGGAAACCTTGCCAAACGGCGATCGTATCTGGCACCTCGGCATTGCATGTGCGGGAGCAACCACCATCAATCTCGCATTCAATAATTTTTTCATGCCCGTTGGCGCACGTATGTTTGTGTATAGCGAAGATCACACGCAAGTGCTCGGCGCATTTACGGCAACAAGCAATTTTGACGACCGCATGTTTGGTACCGAACTCATTGCCGGCGAACGTGTCATCATCGAGTACTTCGAACCCGTTAGCGCGGCAGGCCAAGGCTCGTTTAATTTATTTCGCGTTACACACGGTTTCCGAAGCACTGCGCCATTCATCAGCGAAGTTTCTCGTGCCTTTGGCGATGCCGGAAGTTGCAACAACAATGTCAACTGTCCGGGTGGTGCTTCGTGGGTAGATCAAAAACGCTCTGTGGTGTGTTTGGTTTCCGGTGGAAGTGAATTTTGTACTGGTGCCTTGGTCAACAATACCTGTAACAACGGAACACCGTATGTCCTTACGGCAAACCATTGTGGTGCTGCTGATGGCTCGTGGGTATTTCGTTTCAATTGGGAAGCAGCATCGTGTGCCAATCCATCATCCAATCCCGCTTCACAATCGTTGAGCGGTGGAACGGCGCGCGCCAGCAACGCCAATTCCGATGTACACCTCTGCGAAATCAATACTGTTCCTCCTGCAAACTATAACGTGTATTATTCCGGTTGGAACCGCACCACAAATCCTGTTGACAGTGCCGTGGCAATCCACCATCCAAGTGGCGATATTAAAAAAATTACGTGGGCATTAAATCCAACTAGCTCTGCAACATACGGTAGCGCTGATTGCTGGCGCGTAGGGCAGTGGACAAGCGGTGTTACAGAACCAGGCTCTTCGGGTTCTCCGTTATTTGATAACAACCACCGCATCATTGGGCAATTGTATGGCGGCCCATCGGCATGTGGCCAGCCAGCAAACCAACTCCACGATTTTTACGGAAAATTTTCAGCTTCATGGAATTTCGGAAGCACAGCAGCAACACGCCTTTCCGATTGGCTCGATCCGTGCAACACCAACCCACAAACACTTGATGGTTATGATCCCAATACGCCAACGCAGGCACTCGACGCACAAATGACCAGTTTGGTTTCGCCTTTGGGAAATTATTCCCTTTGTGCTGGAACACAAACAGAAAATGTTGTTTTTATTTTACGCAATGCCGGACAAAATGCCCTCACCAGTTGCACCATTACTTGGCAGGTGGACAACAATCCAAGTACTGTTTACAATTGGGTTGGAAATCTGGCTAGTTCAGCTACCGTCAATGTTACACTTGGAACATTGACACTACCTGTTGGAACACATACGGTAACGGCTGTTGTTAGCAATCCAAACAATGCTACGGATGGCAATGCTGCCAATAATACATCTTCTGGCGTGTTTACCTTAAACATGATACCACTTGTATTGCCACCGCTAGCAGAAGGATTTCAAACGCCAACCTTTCCGCCAACCGATTGGCAATTGGTTACTCCCAATGGAGTAACGTGGGAACACAATACCACAGTTGGTGCTGGTAGCTCTTCGTCCATGAGCATAAATAATTTCGACAACGATACCCGCAATTCATTCGATTTGATGCAAACGATGGCATTTGATTTTAGCAATGCGGTTCTCGTTCAGCTTTCGTTTGATGTGGCGTATGCGCGTTACAATAATCAATACTCGGACTCATTAGCCGTTTTAGTTTCATCCGATTGCGGTGTTACATGGACGCAAGTGTATTACAAAGGCGGCCAAGTTTTAGCAACAGCACCCGACAACAGCAATTTATTTGTTCCATCAACTAGTCAGTGGCGCAATGAAGTTGTTAACCTTAATGCGTATGCTGGTCAATCAGGTTTGTTGATCGCATTCAAAGCCATTGGTGGTTATGGCAATATGCTTTATGTCGATAACATCAATATCGGTGTAACACTTACATCGCCTGAAATAGCAGAAGCTACAAACTGGTCTGTGTTCCCGAATCCATCACAAACAGGTATGTTTACGCTCGATTGCTCGCGCATGAATGGTCAAGCAACTTCGTTTGAGGTGATCAATATACTCGGCGAACGTGTTGCGAATGGACAAGTACAACAAACCACAAGCATTAACCTCACGACATTGGCAGAAGGAACCTATTTCCTCCGTGTAACAACGGCAAATGGAGTCAGCACACGTAAATTGATTATCGCAAAATAAAAACGCAATCATGCAAAAAAGTGCTGCACAAAAATATTTTGTGTGGCGCTTTTTCTTCCCGCATTTTCCTGCGCAGACATGAGACGCTAGACGTGAGACACGAGATTTTTCTTCCCGCATGGCCTGCGCTAGTTGGTGAATGAGTGAATTTGTGAGTTGGTTTTTCTTCCCGCATTTTCCTGCGCGGACATGAGACGCTAGACGTGAGACATGAGATTTTTTTGCGTTGGCGAGTTGGTTAAGCAGAGAGTAGCAAAAGGAAAATTAACCGCGAAGAGCGCAAAGCAGGCGCAAAGGACGCTAAGAAAGAGTTACCCACAAAGTACGTCGCTAGCATTTGCGGGCGGGAGTCCACGAATCGTGTGAACCGACATTTAAAAAATGGCTAACCGGCTCTTATCGTCAGGCCATTTTTTATTGTCGGTTGGTATTCGTGGTGCCTTTTCTTTGTTACTTTCTTTGGGCAAGCAAAGAAAGTAAAGAACAACTTCCTTTTCAACACTCCAACCTTCGGCCCGCCGCAGGCGTTTTGTATCAAGCACGTCAAGAAGATTATGACTCTATAAATCATTACAAAACAAAAACAAAAAAAAGCCATCCGACGCGTTGCAGATGGCTTTCAAAATCAAGAACAGTTTTGTAAAAATAAAAATCTAGTGTAACGTCAACACCACCGCCTCCGGCTGCGGTTTCGCTTCCATCAGCATAAAATCACGCACAATAACCTCCAAGCGGCTACGGCGTTTTCCATCTTCTTCCCAAGTACGA
>JAAFIA010000135.1 GCA_013298545.1 Bacteroidota bacterium | reverse complement strand
AAAATAAAATCCAGTTTTGATCGTGTGCGCGGTTAAAAATCTCGGCGAAATTTTTTTCTGTTTCACCAATGTACTTGCTCACAATTTGCGAGAGGTCGATGCGGTAAACCTCGCGCCCCGATTTTTTCCCAAGCAAGGCGGCGGCTAAGCTTTTACCCGTTCCGGGCGGACCATAAAAAAGTGTTTTGAGGCCGGGCTTCAAGCGTCCTTGCATTTGTTCAACAACGGCAGGGCCGTGCGTCAGCCAGCGCAAGGTGTCGAGGAGTTGGTTTCTGGTATTTTGCGGCAGCACGAGATCGTCCCAGTGGAGGGCTGTGGTGCAGGGGCGCGCGGGAAATGTGGGGGAGAAAGCGGGGGGGCGGGGAGCGCCGTAGAGGAGCAGATCGGTGAGGTTTTGGGAAACGTGGAATGCTGAACGATACGAATCAATATCAGATCTAACTATACGGAGTAATCCTTTTTGAAAAAAAATATGATCGGTTGAAATGTACTTATGCAAATCAATATTTTTTCCAATTACAAGCTCAAGAATAATTACAGCAGTTCTTAGTGTAGGTAACACATGCGTTTGTGATATATGAAATGCAAGCTGTTGTTTTCGAGAAATTTTTGTTTCAAAAAATTCCGGTTCAAAATGAGCAAGAAGAGCTAGACCAAGCAATAAACGATCTTCATTGCCCAAGTTGGCATGCGAAATAAATTTAGCTACATAATCATCCTCCTGATCTTGAATGGCTGGAGGCTGGAAATAATTTTTTTTTAAGCTATTAAAATCAACTAGGTTTGACTGCTCAAATATCTGGAGTAAAGACGCGACCCAATTTATTTCTTTTAAAATAGTTGCTTGCTCATTCATTAGAAATTTGGTTTTTGTTTTCGCGAGAAGCGAGAATATGTTTTAAGCCAATGCCAATTAAATAGCCCCAATAGATCAGCACGAATATAAATTCAATACGGAACGTTATGGTATCTTTATCATCAGCTATAAAGATAAAATGATAACCAAAATGTTTGTAGTTGGCAAGAAAAGTGAAGCATACTGTTAATACCGAGATAATAAGTAAGAACGCTGCAATATTTGTTCCTCGTTTTTGAATAAAGCGAATAGGAATCAATAGGTGAAGGATCGCAATAGCGAATAGTACTAAAACAATAATTTCTGAAGAGTAAATACAATTTCGATATGAACTAACTAGCGAGAAAAAAGATAATTTATTTGGCAGCATAGATTTAAAGTCAAACTTAGACGGTTCATCAAGAAACTCGTATTTATGCTCAATAATCGGAAGTGCATAAACAGCTAGTGCATAGAAAATATAAAGGAATATCTGTTGTTTCTTGCTCATATTATGGTTTGAATAAATTTGTTAATGCGATAAAATTAGCAACGTATGATGCATTTTTGCCATGCTTTGCACCGTTAGGGTAATTCTCAATTGTATCAGTTTTTGCAATATCTGGAGAATTGTATGCAGCAACGACCATTTCTGTGAGCGAAGCCAATTGATCAACATAATTATCTCCCAAAACATCTTCGGTTGATGCTTCTCCGCGCGGTCCACCGCCTGCATAACCATGCTTTAAAGCCCATTCCTTACGTTTGTTTTTGTCGAGTTCTTTCAGTTGATAGGCTAATTCACGTGCAGCCGCTTCGATAGCATATTGTGGAATTTTCAATTTTGTGGTTAGTTCTGTTTCTTTGCCCACGTTAGTCGTACTGCTTAAATCTACGAGGTTGTGCTGCTTGGCTGTTTCGGGTTGAATTTGTGCAATACCGATTGAACCTGCAATTTGATCGGAATCTGTTAATGAGTCAATATCTCCCAATTCGGTAAGAATCAAAGCGGCAAGCATTTGCATCGGTATTTGATTACTGGTTGCACTTTCCCGAAGTTGATCTTGATAAGGTCCTAATTTTCTTAATGACCACATGCCCAAATCAATCGGACTGATCTTTGGACCATTTCTAGTAGCTTGCAATTTGTCTTGAGATAAAAATTGTGTATCTCTTGATTTTAGTGTGGGTTCTTGCTTTATGTCTTTTGAAAGTAAGGGCAAATGGCTTGAAACTTGAACGATTGTTTTATAATCAGGGTATTTTTTTAACGGAAGATAATACTCTAACGTATGACCAACCCAATAATCTAAAGTTGGAATTTTTATTTTTTCACCTTTTTTAATTGAATTCAAATTTGCACTTGGGTTCAATACTTGAATGGCCTTCAAAACCTCATCTGTACTCACGCGTACCCATCTGTTTTTATTTTCAGGATCACCATTCGTTGGATCATACTCGGCACGCTTTTGACTTTTCTCTTTAAAATTCTCGGCTAGGTTAGATGCTTTATTTGAAACTAAATCATCAACTACCCAAGTGGTCCAATCATCATTATTTACTGCCTTTAATTTATTTAAAGCTATTTTATGCTCTTGTTCTTTGTATATATATGGTTCTTGACAGGCATTGATTTTTTGATTGATAATCGTCATGGAATAATTACTCAACTCATTTTCCATCAGCGTTCGTGTACGATCATCAAAGGCGAGATTGAATACTTCTTCTGGCGAAGCCTGATCGATTAGATCACGGATTAATTTACCACCAACATCATCGCCAATACTTTCCCAATCTGATTGAATCAACCAATATATTTTTTGACCTAAAGGTGCTCCTAAAAGTTCAAGTGCAGATTTCATTTCGGTGCTTGCTTCTAAACATTCAGCCATGCGTTTTAGGTAGGTGTTGTTTTCACTCAACACTTCACTTTTTTCAGCATTGCTCAATTGGCCAAGCAAGGCTAATACATGTTCTTCATCTACATTCGTTTTATTTAATTCGGTATTCAATTCCTGAAGCGGAGTGGTTGTCAAAAATTGGTTTGCATCCATTTGAAATGGATGTTCTTCTTTTTTTAGTAATGAGTCAATTGCTTTCATAGTAAACTGTTTTTTAATCAATTAAATAATTGATAATCCCAACCACGTTCAACGGCCTGTAATTTTTGGTGATTGCCTGTTCTGAAAAAAATAAGCGGCCTTCGGTTATATAACCTCGTTTCAGGAAATACCAACAAGTAATATCGATTTTTTTTCAAAAAACACCCACTCCAAGTGGACTGATTGTGAGAAGAATCTTTTTTAGATTGAATCGAATGGTATGGAGAATCTTTGAAAAGGAAAAACTGTTTGTCGTTTGGAATCGCTGAGGATAGACTATTAAAACACACTTCATAGCTTGTATCACAATACAATAAATTCAGATAGTCATTATCCGTTAACGTAGTGTTTTTTTCATGTGATGGATGGATGAGAATGAGCGAAAATTTGGAAATGCTAGAATGCGATTTTAGCTTTCCATTTGCAGCCAAACGATATCCGTGCCAACGCGATTGCATGGATATAAAAAATAAACTAGTGATTACCAAAAGCGCAAACATTTTAAAACGTATAAGATTTTTGAAAACCATCGAAATGTGACGCTTGAACTAGTTTTTATTTAATAATGTTTTTTCTGAAAGATACAAAACAGAAAAGCCTTTGTCAAGTGCTTCTTCGCATTACTTCAAAAAAACGTTTCTATTGCATTACAAATAACAAATTCTTTCCATCACTGCTGCAAAATCAATCGCTCCGCCATTTCCATGCACGCATCACCCGCGCTGAGGTAATCGCTTGGCTCAGGCTGGATCGCAATATCCGGCAAAATACCATGTCCATTAGAATCATACGCACGTATGTACCAAATCCCGTTTCTAAATTAGCGGGGCATTACGGCTTTGGTGATAAAAATGAAGCTGACTATTATGCTCTTTTCGCGCAGCATGTATGGCAAGAAACTCAAGGTGCAATTGAATGGTTAAGAAAACATTCGGGTAAAAAATAAGTGCAGATTTTTTAGCTACCAATTGCTTCTAGAACAAAAAAAACAGGTAACACCCTCACAACGTCCGCCCTTCCTTCGCCACCTCCCGCGCCACGCCCGCGCGCACGAGTTCGTGGTCGAGTAGGCGTGTGGGATCGTCGGCAAGGCGTAGCAAGCACCACGCTGCCGCATTCACAATTTGCGCGCCGGTGATTTCGTACTTGCGGGCAAGTTCTTCGTAGTTGAGGTTCGCATCGGTAGGCGTATTGGCCGGAATGGCCGATTTCCAGAGCAGCAAGCGTTCATCGGCTTGTGGCTGCGGAAAATAAATGATCTGCGTAAACCGCCGCGAAAAAGCCGGATCGATATTGTCTTTGAAATTGGTGGCCAAAATCACCGGACCGTTGTGTTCTTCGAGGCGCATGAGCAAGTAGCTCGTTTCTTGGTTGGCGTATTTGTCGTGTGCGTCGCGGGTTTCGGTGCGTTTGCCAAAGAGTGCGTCGGCCTCATCGAAAAATAAAATCCAGTTTTGATCGTGTGCGCGGTTAAAAATCTCGGCGAAATTTTTTTCTGTTTCACCAATGTACTTGCTCACAATTTGCGAGAGGTCGATGCGGTAAACCTCGCGCCCCGATTTTT
>JAAFIA010000134.1 GCA_013298545.1 Bacteroidota bacterium | reverse complement strand
TTAGTAACTGTTTAAATTTTATCCTTTGATTTTGTTATGTGTCTTTTTGCACCATACTTCGTTGCGTTTTTCGACCGTAGCAGCTTCCGCCTATGGCGGACCTTCAAAACGCGCCTCGTCTGGCACAAAAATCCATCATAACAATTCTCAAAAACAAATTTTAAACAGTTACTTAGCCTTGTTAAAATAAAAATTTCGGGGCACTTTACTTTTTATTTCCGCAAATAAACAAAAACGACCTTTCTGGAAAATCAGGAAGGTCGTTTTTTTATGTGTTTACGGGCGGCTGCGCGTTGAGTCGGCGGGGACTTGTGCGGGTTGTGGCGGGGGCGGCGCGGGGGCGGATTCTTCTTTCGGTTTATTCCGATTCGGGTTCTGCGATTTCAGATACGCCTTGTAACGATCCATCAAATCGCCAAAATCATCAAAATCTTCGCGGTAAAAAACACCTACACCTTGCGTATAAAGCGCGCCTGTGTTCACAACCGAATTATCGTTCGTACGATTGAATGCTCGAAAGCGTACTCGGCCATCGTCCGTTACACGGTATTCTACATTCACGTCGCCTACAAACTGCCCGCTGTTGGCTGTCGTTGTGGCTTGCTGTTGATTGACCACACCCACATTGCCATCAATGGTTATGCGGTTGTTGTAGAGCTGTGTACCGAGGTATAATTTCAATTCCTGTTCGTTGAGATCATCGTTCGGACGATATACCATCGCCACATTAAAATCGTCGCTGATCTGTGAAAGCCAATTGCTCAACTGACTCGATACAAAATTACTGAGCACGGTAGAACCCACCACACCACCAAGCGCCGGATCCGAACCACCTGTGGGCGATTCTTGTGGCGTAATGAAACTATTCAATACCATAAGTGCCAACACTTGCTTATTCATTTCAAGTTCGGATTGTGTATAGGCATTGACGGTTTCTTGAATGCTTCGCTCGGCTGTTGGCAAATCAATATCAAACGAAATGCTTGGGTTCATCAACAAACTATCCAAGTGCATGATCACATTGACAGGGTATGCACGGTTGTATGCCGGTGTAGTGGTATCGCCAGGGAAAAATGGCGCAACAGACGCATTGGCTTTGTATAAAGCATCGGCATCTACAATCGCTTTGTAAGGATCGCCATTCCAACGAATAACGCTTCCTTTCGAGAGATCAAAAGGTACGTTGATAATATTTTTGAGAGTGAACGTATATTTTCCATCGTTCACAATGTAATCGCCTTTGATGTCGAAATCGCCGTTTGATAAGACACGCATGTTGATGATGCCTTCGCCATGTGCAATTAACTGATCGCCTACTTTTTTATCAAAAATCACTTGCACTTCGGCGTCTGGCGTGGCAACGATATTGAGGTAAATATCGACACCCGTATCGCCTGAAGGTTTTGTTTTTGTGGAATCTTCGTTGATGTTTCCCGTTTTCTTAAACGTAATAAAATCGCTCTCGCCCACTTCAGAAGTTGTGCCAAGCGGAATGAAGAATTTTGTTGGAATGCGTTTTCCCTTTTGCGTTCCGTAGGCTGTTTGTCCATCCACGTTGATGACCACATGATCGAGCGGACCGAAGATATTGACATAGCCCGTAGCAAATACTTTTCCGTAAAACGAAGCATCTGGCACTTCCGGTTTATCGAGCATGAGAAAATGACTCAGTTCCATGTCAAAGTCGAATTGGAACTTATCGAAATTTTGATGGAACAAGTGGCCATAAACATAAGCCGTATCCAAGTATTGATCGACAAGGATAAAACTATCTACGGCAAATGAATTTTCTTCGACTGTAATTTTTTGTTTTGGCGCAGTGAGCGAAATGCCAAGGTAGTCGATGGTTACTTTACGCAGATTGGCTTGCAGTTCGCCATTAATTTTTGGCTCTTTTGGCGTTCCCGTAATTTGGAACTGGCCATCGGTTTGTCCATTTAAAACAGAACAAACATCTTTCAGAAGTGGTTGCAAAACATCTAAATCAATTGAAGCGATGCTTGCCGCAATATCTAAACTGTTTTCTTTTTTGCGTGGATAATAATAGCCGTCAAACAAGATATTTTTGGTTTCGTTATCCAATTTTGCAAAGTCGCCGTGTAGGTATATGCCGTCTTTGTTCTTAATCCAATTTGCATCAACACTTCCCGATCCAATCAGGCGTTTATTGACGTATAGTTTTGTGAAATCCGTATTGCTCGAAAAAATGGGTTTGTCGTACAATTCCGACAATTGCGATTTGCTGTCAACAATTCCTTTGAGCGTGATATTTTGATCGGCGAGAAATGGATTGAGAATTTCGAGGTTAAATTTTTCGAGGTTGAGGTTGAGTTGATCGAATGGATTTTTTGACACCGTTCCATTTGCGCCGATGGCTTGTTTTCCAGAGCGGAACATCATATCGCGAATCACGATGGTTGACGAATCAACGCGGAAATAATTTCCGGGCGAAATTTTCCAAAGCGAATCGGTGTACAAAAATTCTGTTTTATACAAACGGCCTTCCACCGATTTTGTTCCAAGAAAATGAGCAAAGCCAACCATCGAACCATTTTCAACAGGGTACGAATTTTCGCCCCACGAATTGGCAAAGACAATGGAATCGTTATGTGCAGAACATTTAAAATCTATTTTATTAAAGCCAATACTGTCTTGAATATTGATGCGATCTGTTTGTGCCGAAACCGCCAATCCACCATTCAGGTTTTGTGCCGTGATGAAGAAATTATCGTATCGAATACCTTGATAGGTCAGCGTTGGTCCATACAATTTTGAACTCACACGCCGTTGCGCTGTTTTAAATTCTCCGTTGAAATTTGTTCCTGCAGCTACAAATAATCCCGGAAAAATAGCTTGAAGCGGAGTTCCGTCTTTGCGAAAAACAAAACTGTAAGTAAAATTTTGTTCCGGAATTTTTGCTTTTGTATTTTTAGGGAAATACGATGGCAAGTAATCCGAGAGAATATCGGTGATGGTCAATGGCAAGTCTAACAATTTGTATTGGCCAATCACCGTAACATCCATAAAATCGGAATTGACAATCATGGAACGTACATTGCCATCTTCACGCGCATACAAATTCAACTCATCAAAATTGTATGTTTTTCCATCGCGCACATACCCCAATTTTCGCACAAACATCGTTCCATTGAGGTTGTCAATGTTATTGCCCGTGAGTTTAAATTCTAAGCCCGTAGTCAGAATGTGTTGACTTCCTTCGGGAATAAATTTCAATGCAACTAAATCGGCACTATCGATTTGTGCATCAAATTTCATAATTGGTTTATTCTTATTCGTGAAATCAATCAACCCATCAAAGGTTAAATCCACGTTCGGGTCGTTCATGTTTAGCACACCATCAAATGTGCGTTTCGACAAGACGCCTTTGACATTGGCATTTGAATAGGCGTACCCAAAATAATCGAGTTGTTGAACATCACCATCCACATTGGCGCGCACATTGCCCGCGCGCAAGCCCGAGCCTTCAACTTTCAAGTCGGCTGTAATTTTTCCCATATCGGGAATATCGAGGTAACGGCCCAGTTCAAAATTCTCGGCAAACAATTCGCCATTGTATTCTTCGGGGATACCTTCGCCCGGATCGACCATAGCCAAATTGCGTAACGTGAGATCGCCAATGGCCGTAGTAAGTTTTCCGTGAGCGACAAAATCGGAAATGAACCCTTCAAACGAACCCACAAAACGCGCATTGCCGAGCAGCGCAATTTCGTCGGGAATATCCAATTTCTTTTTGCTTTCAAAAGGCGGCATCGGCAACTCACGCAAATCTGCAGCATTCGTCGATAGCTCTTTGATTTTTAAATTCATGTTTGTTTCGTCAATGTCAGGAAGTCCATTGAACGAAAAATTCCCATAAATGCGCGAACTTTTTCCGAAACGTATTTCTGTGTTTTTGCAACGCAAGCGATTGACCGTTCCCGAAATATCTCCCGTAATCAAAAGCTTTTGCTGAATGCCAATTAATTCAGGCGCGAAATATCCCAGATCGCCCATCTCCAATTGCGAATTGGATAAATGTGCGTCCATCCGCACTTGACGGTTGAAATCATCTTCAAATGCTTCGATGCTATCAAACGAAAATCCAAGAAAGCCAAGGATATGACTACTAGGTGTTTTGATTTCAAGATCGTCGAGTTGAATTTTATTTTCGGTTACCGATACACGCGCATCCATTTTATCAACCACAAAACCCGATTTTTCGCGAGCGTTGAGGTAATTGATTTTAAAATAGCTGGTATCAACAACCTGATCGAAATGGCTGAGGTTGGCGTTGACTTTTGTAACAAGAATATTTTCAGGGTTGAGCACACGACTCGGTTCGTTGTAACGCGTATCAATGTATGCAACCGTAACATTTTCGAGGGTAACACCGTCGAGTTTTACATCCCAATTGTTTGATGAAGGCTGCTTGGGTTTGTTTCCTTTTCGGGCATAAAGCAAAATGAAGCGGTAATTCAGTCCACGTTCGCCGCCATACTTTTTAATTTTGATCGTGGCATTGACAAGCGAAATGTCTTTGATGGCTAAAAATTGTGCTTTGCGGTCGAAACTACGAATATCGGCTTTGAGTTTTTCGGCAAACAAAAGTGTATCGCCATGTTGATCTTCGATATAGATATCTTCAAGTACAGCCTTCGTTACAAACTCAATATCAACACCACCAACCGTTACTTTGGTTTTTAATTCGTCGGAAAGGTAGGCTGCGGCTTTTTGCGCAATCCACGTTTGTACCTTCGGACTTCGGAGGGCAAAATAACTGCCAAACAGGAGCACAATCAAAACACCGACCGTCCAAAGGAGGACTTTGCCAGTCTTTTTGATAAGTTTGCGCCAGTTAAAGTTTGCCATATTGGGTATAACGTACAAAAATAGCGATTTATGCCGCTGATACTTGGAATTGAATCTTCATGCGATGATACTGCGGCTGCCGTGC
>JAAFIA010000133.1 GCA_013298545.1 Bacteroidota bacterium | reverse complement strand
TGCTCGCGGCCCGTATCCACCAATAAAAAAGACGCATTGGGATCAAAAAATTGCTGAATCACTTTTTGTGCCCGTGCATTGTAAACATCAGGCAACTCTTCGCCGCAACAGATACCATTACACTTTTTAATGCCTAAATAAAAACAAGCCCCCTCCCCCCCATCGCTGCAATAATTTTCGCACAACACAAACGCATCTTGCCACCCACGCAAACGCTCCTGCGCCGTAAAAAAACTCGGGAACGATTGCAATGCTTGATGCTTTGAACCGTAATCCGCAATCCGAAAATTAATGATTCCCGCATCATCTTTAAACCAAACAATACTATGCGAAAATTCACTCTGCTTCCGCGCACGATTGTATTTCGGCTTCAACTTTTTAATCTCTTCCGATTCCAGCAGCAAAGCAATCAATTCACTTCCCGTAAGTATAAAATCAACATCGTGCAATTCGCCCAACATTTGCGCCGTTTTTTTGGTCTTCGTCGTTAAATGACTAAATGCACGACGACGGATGTTTTTACTTTTTCCAACATACACAATACGCCCATCTTTATCGAGAAAATAATACACACCCGTAGCTTCTGGCAATTTCTTAATCAAATGCTCCTTCACGCTATCCAAACGCGTCCGCGTGAGGTCTTGCAAATTTTGTTTGCGGTACGTTGGATGCTGACTTTTTTGGGCCAATAAAATATCAAATAACATGGCTGTTGCCTCTGCATCGCCCGCCGCACGATGCCTTCCCTCAATTGTTATACCCAGCGAATCGCACAAACGACCAAGGCTGTAAGATTTTTTTCCAGGCAATAATTTCCGGCTCAAACGCACCGTACACAATTTATCGCGCTTGAATTTATAGCCCAACGATTTGAACTCATACTCCACAAAATTGTAATCGAAATTCACATTATGCGCCACAAAAATCATCCCTTCTGTGAGTTCTACAATTTTACGCGCTACTTCATAAAATTTGGGTGCCGTTTCAACCATCTCATTCGAGATTCCCGTCAATCGTGTAATGTATTCGGGAATATACCGTTCGGGATGAATCAAAGTTGAAAAACGCTCGGTAACACTCAATCCATCATGTATCAAAATCGCGATTTCCGTAATGCGGTCGCGGCCCGGACTTCCGCCCGTTGTTTCAATATCAATGATGGCAAACATAGGTGTGTGAAGGTAAAAACAAAATTCTGGTTGCGTTATTTCTTATGCCATTTCCATACAGTCTGATTTTCGTAGCGAATTAACCTTTTTTCACGCATCAAAAGCGAAGGAAATCCGTAATTTCGCAAGGTTTCGGAAACAAACCGATCCTTGAACACCACAACCAGAATGAACGAATCTATTTACGACAAATACGAAGCTGTCATCGGGCTTGAAGTGCACGCCCAAATGCTCACACACAGCAAAGCGTATTCTTCTGACGAAAATAAATACGGCGAAATGCCCAACACACTCGTCAGCCCAGTTACCTTGGGGCTTCCGGGTACATTGCCATTGGCCAACGAACGCGTCATTGAATTTGCCGTTCGTTTAGGCATTGCCCTGCATTGCGACATTCGTGAACGCAACGAGTATGCCCGCAAAAATTATTTCTACGCCGATTTGCCCAAAGGCTACCAGATTACACAAGATAAAACTCCGATCTGTACCAACGGCTACCTCATGATTAAAGATGCCGCCGGAAATCCCAAACGCATTGGCATTCAACGCTGCCACATGGAAGAAGATGCCGGAAAAAGCATGCACGATGTCGATCCAACCGATACCCTCGTTGACCTCAACCGCGCTGGTGTTCCGCTCGTAGAAATTGTGAGCGATCCCGATATGCGTAGCGGCGAAGAAGCCTACAACTATTTGATGGAAGTGCGTCGCCTCGTGCGCTACCTCGATGTCTGCGATGGCAACATGGAAGAAGGAAGTTTGCGTTGCGATGCCAACGTTTCTGTGCGCATCAAAGGCACCGAAAAATATGGTCGCCGCGTGGAAGTAAAAAACATGAACTCCATGCGCAATGTACAACGCGCCATCGAGTACGAAATCAAACGCCACATCGACATCATCGAAGCAGGTGGCGTAGTCGATCAAGACACACGAAGCTTTGAAGCAACTTCAGGAACCACATTTTCGTTGCGTAGCAAAGAAGCCGCAAACGATTACCGTTATTTCCCTGAGCCTGATTTGCAACCTGTTCTGGTAACAGAAGCATACGTCAATGAAGTGCGTAAAAATCTACCACCGCTTCCTGATGAGTTGCTGCGTAAATACATTCAAGAATTGCAACTTTCCGAATACGATGCAGGTGTATTGACCGATACCAAAGAAATTGCATTGTATTTTGAAGCTGTTTTGAAAAACACAAGCAATGCCAAAGCCGCAGCCAATTGGGTCATGGGGCCTGTGAAATCGTACCTCAACGAAAATGCGATTACCATTCAGCGTTTCCCCATTTCGGCAGAACGCTTGGCGCAACTCATCGCACTCATTGATAGTGGAAAAGTAAATTTTGGTGTTGCCAATCAGAAAATTTTTCCGGTAATGATTTCGGACAGCACCAAATCGCCGCAAGAAATTGCCGAAGAAAATAACCTCATTCAGGAAAGCGATTCCGATGCCTTGCTTGGCTTCATTCGCGAAGCGGTTGCCAAAAATCCAACCAAAGTGGCCGAATACAAAGCCGGAAAAACAAGCCTCTTGGGTATGTTTATGGGCGATGTGATGAAACTCTCGAAAGGAAAAGCCGATCCGAAAATTGCTAACGAATTATTAAAAAAAGTTCTCGACGAAGCATGAAGCATGTACAGATTTTAACCAGCAGTTGCTTGGCATTTGCCTTGCTGCTCGGTAGTTGTGGCGAAGCAGCTAAAGATGAAAAACAAAAAGTTTCTTCCTCTGGATCGGCTATTTCAGGCGAACTGAAAAATTCTAACGGCGATACCCTCTTTTTGTACAACGCAAGCCAACGCGATATTCAACTGCTCGATTCGGTGGTTACCGACGAACAAGGAAAATTTGAACTCGCGCCCAATCTTCCTTACAAAGGATTTTACATTTTGGAAGTAGGCCGCAATACACAAAGTTTTGCAACGCTCATTCTTGGCCCTGGCGATAAAATTGAATTTACAGCCGATGCCAAAAATGTGCAATACACCTGGAAAGTAAAAGGATCGCCAGACACCGAACATTTCTGGGAATTCAACGAATACTTTGTGGCTTTCGAGAAAAAACGGCAGCCACTTATGGCACAAATCGACTCCATGCAAAAAGTATTTCAGTATGCGGTAAGCATGGCCAACAACAATCAGAAAAAAATCGACTCGCTCGATAAAGCCATCGAAGCTCCGTTCAATGCCATTCAGTCGCAACTCATGACCATGCAAGACGAAGCCACAACGTATGTGCGTGGGTTTGTGGACAAGCATCCCGAATCGTTTGCTAATATTCCAGCTTTGCGTTTGTTGCCACCATCAGATAATATTGCTTGGTACGAAAAAACGGTTTTAGCACTCGAAGCCAAATACAAAGATGCGCCCAATGTGCAATTGTTGCGCGGCATGTATGACAAAGAACGCAAATGGGCAACAGGTGCTGTGGTGCCAGACATTACACTCAATTCGCCTGATGGAAAACCAATCAGCTTGTCGAGCTTGCGCGGAAAAGTGGTCTTGCTCGATTTCTGGGCTGCATGGTGCGGACCTTGTCGCCAAGAATTGCCAAACGTAGTTGCAGCCTATAAAAAATACCACGACAAAGGCTTTGAAGTATTCAGTGTTTCGCTCGATGACAATGCGAACAGTTGGAAAGAAGCCATCAAAAAAGATGGTTTGGTTTGGCCGTATCATGTGAGCGATTTGCTCAAATGGCAATCGCCTGTTGTGCCGCTTTACGAAATTCAAGGCATTCCCAAAGCAATTCTGCTCGACCGTGAAGGAAAAATTATTGCTAAAGATTTACGCGGCGAGTTTTTAGAAAAATCGCTTGCCGAAACATTTGCAGCAGAATCAGCTACTGCGGTGGCCAAGTAACTTTTAGATCCGCATAAACGTCTTAGCACCACACTCAAATTCTCCCATATCCGATTATGAAAAAAACGCTTGTCCTCGCTTTTTCACTCGCTTCGGCAGCACTCTTTGCTCAGAAACCATATTTCCAGCAAGATGTGGCTTACACCATCAACGTTTCGCTTGATGATGAAAAACACGAACTCACCGCCGACGAAAAATTAGTCTATAAAAACAACTCGCCCGATGTGTTGCCCTTTATCTGGATGCACATTTGGCCCAATGCCTATAAAAATCAGCAAACGGCGTTGTGCAAACAACTCACCGAAAATGGTGAAACGGGTTTGCATTATGCTTCTGCCGAAGATCGTGGCTACATCGATCAACTCGATTTTAAAGTTGATGGCGAATCCGTTAAAACAGAAGCGCATCCCCAACACATCGACATCATTAAAATTGTGTTGAATACGCCACTTCAACCCGGCGGACAAATTACCATCACCACACCTTTTCATGTCAAAATACCGAGTGGGAAATTTTCGCGTTTAGGACACATTGAACAGCAATACCAAATTACACAATGGTATCCCAAACCAGCGGTGTACGATCGCAATGGCTGGAACGAAATTCCGTACCTCGACCAAGGTGAATTTTATTCGGAG
Organism: Bacteroidota bacterium; assembly: GCA_013298545.1. Lineage (GTDB taxonomy): Bacteria > Bacteroidota > Bacteroidia > Palsa-965 > Palsa-965. The sequence goes on along the minus strand of JAAFIA010000133.1, from coordinate 324 downwards.
TTTGGAATTTATGATGTCTTTATTACGCTTCCCAAAAACTATGTTCTTGGCGCAACTGGCGATATTCAAAATAATCCAGAAGAACTCAAATGGCTCAACCAAAAAGCACAAGCCACCAAAGAAAAAGATTCGTTCAACGCAAAAGAAAACAGTTTCCCTGCTTCTGACTCCGAGAAAAAAACCATTCATTACCACCAAGAAAAAGTACACGATTTTGCATGGTTCTGCGACAAACGCTACCATGTATTGAAAGGCGATGTCGAATTGCCCAATACCAAACGCCACGTTACAACCTGGTTGATGTTTACCAACCAATACGCTAAA
>JAAFIA010000132.1 GCA_013298545.1 Bacteroidota bacterium | reverse complement strand
GGAATCATAATCTACAAAATACGGCGACACATAATGAAACTGTACTTTTTGTAAATACTCGGGATCTAACGTTTCATAATCTTTCCACGATGAAAGTCCGAAAACAACCAATTTATATTTCTCCGACAATGTGCTTAACGAACGCATCAAATCGGAAACAAACGCCTGACTGTTTGAAGGAACAACCAACACATTTGTTCGGTCTTTCTTCAACAAGGCTTCCAAACCAGCCATTCCTTTACAGCTCCGAATACTATCATTTCCTGATGGAAAAAGAAAACCATTCATCGACTTCCGAAACGTGTTTGCAGGACCTACTTCTTTCACATTGCCGCTATACACCAAAACGATATTATCTTGCGCATGCGCAGTTGACAAATGGCGCGACAATTGTTCCATTTGCGTTGACAAGGAAGGCGTACACTTGCTTACAGATGGATTTTTGAACAAGACTTTATTTACCGGAGAAACGGGAGAAACAGCAGCCACTTGTTTCGCTTTCGCAAATTCGGCAACCGGAACAAAAGGCCCGGGATATAATGGACCAATAAATAAATCAATCGTCTTGAGTTCTTCTGTTTTCAGAAGTTTGACAACATTGAGCGAATCGCCTTCGTCAACATCATAGACATGCAATTTAATTTTCATACCACGTTTACGCATCGAATCAACTGCAAGTAAACAGCCTTCGTAAAACTGAACCGCGATTTCCTGTTTCGGATTCATGCGCGCCTTATCTTCGATAATTAATTTGGTATCAATTTCATTCACCGCATACAAACGAAGCGGCAACATCACAGCAACATGATACACGTCTTTTAATAACATTGGTTCAGGATCAGAATCGGTTGGAATTGTTGCCGTTCCATTTTTCGATTTACCCGGAATTTTCAAGCGTTGTCCAGCTTTTAAACCCATTTTAATTTCGGGATTGAGCATAAACACACGCTCTTCGGAAACATTGTACATGCGTGTAATGCTATACAAAGTCTGTCCTTGCTCTACTAAATGAATAAAATAATCGCTTGTATCAATGATGGGGCTTTTTACAGGCGTGTTGACAACAACAGGTGTAATTGCTTTTTGAACAGGAATACGCAGTAGTTGTCCTTTTTTAATCCCATTAATCGCATCGGGATTTTCCTGCTGAATATCATTTACCGTCAACTCATACGCTTTTGCAATAGCAAAAAGTGTTTGTCCTTTCTCAACAGTATGGATATAATACTTCTTGCCATCGATTACTTCAATTTTCTTCGATTTTTTAATTGTGCCATCCGTTTGGGCATGAAGCGGCGAAGCCACTCCCAAAAGCAGCAAAAGCAAGAAGTGAAACAGCCATTTTTTAATCATTCCCATTCAATTGTTGCCGGTGGTTTAGAACTGATGTCATAAACAACACGATTGATTCCTTTTACTTTATTAATAATTTCATTCGAAATTTTGCCTAAAAACTCGTACGGCAAATGACACCAATCGGCCGTCATGCCATCTGTAGAACTAACCGCGCGCAGCGCCACCGCATTTTCGTAAGTACGCTCATCGCCCATCACCCCCACTGACTGAACAGGAAGTAAAATCGCTCCAGCTTGCCATACCGTATCGTACAAACCATGCTTTTTCAATCCGTCGATGAAGATGTAATCAACCTCTTGCAAAATGCGTACCTTTTCTGCGGTTACATCACCCAAAATACGAATTCCTAAGCCCGGCCCAGGAAATGGATGGCGATTCAAAATATTTTTTTCTAAGCCAAGCGCATTGCCCACCCGCCGCACTTCGTCTTTAAACAATAGGCGCAAAGGCTCAACCACCTGCATTTTCATCGTTTCGGGAAGCCCGCCCACATTGTGATGCGATTTGATTGTTACCGACGGACCACCCGCAGAAACAGATTCAATCACATCGGGATAAATTGTTCCCTGCCCCAACCATTTTACATCCGAAATCGCTTTCGCTTCCGCATCAAAAACTTCGATAAACACCCTACCAATGATTTTGCGTTTTTGTTCAGGATCACTCACGCCCTGCATTTCGCTGTAAAAACGTGCCGAAGCATCGACGCCTTTTACATTCAAACCCATGTGTTTGTATGAATCCAAAACGCTCGAAAATTCATCTTTTCGCAACAAGCCATTATCCACAAAAATGCAATACAAATTTTGCCCAATCGCTTTGTGCAATAAAAGCGCCGCAACGCTCGAATCTACTCCACCCGAAAGGCCCATCACCACTTTATCATTGCCCAATTTTTCTTTCAACGCTTTCACGGTATCTTCTACAAACAAGCCCGGCGTCCAATCCTGCTTACAGCCACAAATAGCGATGATGAAATTGCGCAACAACGTTGGCCCATCCGTAGAATGAAAAACTTCGGGATGGAACTGAATGCCCCAAGTAGTTTCGCCTGTAATGTGATAACCAGCAACACGCACATCAGCTGTACTTGCAACAATTGTATAGGAATCAGGAACCGAAGCAATCGTATCGCCGTGCGACATCCACACTTGTGAATTTGACGGAACATCTTTGAAAAGCAAATCGCCAGAAACAACCGTGCTTAAATTGGCGCGGCCATATTCCCGAATTTTTGAAGGCAACACTTCCCCCCCGCCCTGCTGCGCCAATAACTGTGCTCCATAACAAACACCCAACAAGGGCAATTTTCCCCGAATACCCGACAAATCAGGATTGGGCGCAGCAGTCTCACGCACCGAATGCGGACTGCCCGACAAAATCACACCTTTTACTGCAGGTGTCAACGCAGGAACTTTATTCCAAGGATGAATTTCGCAATAGACATTGAGTTCACGAAGACGACGGGCAATCAGTTGTGTATATTGAGAACCGAAGTCGAGAATAAAAATAGTTTCGTGCATGCGCAAAGGTAATTTTTTTCGTTGCTCCTCCGTCCCAAAATTTCTCTTAAAAAATTAGAAGCTGTTTAAAATTTATTTTTGAGAATTGTTATGATGGATTTTTGTGCCAGACGAGGCGCGTTTTGCAGGCCATAGTAGAACGACTACGGTCAAAAAACGCAACGAAGTATGGTGCAAAAAGACACATAACAATTCCGAGGCTTCGGAACGAAGGATGAAATTTAAACAGCTTCTTAACATCTGGCGAAAACCAATTCACAGGCGGTCATCTTTGCCCATTCGTTTAACCACACCTTATAACTATCTTTGAACCGACATCCCGTTGTTCAATCTTCTGATTCATTTCGCTAATGAAACCAAAGTACCTCTTTTTCAGCCTCATTCCTTTTCTGATCCTTATTTTCACAAGTTCTTGCGGAACAGAACCTACTGTTGATAAACCCAAAACAGACTCTACCAAACCGCTTGTCGATGGCTTAGAATCCATCAATCAAAAACTCCGCGAAAACCCCAACGATCTCGAACTCTATCACAAACGCGCACAATACTTCATCAACGAAAAAAAATACGGCGAAGCACTTGCCGACATGAACCGCATACTCGCCATTGACAGCAGCAAAACAAGCTGGATCCTCACGGCTGCCGATATTTATTTCGTGGCCGGAAAAACACAACGTGCCGAACAACTCTTTAAACGTGCCGTTGAAATTGAGCCGACCAACACCGAATGCTTACTCCGCCTAGCGCAACTCGATCACTTTTTCAAACGCTACGACAGCGAAATGAAACTGCTCGACCAAACACTCAAAGCCGATATTCACAACGCACAAGCCTATTTCATGAAAGGCATGGTCTTCAAAGAAATTGGCGATACCAGCAAAGCCATTTCCAGTATGCAAACTGCTGTAGAACAAGATCCAGATTACTACAACGCCTACATTCAACTTGGAATTATTTATGCCAATCAAGGCAACCCCATTGCCACTCAGTATTACGTCAATGCCCTAAAAGTAAACCCCTCTAGCGAAGAAGCACTCTACAACCTCGCGAAATTTTATCAAGACATCAACGACTTTCCTGCAGCCTTAGAAAATTACACCATTTTGGCCCGTGTCAACCCTAAAAATTTTGATGCTCACTACAACATGGGCGTTATTTATGTCGAAAAACTCAAGCAAATTCCCGATGGCATGAAAGCCTTTAATCTGGCCATTGAAGCCAATTCTAAAGACCCACGTGGTTTTGGTGGACGCGGAAAATGCAACGAATTATCTGGCAAAAAACAAGAAGCCATCAACGATTACAAAATGGCCCTTACCCTCGATCCGCAATTTACATTTGCTGCGAAAGCCCTTTCGAGTATGGGAAAATAACCCTTACGATTTTAGACAACCTGTTGCTTTCAACACCTGAAGCAAACTCGATTCTGCAAACGTTGGAAGTTCGAGGTAACGCTCTACGGGCAATTTGCGCATGAGTTTGATAAACATGCGTTCCCTGAAATGTTGCTGCAATGCACCATCGCCAAACGATTCTACCGAACGGTAATTATCAATGCCATCGTGATGTTCCCATGGATTTGTATTTACACACGAGTAAAATCCGCGACCTGTCAAATCTAACGTATTTTGAATCAAAGCCCCACGACACTGTTCGAGCGCATGGCCGTGCAATTGTAACGTACAACTAAAACCATTGCCCCACCAATGCAAAGTCCGAAACGCAAAAATACTATCGTGATCCAACAACTTCGGAAAATCTAGAACCATCCACGGACGCAACAAATAATTTTCGCCACGCGTCAATTTTCCATGCACCACATCAACACCGTCTGGCCACGCAATCGCGTGTTTGCCAATCGTTTCAAGCAATTGATTTTTGACTTCACTAAGCAACAGCTGAATTTTATCATTTGCCGAAGCCTTCGTGTGAAAAAAAGCTTGGTTTTCGAGCAATTGCAACTCGGTTGGCGAAAGTGTGGGAAGCATCGCGACAAAATACAAATTTCAAATCACAAGTTCCAAGTTCCAAGTTCCAAAGGTTGTGCTTTTGGACACAGTTCGGTTTTAAAGTTCCAGATTCCAAGTTCCGAGTTCCAAAGGTTGCGATTTTGGACACAGTTCGGTTTTAAAGTTCCAGATTCCAAGTTCCAAGTTCCAAAGG
>JAAFIA010000131.1 GCA_013298545.1 Bacteroidota bacterium | reverse complement strand
TAACGAAACAAAAAACCAACCGGTTATCGACATCGAAACAGCTTTCGATAAAACCGAAAATTATTTTGAAGAAAATAAAAAAAGCATCCTGCTAATTCTCGGCGGCATCATTGCCCTCGTTGGTGTTTACATTGGCTGGAAAAACTTTTACCAAAAACCACGCAACGAAGAAGCGGCTACTGCGATGTACCCTGCGCAGTTGTGGTTTCAGCAAGATTCATTCAACTTGGCAGTAACTGGCCGTGGCGATACACTTGGTTTTCAGGGTATTGTTGATGAGTATGGCATGAGCAAAAGCGGCAACCTCGCACATTATTACCTTGGTGTTTGCTACTTACGCACCGGAAAATTCGATCAAGCCATTGAGCAACTCGAAGAGTATGATGGCGACGATAAATTTACACCAGCATTGGCTTTGGGCATGATTGGCGACGCACACATGGAGAAAAAAGATGCGGATAAAGCAATTGATTTTTACTTGAAAGCGGCAGACAAAAACGCCAATAAATTAACATCTCCTATTTACCTCAAAAAAGCAGGTTTGGCATACGAAGCAAAAGGAAACAACGCAGAAGCTGCAAAATTGTACGAACAGATTAAAGTAGAATTTCCTGAATCGCAGGAAGCTACACAGATTGATAAATACTTAGCCAGAGCCAAAGGCGCATCTGACGTAAAATAATTTAGGCAATCCATTCATTCAAACGCTTCGCCTGAATTCAGACGAAGCGTTTTTTTTGTTTAAACAACATGGCAACAGCACTTCAAAACTTATCTGAGTATGATATGGCTTCAGTTCCTTCGGGAGCAGGCAAACGCATTGGCATTGTGGTTGCGGAATGGAATAAAGCCATCACGCATGCTTTATGCACAGGCGCGATCGAAACCTTATTGAAACATCATGTAGCTGAGGATCAGATTTTTGTGCAGCATGTTCCAGGCACATTTGAATTGGCCTTGGGTGCGCAATGGTTGGAAGAGCGCATGCATGTTGACGCGGTTATTTGTATTGGCTGCGTAATTCAAGGCGATACACCACATTTTGATTTTATTTGTGCGGGGGCAACGGATGCGATTGTGCAATTAAATTTAAAATTTAGTAAGCCATTTGTTTTTGGTGTCTTAACGACGTTAAACCTAGAGCAGGCGCAGGATCGGGCGGGGGGCAAGCATGGCAATAAAGGCGATGAAGCGGCTGTAACGGCATTAAAAATGTTGGGATTAAGAGAAAGATTACGATAAATTGTTTTTTATATCAAACAAAATAATACTTTTGTGCCGGATTTAGAAAAACGGGAAGTAGCGAAGTTGGTATCGCACCTGCTTTGGGAGCAGGGGATCGCAGGTTCGAGTCCTGTCTTCCCGACTAAATTTTCTAAAAGACGGTTTCTGAAAGGAAACCGTCTTTTGTTTCCGGCCATTTGTACATTTGTCAACTAGGTTCCGTAGCTCAGTTGGATAGAGCAGCTGCCTTCTAAGCAGCCGGTCGGGGGTTCGAATCCCTCCGGAGCCGCCCAAGCACAAGCAAAACCTCGCTTTTTCAGCGAGGTTTTTTTCGTTTATAGGGATGGGCCGCAAAGCGCATTTTAGCTTTGTGGCACAGCACTAGAAATGAAAATCCCTTGTTTTTTCAACAAGGGTTGCTTGTATTTGCACGAAGGCGAACAAGGGGATCACGTGAGTAATCCCTTGCAAACGTTTTTTCAACGTCTAGCACGGAGCGGTGGAAACACACAATTTATTTAACATCACGGCTTGTATCATTTAGATAAACTATTTTTGAGCGTTATTTTTCTTTGATGACTATGCTTTTACGATGGCTCATCAAAGAAATGGTTAGTTCAAAACAAAAAGTATGGAAATAAGAGAAATCATTTCTGAAATCAGGGAATGCTTGGTTACAACGTTTGAGAAGATAGACCTGTGGTTTGATAAAGACGAAGACATGATGCAATTCAAGCCTTTGAATAATGGTTGGACAATTGCTCAGATATTGGAGCATATTGGCCTGACCAATCATTTTTTACTTATTCTGATCGATAAAGGAGCGAACAAAGCACTAACCAACTCGGCCCAATTGGATCTCGATGAAGAATTAAAAAACTACGTTTTTCAACGCGATAAACTTACCGAAGTTGGGCTTCATCAATCATTCACTTGGATAAGACCAGCGCACATGGAACCAAACGGAGAAAAAAGTAGCGCAGAAGTAAGGCAACAATTGAAAGAACAATTGAAGCAATGCTTGGCCTATCTCGATATGCTCAAAAATGGCGAAGGTGTTTTATATAAAACAACCATGAGTGTAAATAATTTAGGAAAAATAGACGTCTATCAATACCTCTATTTCCTTGCACAGCACGGACAACGACACCTTACACAAATGGTTAAAAACAAGGCACAGTTTGACGGCCAGAAGTAAAACAGGAAAGATAAATCCAGTCAAAGGATAACTCATTTTATACGCTTTAAAAGCGCTTGTTATTGCTATCGCATTATTGAAAATAAAAAACTAAATTCACACTACAAATCTCCTCAATCCATACCCCATGACAATCGTTTACGGAACAAAATCCTTCCTACTCAAAAAAGTTGCACCCGATGTTTTAGGCATTACGAGCCTTACGCCCGGTTCTATGATTGAAGTGTATCAGAAATGCTTCACCCTATTTTTTATTCCGGTCTTCCCGTATAAAAAAGAAGTCAGTTACTCACGCGATGGACAGCATTATAATATTCCACGCGAATTGGTTGCAGTAACCGATAAATACAAAGCCACAGTTAGCGGCAAATGGTATAGTTTTTCTATGTTTTTTGTGGTGGCTGCTCTTGTGGCTGCTTTCTTTATCATTGGCTATGCCATTAAAAAATCGACCCCTAGTTTGGGTGAACAATTGCACGAAGAATCAATAAAGTGTTATAAAAATCGCCTTCAGAAACTCGATAGCCGCTACGTTATTTTTATTCAAGATGTGAATGCTAACGACGATGGCAATGTTCTTTACATTACGGCTGTAAAAGGCAATGAAGCCACCGTTACAGTTGATTTAGATAGTATTGAGAAAAAAATAAGTATTGCCGCTTTAAATGAAGCACTCACCGATGATTACGACGATTATATGAAAAGTAAATACGAAGCAAAGGACTTGTTTGGCGATGGCAAATTGTACGCGGTACTTGAAGTGCGTATGGAGTTTGGCCCGAAAATTAAAATCGAAGACACCGATGTTTTAGATGATGGACGTTATGTTTATCAGATCTGCAACGAAGGATGGCCCGTTGTGATTGAAAATATCAAAATGATTGAAGGCGAAATGATTTGGGAAAATAAATTCCCGCTGCGTATGGATTCGTGCATGCAACTCGGCGGGCAAAAAAAATCGGACTACATTGAAATGGAAATGTTCGTGAAAGACACACTCGGTCGTCCGTACAAGTACAGATTTTCAAATACATCCATCAGCCATGAGTATATGGATGATGTGAGTGAGTAGTGAGTGGCGTAGTATTTTTAGCATCACGTTTAAGGAAACAAGCTCATGCCACGCACACGCATCATGTATATTGAAAACAAGAGCGGCGAAAATGATTTAATTGGCGACGCTCGGATTGGACGAGTTACATTTTCCAAAACCGGAAAGTCTATTCATTATATGGGGCGTACCTTTCAAACAATGAATGGACGCGGTTTCAAAGCAAATTATGCTGATGTGGAAACGGGCGATCATTACTGGATTTCGGGCTGCAAGAAAGATGGCACCGATAGACTTTATGGCGAACGTCTTCCGATATACATCGACGATGATGTGCGTGAAGAATATTGGACACTAATCCGCAATCAACCTGAAAACAAGGCCATAAGCGTGATTCATGGCCGATGAATTTGCTAGAACGCGTTGAAGTGCAAATATTGTTGGATTGAATTTTGAAAGGAAAGAAAATAGCCACTCGGAGGTAGGTCGAAAAGCATTTATCTTAATGATGAAACAAAAATGAAAAACATAAAGACGATACTTCTAATCACAACAATGCTTTATGCAATTTTTATAACTGCACTTCACTTCAACTACTTTAAGGCATTTAGTCCACCAAATGAAGATGAGTTAGGGCGACCTGTCATAATTCAACTAGAGATTGAAAAATACGCGAAAGTTTACGCCGATACGCTTACAATGAAAGCGATGCTTGATTGGTCTGCATATAAAAAAAGTGGAAACCCATTAGGCACTTTAATCGAAATTAATAATGATGCGAATGACCCTTGCATCGGTTTATTATCGCCCGATTCAAGTCATTTTACTTTGCTTTACCGCGATCTGGAAATAAAATATAGAAAAAGTATCACACGCAACTGGACACAACGATTTTAAATTCAAAACAGCCATTGCTACAAATTACTCTAGTCAGTATCTTAACTAGAAGTACATGATTATGAAAGATGAAATTGAGCTAGCATTTGCCGCTTCTGGAATTCCGCAAGAACAGAAAAGTAGTTATCGTACCACAACGCAAAACATCAACCGAATCAAATTGAGTGATAATATTGCTGACAAAATAGCGGTTGGTAATTGCAATCCTTATTCACATCCAGAAACGATGGCTCATTTGCGTACGGTTTTAAACATACTCTCAACTTCTTTGGAAGAAGAAGTGTTGTCGATTGGTTTATATCCGAGCAATTATTCTTTAGTACCTTACTCGGTCATTCGTTCAAATGAAAAATACTATCCCATTGCTTGGAAATCAATTGTACCGACACCAGATTGGGTAATTAAATACTTCGGCACAGGTTCATAAAATCGTAAAACAGGGATCTCGATTTTTACTCATGATCATAACAATAGCTTCACTGTTTTTTTTGCTGATAACTTTAGCTTTTATTTATAACAAAATAAAAGCAAGGAATATTGTCATCCAGCTACTTGTTGTAAATGCTATTCTTTACGCCTTTTTATTTTTGATGCTTTTCATTCAGCATCAGTTTGAATTTGATATGAAACAACATGATTCAACTGTTTTTATGATTTTTATCACGTACTATTTCTATTGCATATCCACCATACTTTTATTGTCCTCATGGGTTTTAATATATTTTCTCTGGAAACGGTTTTTCAGATGCTAAGGTTTGGTTTATCTTCATGATTTGGGAAAATAAATTCCCGCTGCGTATGGATTCGTGCATGCAACTCGGCGGGCAAAAAAAATCGGACTACATTGAAATGGAAATGTTCGTGAAAGACACACTCGGTCGTCCGTACAAGTAC
>JAAFIA010000130.1 GCA_013298545.1 Bacteroidota bacterium | reverse complement strand
TACCAGTTTCTGCATTTACTATTCCTTTGCTGCGCAAGAATGCGATAGCTTCATTGACAAATTGCTCGTAATTCATGTTTTTTTAGTTATTGATTAGCAGCAACCGCCACCATCGTAAAAATAATTTGATTCCGAAATAAAAATATCCGTCCGACCAAGTGCAGCAAGTGCTCCGGCTGTTTTGTCGCAAACCGCTAAGGGTTGATTGGGCAATAAGGTATGTCCTTTTTTATCATCAAAACAGACTTCGTCGCCAAAATAAATAGCTGTTTTTCCTGTGAAAACGCATGGCCCATCAGCCGGCATCGGATCTTTGATCGCGCACACTTCGACACTTTCAATAAAAATCAATTCATCGGTTGCGTAATGTTTTGGATCGAGGATGCGGTATGGACGTTTGGCACGGATTTCAACCGTTCCAAAACCAATATCGGTAATCATTTGCACATATTCTTTCAAAGGCAAGGCGCCACTTAAACACAAGGCGCGCAAACGTTCATCGTTTTTTAAGGCATCAGGCATCACTGTTTCGCACGTTGGATCAGATAACACCAAACGGCCATGTGGCTTGAGTACACGATACATTTCACGCAACGCTTTTTTCAAATCTTCTGTATCGAAAATATTAAACAAGCAATTTTGTGCCGCCACATCAATCGAATTGTCTTCTACTGGAAGCGCAAGCGCATCACCTTTACGCAAATCCACAAACTCATTTTTAAACCAAGGATTGGTGCGTTCTGCTTCTACCAAATTTTCACGACAAGCGGCCATCATTTCATCAACCACATCAACTCCAATAACACCATTTTTTCTACGACTGAAATACGAAAACTGGAAAACCTCCATTCCGCCACCAACGCCAACATACAAAATTGAAGGGTTGTTGATCAAATCGCGGGGATTGACTGTGCTGCCACAACCGTAATTCATTTCCAACATTTTTTTAGGCATTGTTAAATCTGGTAATTGCCAGATTGGTGTTGTGGTGCAACACAGGCCCACATCGGGTCTTAACGCCGCTTCGCGGTAAACATCTTTTGTTGTTTCGAGATATGTTTTCATGATGAAGGAAGTTTAAAAGTGTAGTTTTTTTTTATAGTAATCGCGAATCATGTTTGGACTCGCACCTTGTTTGAAAAGTCGTACCGCTTTCCAGTTGGCCAGTTGCACACGAAGCCACGAGTTTTTCTCGTATTTCCGCGCTGAGGTCAGTGTTGCTTTGGGAATAAGATGAAATGGCGCATGTTTGCTCGCGCGACGCATCAAATCGTATTCTTCCATGATGACGTATGCTTCGTCGTATCCTTGAATGTTTTCAAACAACGAACGCGTAATAAATAACGACTGATCGCCACCGCGCAAAAACGGTCTGTTGAAACGCGTAAACCAACTATTGATTCGCAGCATCAACTTTCCTGAATCGAAACGTTGCCGAAATCCACCTACGATGTGTTGATTGGCTACCGCATTCAGAATATCGGTTGCAAAAGATGTCGGTGGAAGCGAATCGGCATGAACGAAGTACAGAATTTCTCCTTGAGTTTGTGTTACAGCAAAATTCATTTGTCCAGCTCGGCCCTTTTTGGGCGAATGATAGAAACGCGCCCCAGCCTTTTCGGCTTCTTGTTGTGTTTGATCGTTGCTACCGCCATCACTCACACAAATTTCGGCAATCGAATTTCCGCCATGCTCATGCAAATACGCAACCGTTTTCCCGATATGCTTTTCTTCGTTCCAAGTTGGAATAATGATGCTGATCTTCATACAACGGGCATAAATTGCGGAAATAAATTCAAATCAGTTTCGTTGTCAATATCGCGTAGTTGAGGAAGCTGATGCACGCGCAATCCTAGATTCGACGCATCTAGCAACGTATCAGAAAGTACCGAATCTGTACTCCATTTTTTATGCGAAAATAAGGTTGCATACAAGCGATTCATGCCTAGTAAATAATAACCACCATCATCGGCTGGACCAACAACAAGATCATACATGGTTAACGCCTCAAATGCTTCTTGCAAAATTTCTGCTTTCAATTCTGGGCAATCTGTTCCGATAATCAATACATGATTTGCACCAGACGCAAAAACATCGCCCAAAGCATGGCACATCCGTTCGCCTAAATCTTTGCCTGACTGTACACAAATCGAATAATCCGATTGTGATTGCCAACCAGATTCTTTACGTTCGGAATAATAAAGCCATTTATGTGCCGCAGTTTCGCAAACAACACGGTGTGTATGATTTACAAGCGTCTGATAAACCTGCATGGTTTTTTCAGCACCCAAGGTTGCGGCTAAACGGGTTTTGACTTTCCCTAAATCAGCATTTTTTTGAAAAATAACGATGGCCCGTTGCATGTGTGTGAAAGTACAGATTCTACCTCAACAAAATTAAGCGGTTGTTCCGCCACAGCTCGATCCTGCGCCAGCGGTGCATCCGAAGCAATGTTGATTGACAACGATTTCTCGTGCAGCCAATGCGTGTGTGTCCCATGTAGAAACATGTTGCGATGTTGGTGTTGTTACTTTCAATTCCAACATTTGATTGAAATCGCAATCATATAAAAAACCATCCCAACCAATCGAAACGGTATTGCGACACATGACATTACTCGCCGCAACAGGATTGTATGCAGCGATTATTTTTTCCATGTAGTTCTCATAATTACCACTCGCGAGCAAGTATTCTAAAAAACGACTAACGGGAAGGTTCGTAATCGCAAACAAATTGTTGAATTCGATCTCAAATCCATCACGCAATTTTTTGCGAAATTCATTTTCAAGACTTTGTTGGTCAGCAGGCAAAAAAGCTCCAGCAGGATTATACACCAAATTAAGTGTAAGTCCAGAATCTTTGATGCCATAACCAACCGCATTGAGCATTTTCAACGCCTTAATGGATTTTTCGAAAACGCCTTCACCGCGTTGCGAATCGGTTTTAGCTGCACTAAAATAAGGTAACGAAGACACGACTTCAATTCGATGCTTTTTGAAAAAATCGGGCAAGTCGTGGTATTTAGCATTGGCCACAATAATAGTCAGATTGCAACGCACAATGATTTTTTTCCCGAGTGCCGAAAGTTCTTCCACAAACCACCTGAAATCGGGATTCATTTCTGGCGCACCACCCGTAAGATCAACCGTATGAGCGGTTGTTTTTTTCAAGGCATCGAGACATTGTTGCATCGTGTCGCGCGTCATAATCTCTTTGCGATCAGGTCCAGCATCGACATGGCAATGTTTACAAACCTGGTTGCACATTTTGCCCACATTGACTTGAAAAATTTCGATTTGTGTCGGAACAAGTGGGTACAATCCGGCTTCGCGCAATTTCTGTGTAAACGCATGAGGCTCTGTTCCCATTGGAATCGTTTCACCTAAAATAGCAAGCTGATGATGCGTATCCGACAATTTTTCATGTCGTGCTTTGAGTGATTTTAACATAAACTGTTAGGTCGCTTTCGTATTCAATACTACATGGAAAGTTCTTTGTACTTATTCATCATCTGAACACCATGAACAAGTGCCGCTCCGCCTTTAATGGCTGCTGCAACATGAACGGCTTCCATGACTTGTGCTTCATCGCACCCTTTCTCCAACGTATCGGTGGTGTATGCATCAATGCAATAGGGGCATTGCACCGCATGCGCAACCGCAAGCGCAATCAAGGCCTTTTCGCGCGCTGTTAAAGCACCTTCTTTAAACACTTCGCCATAATAATCGAAGAATTTTTTGGCCAGATTGGGTTCAAAGTCGCCAATTTGTCCAAACTTTTTGAGATCTTCAGGATTGTAGTATGTTTTCATCGTTTTTGTCTTTTAATGATATACGAAAATAAGATTCTAATGGATTTATTTTAGTTTTAAAACCAGATTCCGTTCTATTTCGTTTCTTCGTGTATGCGTTTACGTTTTTTCAGTCTGTTTGTTTTGATGTTGCTTGCTTCAAGTGCTTGCGCACGTGGATTGACAGCGGATACTTTAAAATCACAAAAACGTAACCGCTTTTATGGGTTTCCGATTTTGTTTTACTTGCCCGAAACACGTTTTGCGATTGGTGGTGTTGGTGTGTATTCATTTCGGTTTCCGAATGATAGCGACCGTGCCCGGCCATCGTTCATCAATCCGAGTTTTGCATTGACACAAAATAAGCAAATACTTCTGTTTTTACCATTTCAGTTATTTCCCAAAAATCAAGTGTATAGCATCTATGGTGAATTGGGATATTACAAGTACAATTATTTTTTTTATGGTATCGGAAATGCTCAGGATCCCGCCTTTCGCGAGCGCTATGCGGTTGATTACCCGCGTGTGCGTATTACTGCGTTGCGGCGGACAGGTAAAAAGTTGTATGCTGGTTTACGTTATTGGTTTGAAGATTGGAAACTATACGATTTAGAGGCTTCAGGTCAGCTCATAAACCAAACCATTCGCGGTAGTAAAGGTGGGCGTGTTTCGGGTATTGGAGCAGTTTTTAATTCCGATACGCGCAACAATATCTTTTCGCCATCGTTCGGACATTTATCCGAAATGTCCATTCAATTGTTTCATAGAAACACATTTAGTCAATACACTTTTTCACGACTGTTGATTGATTATGCAAAGTATGTCAAGTTGTCTCCATCAACTGTGCTTGCTTTGAATGGTATCGCTGACCTGTATTATGGCGATACACCATTCTTCTTGTTGGCCTCAATGGGCGGAACAAAAAAGATGCGTGGATTTTATGAAGGCCGTTTTCGCGATAAAAAATTAATTTTAGCGCAAGCCGAAATTAGGCAACACATTTGGTGGCGTTTTGGCGTAGTTGCTTTTGGCGGCCTTGGAATAGTTTCCTCAGAGATCAATTATTTCAAAACCTCAAATACACGTTATACCTACGGCGGCGGCATCCGATTCATGCTCGATCAAAAAGAAAAATTAAATATCCGTCTTGATTATGGCCGAGGAACGTATAGAAGTAGCGGTTTTTATTTGACCATTGGCGAAGCATTTTGATTTCAAACAAAATACGTGTTTTGAATTTTACTTCACGCTTTAAATCAATCTAACGAATCTCGTGTGTCCTCGTTGCAAACGAGGACAAGATATGCTCCTCCTCGTTTGCAACGAGGAGGTCTGAGAAGCGCGTTTGCAACGCGCGTTTCGAATTTATAAACACAATAAACAAAAAGAAAATTTTTCTGTTCGCGTTACAAACGCGAATCTCGTGTGTCCTCGTTACAAACGAGGACAAGATAATTCCATCTCTTCCGATCCCGAAATTTCGCATGCGCGTTAAGTTAAAAATACATTTTTGTCATCGGCCTTCTACTCCTCGTTTCATAAAACACGAACGGAGCAAGGAAATCTACTGATGAACATCGCCAATTCATGTTATAG
>JAAFIA010000013.1:55265-69316 GCA_013298545.1 Bacteroidota bacterium | reverse complement strand
CCGAGTGCATGTGAAACACGGCTGCGGTCAGTCGGAATACCGCGACGGGTAAATTCTGCCGCAAGCGAATCACTTAGCTTACTGACAATGATGAAATCCCATACAAAATTAAATAACGGAATCATGGACAGCCAAACCTGATTTGGAGGCATCTTCCGGCAATGGGGATGAACAGCATTCAGACTTCGTTGAACCAACAACAGAAAAAAGATACGCGGCGTGCCAAAAATCAGCACCCAGATAAAAAGAGAACCAAATGCATAACCTGCATCGAATGCAGAAGGAAAGTGTGCCATTAGAAAAGCCAATAAATTAAACTGCTGTTTGGTCTGCAAATAAACAAAACGTTTGTGAACATACAAACGTCGCAATTATAACCAACTCAAAATCTTCCGATATTCGCAACGCATTCTAGCACCTCTTTTATGGGAAAACCAATTACCATCAACAACGAAACGGTCCAACCCGGACAAAACGCACAGGTTTTTCTAAACATCTATAAATTACCGACGCATACCTTAATCGAAATTCCGGTTTTTGTATTCAATGCCAAAGCCGATGGCCCAACCGTTTTAATTCTCTCCGGCATGCACGGCGACGAAATCAATGGCATTGAAGTCGTACGTCGTCTCATCATGCGCGACGATGTGAAAAAATTAAAATGCGGAGCCATCATCGCCATTCCGGTTGTCAATATTATTTCCTTCCTATCAGGCTCACGCGACCTTCCCGATGGCCGCGATCTGAACCGTTGCTTTCCGGGTGCAAAAAGCGGTTCGTTAGGCAGTCGCATTGCACATGATCTGATGACGCACATCATTCCGCAAATCGATTTTGGAATTGATTTTCATACAGGCGGTGCAAAAATTTCGAATTACCCGCAACTGCGTTGTGTATTCAATGACCCACGCAACTTAGCTCTTGGGAAAATATTTTCGCCCTTAATGGTTTTAAATTCACCCTTCCGCGAAAAAACCTTGCGCCAAGCAGCAGCAAAACATGGTAAACCCATTTTAGTTTTTGAAGGCGGCGAATCGCGACGATTCGATTATCACAGTGTCAACGAAGGCATCAATGGATGTTTGCGTTTATTGCATCACCACAACATGATAGATTGGGAATTGCCAGACAACAACACGGTATTTCTCAAGAAAACAGCGTGGGTTCGCGCTAAAAGTTCGGGCTTATTTCACACCTCCATGCGTTACGGCGAACACGTTAAACGCGGCGATGTGCTCGGTATGATTTGCGATCCGTATGGCGAAGTTGAACACAAACTTTCTGCACCAACATCGGGTTATATTGTTGGTATCAATAACCAGCCCGTCGTCAACCAAGGCGATGCGCTTGTTCATATTGGTGTGGAATAATTTTCGGTTACTTTTTTAGACATGAGACGAGAGACATGAGACCACACAGGCCAACACGCACCTTTCTCATGTCTCATGTCTCTCGTCTCATGTCTTTTTAAAATCTACTTTCTTACTTCGCTACCTTAACTCGGATTCCTTCGCTGTGGCTTGCAAATTCAGGTGCATACATGCTCTGAACCGTTGTAATGCCATTCGAGAAATCGCCTGCATGGATGACGTTGAGTGGGTATTCAAATACATACGTTCCTTTTGGCAACCAATGGAAAAAGAAATTTGTTGCCGCATCGCGTGTACTTTCGTAATACCCTAAACCGCCTTGATACTTGTACTGCGAAATTACATTCACCGGTTCAAAACCCGACGCACGCATATCTTTCAGGTGTACATATTCCATATCACGATCGGTGCGTAGCTCAATGCGCACTTTCAATTTATCGCCCGGATGCAAAACGGTTTCTGATGTAACCGGCTCAATCACAACGCCACCTGCTGTATTGCGTTCGCGGAACAATTTCTTGCTCACTTTCAACGGTGATTCATGCGGCGTAATTTTATCCAGTTGTTCAAAATACTGCCAGTAAACAGCACCCCACGAAACGCCATTCGGACCTTTCTTAGAAACTTTCACCTCACCCATAGCTGGTTTAATTTCGCTTCCCGTCCAAGCCGTTTTGAAATAACCCGTTCCGGCTTCTACTGCAACATCCATCTTTTTCGGATCAATGGTTTGTCCACCCACAATAATCTCCACATCCGATTCTGTTGCCAACCATTCGGTGCCACGCAACAAAAGTGAGTAACACGCTTCAACCGTTGCTTTCGTTGTTTTCCAATCGCAGGTTTGTTTGTTTTTCAACAACCATACACGCAATTCGTCAACCGATTTTTCATCATTGCTCACCTCATCAAATGCTTCAATCATCAACGCTTGTGTTTCGATTGGTGCTTGATACCAGTAGTATCCGCTTTGCATATCTTTCCAGTACATGCCCAGCTCTTCGCTATGCAACGCATTATCTTTGAGTGAAGCCATAACCGCATTCGCTGTTTTCTTATCGTCGTAACGGAACTGCGCAAGCGCAATCATTCCTTGCGAATAACGATCTTGAGTTAGCCAATACTTTTTGCTTTGACCTAGGTAATAATCAAATGCTTCTTTCGCATTTTGACCCATTGGAATTTCTTTGAAATAACTCCGCGCATATAAATAATGTACCGCGATTGAACTCAGGTGGTTTTTGCTGAGGTCAGCTTGCCAACGTTTCAATTCTTGATAATCTTCTGCAATACGCGCATCCAAATAACTAACTGCATTTTGAACCATGCGCCAGTTGCGTCCATCTTCACGTACGGCGCGCACTTTCAAATGATCGAGGTGGCCCATACCACAAACAATGTGTTGCGTAATGTAGCGATCATCAGGCATTCCTTTAAACCAAGGGAATCCGCCGTTTGGCGATTGCATCTGACTTAATTGGCGAATCATGCGTTCTTCTTCGTTTGCCATGCGATTCACATCGAACAATAAACCCACACGACGTTTGCGTTCGCTCTCGTCTTTGGCATCAAGCACCCACGGTGTCTCTTCGAGAATTGCCGATTTAAGTTCCTGATTTTTTTCAAGGTTGGAAAGGAATGCATCTGGCTGCGAATTTTTCCAAGTATCAAAAACGTTGCGAATTTTTGGCGACGAATTGGCAATGTGCGAAGCAATGCTGTTGGCGTAATACCGCGTAAATGTTTGCTCGGCACACTCGTATGGATATTCCATCATGTACGGTAACGATTGAACGGCATACCAAGCTGGATTGGCAGTAAACTCAAGCGTGTAACGGTGATTGCGCATGGTTGTAGAACCATTTGCTTGCGACATGAGTTTCTCGAAACGGAATGTTTTTGATTGTCCGCCACGAATTGGCAAGGGCATGGTTTCGGTTACCAACATGCGGTTGCTCAATACCGGAAGAGCCGCTTCTTCGCCATCCGAAAATTCTCCGGCAGACGCTACTACGCGATACGTTACCGCACCCATGCCTTCTGGAATGGCAAGATCCCATGCAAGTGGTGAGCTTTGTCCTTTTTTAACGGTGAATGAAATTTTGGCTTGCGTGTTTCCAAATTTCGCATCCACCGGAGTCATGCTCAATGCATCGAAAAGCATGAGTTGTGCTGTTCCGCTCAATTCTTTATCACTCAGGTTCGATACTTTGGCCGTGAATGTAATTTTATCATTCTCACGGAAGAAGCGTGGTGCATTCGGCATCACCATCAATTCTTTCTGCGTAACTACTTCGCGCGATGTTTGTGCATACATCAAATCTTGTGTATGCGCGAGCGCCATAAATTTCCAACGTGTCAATGCTTCGGGCATGGTGAATTTAATGATCACATTGCCTTGTTCATCCGTAGCAAGTTGTGGAAAGAAAAATGCCGTCTCGCTCAGATTTTTACGAGCTGCAACCGTTGATAAATCTTTGCCTTGTTGCTCGCCCGATTTATTGTCACCATCAAATCCATTTTTGAGACCTTCTTTCTTTTCTTGGTCTTTGTCGTAAGAAATTGTGTTTGCATTCGTATCTGAAAATTTTTGTAGCGACTTATACGGTTTTGAATTACCAGATTTTTCTTCGCTTTCTTCTGTAACCTCAGCTTGCGAACGCATCGCAATAGGTGCAGCCGCTACCGAATCCTCTAAACCAAACGCACCTGATGCAACACCCGCAGCCCACATGAATGTATTATACCCATCATAATACCCGCTATAATAAATATATCCAAACCAATTCAGGCGATCATACAAACGCGTTTTCATTTGTCCATATTCATTCCAATTTTCATCAGCATACAAACTCGATCCGGCCATTCCGCTCACGCCTTCGCGCCACGACATCGTTCCGTAATACGATTTGTAGATGCTGAAATTCCAATAATTGGAGCGGAACTCATCGAGCGAAGCATCGTACATGGCCGCCATCATTTCGGCAGCTACTTTTTCACCTTTCGGCCCTTTGATTTTCAATTTCCATTCTTCGGCCTGTCCGGGCACTAATTTATTGCGGAACGTTTCGTACGAAATATCAAGCGAACGACTTGTCCATGGAACAGCTACTTGCTGATCGTAAACATAAGAGCGGTTGTGATACACAAAGACAACGTGTGTCGCAAAATTTCCACGGTGCTTTTCTTCAATCGGAACTTCGATGCGGCGTTGTTCTTTGCTAATTTTAAACGATTCGCGACGGACAATTTTTCCAAGGTGTTCTACTTCAAACAAAACCGTTACATCAGTTACTGCTGTTCCAAAAATAAATTCAGCTTTTTGTCCAGGCTCGCCAGATGTTACAATCGGAATAAACCAACCCGGCGAATTGATGGCTGGTGCTTTATCTGAAATTCCGTAAAGCGTAAAGACTTTCACATCTTTTACTTCTTGGCCATATTTATCTTTCGTAACCAGTTCTGCCATGTATTTTCCGGCAGCCCATTTTTTTGATCCTTCGAGGCGGAACGATTTATTTTTTCCCGTATCGAAATTTTTAGCCAACACTTGTTCTCCTTTTGCCCACGTATTGACATCGTCTTCATTGTCGTAAGGATCTTCTGGAAACCACTTGTTCCATTCGTCTTTGCTATAAATAAATTTATCGGGCCGCGCCCATGAGCGTTTGCGGAAAACGGCATCGGGTTCTTTCAAACGCCACACACGCACGTCCACAACAGATGCTTCTGCTTCGCCAGATAAATTATTGACTGAAACAGAAACCGCAGCCGTATCGCTTTTCTCGCGGTATTCGTCGAATCCTAGACTTGCTTCAAGCGCAACATAACCCACACGCACCGAGGTTGAGGTGCTGTGTGTTTCGCCCGTAATATCTGTTACATCTGCATGAACGGTATATGTAAATGTAGGCTTACCATCAGCAGCAACAGATTTATCAGGCAAGGCTTTGAATGGAATGGAGAAACCACCCGTATCGTTTGTCATGACCGTTCCGTGTGCAATCTCTGTTTCATCCGTGCTAGGATAATAGCCACGCCACCAGCACCACCAATCGGGGTAGCGGGCTTGGCGTGTAATGCGGTAAGAAACTTTTGCTCCATCAATGCTCGATCCGGCAAAAGCCACCGCACGGCCTGTAACCACAACTTCATCATTCAAGCGATATGCGCCTTTTACAGGAATAAAATTGGTTTCAAAACGTGGCCGTTTGTATTCTTCTACTTGCACATAATAACTTCCAGATTCGTTGTTGATGTGCATGCTTCCATTCATCACTCCTTGCGGCGCAATAAACGATCCGGTGATGGATCCAAATTCATTGGAGCGCAATTCGAGCGAAGAAATTTTCTGATAGTTCACATCAAAGAACGTAACTGTTGTTGCTGTGTTTTTGAGCAAGCGATGTTCTTCGCCCTTTGTTTCCATCATAATACCTTTGAAGTAGATGGTTTGGCCAGGACGATAGATCGCGCGGTCTGTAAAGAAATTGGTTTGTGGCCGCCATTTCTGTTCGTAGGCGCGCGGCGCATATTGATAATTCGCGTCTGAGAATAAACGCTGGTCTTTGTAAATAAACGCTGCAATAAAATTGCGGTAATCTTTTGTTGCAGGAACAATGGCTACACCATTTTTATCTGTTTCATATTTCCCCGCTTTGCGGAAATGATACCCGCGATCTGTATAGTCGTATTGCTGTTCCCAGAGTTGAATGGTAACAGCGGGCATGGCCACACCTGTTTGGCGATTTAAAACCAAGTATTCTACATCGCCATTTTGAAAATTGCGCGAAACATAACTCAAATCAGAGATCCAGAAACGGCCTGATGCAATTCCGTTTTTTTCAAGCGGAAAATTTTTCTCAGCAGAAGCGAGTAAGGCATAATGACCCGCCTTCAATTCAGGGATTTTAAATTCTGCGGAGTGTGTGCGGTAATCGCCGTCGTTTGGAACAACAATTTCCCATGCAGCAACAACATCGCGCTTGAGGTAATCGCTAAGGATTTTTTCTTGTTCGTAATAGTAGTAATTGCGATCCTCTACATTCTCTTCGAGTTTCACAATTCGGAAATGAATTTTGTTCAAGTTTGTCCAAGTGATCAAACCGCGCGAAGGCATGTTGATTGTGCTTGTTTCTTCGAGATTAAATGACACACTTTTGGCTTCGATTTGTTTTTTCAACATATCGCAATTGGCCGCACCAACTGATTTGGGGTATTTTTTAATGGCGTTTTCGCAAATACCAACAGCTACTTTCAACTCATTTTGAAACGCGTTGCTTTTTCGCGCATCGTAATTCCCTGCGCGCGTTTGGTGCCATTTTGCGAGTTCGTACAATACTTCAGCAGCAATTGGGCTTTCGGGATAATTTGCGGCTAAGGTGCGTAAGCCTTTTCCAAAAAGTGTGTCTTTGTCGGCGTTGACAGCATTGGCGTGAACAAAAAGCAAACGTTTCAATGCTACATCAACAAGTGCATTTTTATTTTCGTCGTTGAGGTGAAATGCGGTGAGTTTTTGCAGATTAAGTAAAGCATAATACCGAAGTGCAAACGTATCGAGTTTCTGGTCGATGGGTGCGGTTGCAAATTCGCGGGGGCTGCCAAAATAAAGTGCGTTTTCGATTTCGAATTGTTCGGCGGGGCGTGTGAGGCTGGCTTCTTCGGTTTCAAAAAAAGTGATTGCGCGATGCGCCACAAAATCATAAAGCGTTGGACGTAAACGACGGCCTTCTTGCCAGTTTGAATCGGGATGCAGCAACACATCGTCATACACATCAAGCGGTGTACGTTTCAGCGAATCGGCTGGTTCAAGCGATGCCTGATAATGAAAAATTGATTTCTCGGTAAACTTCGAGAGGTCCCAAGTCTCAAGATCATCGTTTTTAAAGTCAACGGTACGCGAACGGTTGGTGAATTTCCAACGATTTTGTTCGTAGTAATGCCAGTAAAGTTCGGCCAGCATGCTATGCAGCATGGGTTTGAGCGGAAACTTCGCTGTTTTGAGTTCTTCCTCGATACCCACAATGGTGTTTTTCTCGCTGTTTTCTTCCACAGCGTTGGAGAAACGCACTTTGTAGGCGAGTGCACGCACAAGTTGTGGAGCATCATTTGCCGTTTTGGCTTTGCCGTAAATTGCTTTTACAACATCGAGCGCCGAGCGGTATTGGCCAATCTGGGCGAGCGAATCAACGCGCTTCCATTCTTTTTCAAACGAACTTCCTTTGGGAAATGAGTACATAGGGACAGCTTGTGCTACGGGTTGGCGAAAAAGCCAGAAACAAACGGCTACGGTAGCCACAACAGCAACCAAGACAAGGCGTGGAAGCAGGCTACTGGAAGAGTGATTTTTTGACGACATAGTTGGTCTTTAATTCGTGTACTTGCACGAAAGATGCAAATTACCGCGTTTTTCCATAAATGGCGGTAAAAAAACTGTTATTTAACAGCGCAAACGCTTATTTCAAAAAACGCTTGATATCAATTTCGCGGTCAAGCGGCGCTTGCTGTTCGAGGTGATTGACCAATTGCTGTCCACACCAAGGTGCGAGCATTGCGCCTTTGCTGCCCATTCCGTTGAAAATAACGAGGCGTGGGTGGTGCGGATGGCAACCCAAGACGGGCCGGCGGTCGCGCGTGGTGGGCCTTACGCCTGCGCGTTCGGAAACAATTGAAAAGGGAGTGGTTAGAAATTTTTTCAGTTTGTCTAAAATCTCCGTTTGTGCGGCGTCGCTCAGTGCTTCGTTATTCACATCGCGGTCGTAATTTGAGCCGCATAAAAATTTTCCATCGGCAAGCGGAACAAGGTAAATGCCGCGACTCAAAATCACATCCGTTTTAAAATTTGGAATATCAAGCGTCAACACCTGCCCCCGCACGGGAATAAATGGCACAAATGAAAAGTAACCTTCTTCCAACACGCCCATTCCGGTACAGGAAATAATGTATTGGGCACGAATGCGCCTGTCGTACAACACAAAATCATCAGACAACATCATGCGTTCTACTTCAAACACTTCTTCCAGAAATTGATTGTCGCGCACTAAAATTTCACGCGTTTGTTGAATAAATGCGGCTGCATCAATTCTTCCGGCTGCGGTAACCACTCCTAAGCCATGCGGTGCAGCAATCTGTTCAGGAAATGGATTTTCACGAATAGCGGCTTCGGCAAAAAGTGCAGGCCGTTCAGAAACTGTTGTTTCCCATATTCGTCGCTCGCTCGCATCGGCCAATACTTTATGAATGGGAATATTGTCGTGAAATGCAATTTTGTATTGTTGCTCCTGTTGATTATAAAAATCAATCGCAAATGGTCCAATCTCTTCTGCGCGCCACGTATTGTTCATGCGCCGAAAACTGATGGGATTATACACTCCTGCTGCAACACGCGAACACGATGCTGGCGTAGGCGACTCCATCACCAATACACGTTTGCCCATAGCCCGCAATTGATGCGCGAGTACACTTCCGCTAATGCCTTGCCCAATGAGTAAATAATCTGTTTCAATCACAGCGCAAAGGTAGTAAGATTAAAAAACAAGTTTCAGGTTCCAAGTTTCAGGTTCCAAAGTAAAAAGTTCCAAGTTCCAGATTCCAAGTTCCAAAGTAAAAAGTTCCAAGTTCCAAGTTCCAGATTCCAAGTTCCAAGTTCCAAAGTAAAAAGTTCCAAGTTCCAGATTCCAAGTTCCAAATCCCCCGCCCCATAAGTAGATCATATCTATTGGATATTTGGCGCTTAAAAACGCATACGTCCATAAATCGAACTCATTTGGAACTTGGAGCTTGGAGCTTGGAACTTAAAAAAACGCATACATCCATAAATCGAACTCATTTGAAACTTGGAACTTGGAACTTAAAAAAACGCATACGTCCATGAATCGAACTCATTTGGAACTTGGAATCTGGAACTTGGAACTTAAAAAAACGCATACATCCATAAATCGTATTGCTTTGAATCTTTGCGTTTGTTCATTTGGAACTTAAACCTCAAATTTGTCTGGTATGAGCCTTTTCTTCGGAATCATTCTTTTTATCGCTATCACGTATTGGGCTTGGCATCGCATTGCTGAAAACCGGGCAGAAGGGCGTGTGTGGTACGATTTCGGGAGTTATCGTTTTTTCATGCTTACACTCATTTCCTTAATCGTATGCATGTTTATCTTTTCGTTGGCTGATATTCATCCCAGTTTTGTTGATCCAGATGAACAAATTCAGTTTGCAACGCGCACGAAACAACCGACGCTCATCAGCAAAGGTCTTCGTAAAAAAATTGAACAGGAGCCTCGTAACCGCGATTATCATTTTTCGCTTATTCAACAATACTATTTTGGCGAACAGGAAAATTATGTTGTTCCAGACGAGCGGCAACATAATTTAGAAGGTGTTGCTATTTTTTCATACTACACAGAATTAGCACGAAGCAATTATGATAGCCTAAGCGATTTGGGAAATTTATTTTTGTGCTTTTGGTACCTCGAGAAAAAAATTCCGGATACCGATAACGCGTTTTCGCATTTGCGGCAGATTAAAGAAAGCGAATCGCCTTATGTGCAATATGCGATGGGCCGCGCGATGGAAGAGGCTTATGGCTACAACACTGCGATTCCGAATTTTCGGGCCGAACTTCGTGTGAAGGGTTTTCGCGCGGGGGCGTGGCAAGAGTTGGCGCGGATATACAATGCCGAAAATCAGCTCGACTCGTTGCGGAATTTGGTGTATGCGCCGGAAAGCGAAAAGGCGATTGATTTTGATTTGCGCCGCAAAATTTATTTTCTGGATGGCGATCTGAAATCTTTTTACGCGTTATACTTCGGCGAAATGTTTCCAACACTTCCTTGGCTCGGTGTTGTTGCAGCTTTGCTTGTGTTGTTGATTTGGATTAGCTTTTTGAATCGGCTGAGTTTTCTTGAGCCGATGTCGTACACAAAATTATTGTTGGCCGCGGGATTGGGTGCGGTGATGAGTGTTTCGGCTTGGCTCTTGTATGCGTTTTACGAATATATTTTACTGTTTGAACGCAATGGCAACTGGGGGCACGATTTCATGTATTGTTTTCTGGGCATTGGTTTGATTGAGGAATTGGTGAAAATTATTCCGTTTTTGATTTTGCTTCGGTTTACCAATATTATACGTCGTCCTATTGATTATTTGTTGATTGCGGGTGCGAGTGGGTTGGGCTTTGCGTTTTTTGAAAACATGCTTTACATTTCGATTTATGGCTTAGATGTCATTCACATGCGTGCGCTGATGGCGTGCGTGGGGCATTTGATTTTTAGTTCCATTGTGGCGTATGGTTTTGTGCTTTGGAAATTTCGTTGGCCCGAAAAATGGTGGCTCATTCCCGTCTTCTTTTTGCTTGCCGCTTTAGCGCACGGCTTTTACGATTTTTGGTTGCTCGCTCCGGGCAAACACAGCTTAGGAATCATTACGTTTTTGTTTTTCCTTGCTTCGATTGTGGTGTTTGTCTCGTTGGTAAATAACGCGCTCAATCATTCAACAAACGAATCACAAAAGGTTTCGGATTTTGAGCATATTCCGGCTTCGCTTTCTGGATTTTTAGCGGGTGCACTTACGTTTATTTTCGTGTTTGAGTATGTGAGCATTTGCGTAACCTACGGCTCATCGTATGGCAATGCAATTATTTTTTCGTCCTTGCTTGCGGGTGGATTTTTAGTTTTCTTTCTTTCCATTCGCATGACCAATTTAGAGGTGATTCCGGGGCATTGGGGGAAAATTAAATTTTTCACGTCGCTTCTCCCCGCCTCTATTCTAGCCGAAACGCAAAGCCGTTTTCGCAATGCCACCATTGGACAAAGTTTCATCATTTCGCAAAGTCGTGCGCAGGGATTGCTCGTGAGTTCGTTTCCGTTTTCCGGAAAAATTACGCGACGTATTCGGTTAAAAGACAATCGGATTTGGTACGAGTTTAAATTGGTTGTGCCTTTGCAAGTACGCGATCAATTCGTGCACGATTTTTACATCCGTACGCAAACACCAACAGACATCATTGGCCCCGATCAACCCGTAGAAATTGAAATTTTCATCCGCTTCATCGAACCTTCGACAGGGAAAGAGCGGTTGGTATTTGTGGATTGGGCAATGATTCAGTAGCAGCGTTTAGGCAACCTTCGCTTCGGCTGGCTTATCCTGAATCGGTTTTACACCATACGCCACAGCAATGGCGAGAATACTTGCGGCTGCGGCCAAATAACCCACATACTCGTATTGCGAAATACCACCATCTGCATTTTCTACAATCAACAAACCACCGACGTATGCCGCGAGGCCAGATGCCAATTGTTGAATGGCTGCGTTGAGGCTCAAGAAACTTCCACGTTGGTGTGGCAGTGCTGTTGACGTAATGAGTGTGTTGGCCGGAACACTTCGTGTACCACCGAAAATAAAAAACAAGGTGGTGATTCCTAAAACAACAGCGAGTGGAACGGGAGTCATCTGTGTAATTAGGATAATTGGAATAAGAGCCATGACCGACAACACAAAAAATGTTTTGAAATGGCCACGCTTATCAGAAATACGACCAACGGCACGCATCGTAAACACGCTTACTAATCCGCCAAAAAGATAAATCAACGGCAAGTATTCTTTATCGATACCAACATTGTGCTGGATGTAATTGGGCATGTACGGAATGATTGAGAAATGCCCTAACATCAGCATCGTTACGAGCAATAAAGCGCGCAGTCGATTTTTGTTGTTTAAAATTGTTGCAATATTTTGAAACGGGTTTTGACTTTTCGCACGTTCGATTTGTGCCGTGATGTTGGGGACAAACTTCCAAATACCCGCAAGTACAAAAATGCCCATGCCTGCAATGACAAAAAACGGCACGTGCCAACTTGTATGCACCGCAGCAAAACTTCCGGCAGGAACACCAATAACAGCAGCAACCGAAAATCCCATATACACCACGCCCATTGCTTGTGCGCGACGTTCAAACGGAATCACATCACCAACAACACTCATCAATACCGCCGAAAGCACACCACCAAACATACCTGTACCAATGCGTGCAAGCAACAAAAAATGATAATTCGGTGCAAGTGCACAAGCCAAGGTTCCAATGGTAAAAAATGAATACGCCACCAGCATCACTTTTTTACGATCAAAACGATCGACAAAAAATGCGCTGAGAATACTGACAATACCTGCACTGATGTTGTAGGAAGAAACAAGTTTTCCAAATTCAGGTGTGGTAATCGAAAAAGCTTCTTTAAACAACGGACTCATGGGCATCATGACCATAAAATCGAGCACGTGTGTAAGTTGCACAAAAGCTAAGGTGTAAAGCAGAAAATTTTCTTGACGTTTTTCCATAAAAAAATAAAAGACTAAAAAAATAAACGGCATCGCATCTGATGCCGTTTATAAATCATTTATGACGACACTTTTTTAAACAAGCGAAATATCGAACTGCACGAGGTCGATAAATTCTTGAACACGCTCATCGACTTCATCTTGAGCAAGTCCGACCAAACGTTCGACACCAAATTTTTCAACGGTAAACGAAGCCATGGCCGAACCAAAAATGATGGCGCGTTTCATATTATCGAACGAAATGTCTTTGGTTTGCGCCAAATACCCGATAAAACCTCCAGCAAAGCTATCGCCAGCACCTGTTGGATCGAATACATCTTCGAGCGGCAATGCTGGAGCGTAGAACACTTGTTCGCGGTTGAACAATAAAGCACCGTGTTCCCCTTTTTTGATAATGAGCACTTTAGGACCCATTTCCAGAATTTTTTGCGCGGCCTTCACGAGTGAATATTCGCCAGAGAGTTGGCGGGCCTCAGCATCATTGATGGTCAGCACATCGACTTGAGAAATTGTTTTTTGCAATTCTTCCAAGGCGGTATCCATCCAGAAGTTCATGGTATCGAGGACGATAAGCTTCGGACGCTTACGCAACTGGGCCATAACCTTGTGCTGCAAGGAGGGCATGAGGTTTCCAAGCATGAGGAAATCGGGTTCACGGGCACTCTCGGGCACGATTGGGTCGAAACCAGCAATAACGTTGAGTTCGGTAGCCAAGGTATCGCGGGTATTCATATCGTTGTGGTAACGGCCCGACCAAAAGAACGATTTTTCATTTTCTTTGATTTGAAGCCCATCGAGGTTTACACCGTGGTTACGGAGCATTTCGAGGGATTCTTTTGGAAAATCGCCGCCCACAACGGAGGTGAGGAGAATGTCCTTGGTGAAGTAGGACGCAGCAAGGGAGATGTAAGTAGCAGCACCACCAATAATTTTATCGGTTTTGCCAAAAGGGGTTTCAATTGCATCAAAAGCAACAGTCCCGACAACAAGAAGGCTCATAGTTTTTAGAAGATTTTTGCAAAGGTATTGCATATTTCAATGGAACATGCTAATATTGCATCCCCAAATCAGGGATTTGATCGGAATTTTTCAGGTCAAAATCGCTGAAACACTAGTAAAACCGGACATTCCTCCTTAGCTCAGCCGGTTAGAGCACATGACTGTTAATCATGGGGTCCCTGGTTCGAGTCCAGGAGGGGGAGCAAAAAAGTCCCGAAACGCACGTTTCGGGACTTTTTTTTAGCCATGCAATACGTTGTATATATCCTTTATTCTGAAAAATTGAATCGTTTCTATACGGGAATGAGTGGGAATCTTGTCGAGCGTTTAGAATTTCATGCAAATGCAGAA
>JAAFIA010000013.1:0-55255 GCA_013298545.1 Bacteroidota bacterium | reverse complement strand
GTTTCGGGACTTTTTTTTAGCCATGCAATACGTTGTATATATCCTTTATTCTGAAAAATTGAATCGTTTCTATACGGGAATGAGTGGGAATCTTGTCGAGCGTTTAGAATTTCATGCAAATGCAGAAGCGCATAAATACACGGCAAAAGCAGATGATTGGGGTTTATTCCATACGATTTTGTGTGTGTCAAAAAAGCAAGCGATGAGGATCGAGTCTCACATCAAAAAAATGAAAAGTGCAACTTACATCCGTAACCTGAAAAAATATCCTGAGATGAATGAAAAACTTCTCTTAAAATATTGAGACTCTTAATCATGGCTCCGATAGCTATCGGAGCTGGTTCGAGTCCAGGAGGGGGAGCGAAAAAGTCCCGAAACGCATGTTTCGGGACTTTTTTTTAGCCATGCAATACGTTGTATATATCCTTTATTCTGAAAAATTGAATCGTTTCTATACGGGAATGAGTGGGAATCTTGTCGAGCGTTTAGAATTTCATGCAAATGCAGAAGCGCATAAATACACGGCAAAAGCAGATGATTGGGGTTTATTCCATACGATTTTGTGTGTGTCAAAAAAGCAAGCGATGAGGATCGAGTCTCACATCAAAAAAATGAAAAGTGCAACTTACATCCGTAACCTGAAAAAATATCCTGAGATGAATGAAAAACTTCTCTTAAAATATTGAGACTCTTAATCATGGCTCCGATAACTATCGGAGCTGGTTCGAGTCCAGGAGGGGGAGCGAAAAAGAGGCTGTCTCAAAAGTCGAGAGCAGCCTCTTTTTTTTAGCGATGGAGTATCTTCTTCCTAAAATTATAAAGTTATCCCATCCTTTTAACGCATCACAATCGTCTGCATCATAAAACTTCCTCGCGATGTTTGGACGGTGGTGATGTAAATACCATTCGGCAATTCTCCAATATCAATTGTATAGGTGTTTTTATTGCTTGTGCCCATAGGCTTGCCGATCAGTTTTCCAGCAAGATCGTATAGTGCAATAGCGTTTACTACTTCTCCTTCGAGCAACGAAAAACTAAATTGATCTGTTGCCGGAACAGGAAATCCGACTCGTCTTGATGGTGTAGAGATGGATGTTATTCCGGTAACGGATTGATATTGCATGGCTGCAAACCAATAATCGCGCCCACCATAATTTGTCGCTATGTCATAATCGTATCCCTCCGAACTTCCATACAACACAAAATTTGCACTATCTACAAGATAAATACTCCCACCTTCATCTAACGAACTACCGAAGTGATTTTCTTGAACAAGCTGACCAAAGAAATCCATCTGTACCACCCAAAAATCTGTCAACCCATAGTTTCCTGTAACGTCGTTATCGGTAGAAGATGAATACCCGCATAGTATAAATTCGGAAGCATTGGGTGCAATGGTTTTATTTGCAATATCGTTTCCTGATCCGCCATAGTTTTTTTGCCAAAGTATAAGACCTGAGCTATCTGTTCTCACAAGCCAATAATCCTTCTGTCCATAATTATTTGTTACGTCATAATCATACGATTCCGTTGTTCCTGTAAGCAGAAGATCGCCATTGGCAAGCACAAGCGCATTTTGAAAATTATCGTACAGACTACCTCCGTACGTTTTGTTCGAAATCAGATTGCCAAGAGAATCGAGCCATACAACCCAAGCATCAGCATTTCCATAGTTGTTGGCAACTTGCCCGTTAACCGAATTTGTGCTACCCGTAACAACAATACCTCCATCGGATATTGTTTGAAGATCATAAAACCAATCATCGCCATTACCTCCAAATTGATGCAACCAACTTAAATTACCGAGCGAATCTATTTTCATCACTACGGCATCTGTTTGTCCAAAACCCGAACCCAGATCGCCGTTGTTTGAAGCAGAATATCCGGCGAGTAGAAACGCATTAGGCGAAGCTTCTTCCATATCCCAAACGCCTTCAAACGAAGAACCACCATACGTTTTTTCCCAAATCAAATTTCCTGTAGCATCGATTTGAATGATCCAAATGTCCCAACTTCCATGAGAAAATGTCACATCTGTATTCGAGGAAAGTGTTCGCCCTGCGATGATGAAATTACTGCTGCTGATCTCAATAACATCATAAGCTGCATCCCAGTCGGTGCCACCAAAATGTTTGCTCCACTGAATTTGCCCGATGCTATCTGTTTTAATTATAAAAAAATCATTGCTCCCATAAGATGTATCGCAATCAAAATCACTAGATCCGGAATGCCCAACAAGTAAATATCCTCCATCTTGGGTAGCCTGTACCGCATTTAGAAAATCATGCGACGAACCGCCATAGTTTTTTTCCCAGTCAATTGTAATTTGTCCACACAGCCTTGTCGTGAACAAAACCATACAGCACCAAAAGAAAAAAACAAAACGAAACAAGCGGAACATATCAAATAGATCAAGCATACTAAGCTAGCTTTTATTTACTTGAATTCAAAAGCATCTTCTCAGTCTCCTCACCAAATCAAATTCACATGCCCCACTTTCTGAAACTCGCGCTCGCTTTCGCATAGCGTGGTGTAGGCAACAACTGACAACTCAAATGAAGGAACTACCTTAAGTTTGATGACCTAATTTTATGGGGGAGAATTATAACATTGAAGTTTTTGAACAAGTTAACCTGTCTTAGCCCTCTATTGCCCCCCTCAAATCACCTCCAACGCCTTCTTCACCGCAGGATCCACCGCATTCCAAACCGGATAAAAACCCAAGTCGTCCCACATCACACGACCAATGTATGCTTTGATGTACAAACGAATTTGCGTGTCTGAATTTGCTGCCCCCCGCGCGCTTCGCGCCACCCCGCTTACTGTTGCATAATCTAAAAACTGATTTCGCAACCCATCCGAAACCACAAACGATGCCATAAAATTCTCGCGGCCCATGTTCTCAAGTGTCGTAATATTTTTTTCCTTGTAATCCAACCCAAATGGCGTAAACACATTGTTGAAAAACAACTCGCTCAAATACGACGAATTACCACTTGTGTCTAACGGCACAAAAACATCTGGCATGATGCCACCGCCACCATATACAATTTTTCCAGCGGGCGTTTTGAATTTCAACGAATCTGCAAAACGAATACTGTCTGCACTAAACAATTCCCCACGCGCATACCGATCGCGCTCCTCTTCTTCGTATGCCGCATGTCCTTTATCGTAAGGTTTCTGAATGCACCGCCCCGTTGGTGTATAATAACGCGCTATCGTCAACCGAAATCCCGATCCATCTGCCAAACGACGATTCTCCTGAACCAATCCTTTCCCGAACGTACGACGACCAACAATTTTTCCACGATCATTGTCCTGAATAGCACCCGCAATAATTTCACTCGCCGAAGCCGAATTTTCATCGACCAGCACAACCAACGCAATTTTTTCTAACCGCCCTTTTGATGTTGCGCGATAATCAATTCGACCCTCCACACGACCTTGCGTATAAACAATCATTTTTCCACCCGAAAGAAATTCATCTGCAATATCAACCGCTGATTCCAAAACACCGCCGCCATTTCCGCGCAAATCAAATATCATTTTTTTCATCCCCGATTGGAGCAAATCATCGGTGGCTTTTTTAAATTCGTCGTAACTCGTTTCAGCAAAACGCGCCAATTTTAAATAACCCACTTCGCTGTTCATCATGTACGCCACATCCACACTATAAATCGGAACCGTTCCGCGTGTGATCGAAAACTCCAGTTTCTTCTTTTGTCGCAATACACTTACGCTTACAGAAGTTCCGCCAGGCCCGCGCAATTTTTCGCGAATGCTTTTTTCTTCCGAATCTTTTCCTGTCAATGGCGCTTTGTCAGCCGTAAGCAAGCGATCGCCCGAGCGCAATCCGGCCACTTCCGATGGCCCGCCTTTCACCACATTCACAACAATTACCGTATCGCGAACGATGTTGTATTCGATACCAATGCCCTGAAAATTTCCTTGCAAAGGTTCGTTCATCGCCCGCGTTTCATCGGCTGAATAATAACCCGAATGCGGATCCAAATTATCGAGCATCGCACCAATCGTTTCATCCACCAATTCTTTGCTATTCACCGAATCCACATAATCGTGCTCTACAATACCTAAAACCGCTTTAAGCTTATCGTATTTTTGATTGTAAGATGGAGCATTTCCACTGATATACGAACCAATGAAAATACCGAGTGCAAATGTTGTTCCACAAAAAAGCGGAACGAATAACGGCAAATGTTTCATGCAGAAACGGGTGTTTCATAACGTTCTACTTTCACACCAAACTTGCGCAGAAAATCAACGCCTTCGTCAGAAGGAAGACCTTTAAACTGCGCATACGAATCCAAATAGATCACACGTTTAATTCCGGTTGTATAAATAATACGCGCACACGAAATACACGGCGAAAGCGTAACATACAAGGTTGATCCTTCGATTGGAACATTGTTTTTGGCTGCATACAAAATCGCATTCTGTTCTGCATGTAACGCAAGCGAACAACTGCCCTTGCTATCGCGCGGGCAGCCATGTTCGGGCCATTCCATATCGCAATTGTGTGTGCCTGCTGGCGGGCCGTTATACCCAAGCGAAATCACGCGGGAATCTTTAGTCAGCACAGCACCAACTTTTGCTTTGACACAATGCGAGCGCAAACCCAAACTTTGCGCCAAATCCATATAAATCTCGTCGAAGGAAGGACGGTGTTTTTTTGTAGCCAGATCAGACATAATCTGGTAAAGATACGAAGCCTAATGGTTCTGCGGATTTTTCAGAAATATGAGTTTGTACATAAAAAAATCAGGTTTTGCTGCTTGGCAAAACCGGATTTGATGAAACGGATATTATTTAGTTTGCTTTCATAAATTTTAACGAACGCCTCCACGATTGCCCTTCGGCAACAAAAAGATAAACACCCGAATTTAAAGACGAAACATCAATTCTTCCCGTTTGCTGTTGCTGTGCTTGATCTAAAAGCAATTTACCCTCGAGCGAATAAATACGCGTTTGATACACCTCTTCGTTCGGAATGCCAACTAAATTAAACTGTAAAAAATCATTTGCTGGATTTGGAAATAGCTGAATACGGCTCCGCATCAATTGCGATTCGCTCATTCCAGTTGGCGGCGCAGAACAGCTACAATCTGTTGTATAGACTTCAAACTCTGCCAAGCGGTAATAACCCGCATTATACGCAGTCAAATTCAACCGTACATAACGACCACTGATATTCATCAAATTGCGATACAAATCAATCTGCCCATTTTCATTCGTAACCGTCGCAATAACCGTCCAGTTGATACTATCATTTGACACTTCAACCGTATAATCTTTTCCGAAGAAAATCCAGTCCCAGTTTAATTTTACTGCGGAGATTTTTTTCACCGCACCCAAATCAATCGCAATAATTTGATTCGGCATGCCCCAAGCACTACTCCAAAAAGTAGCAACATTTCCATCGTTTGCATTAAATGCTTGATCTGCGGCATTATTGGTTAGTGCAGAAGATGCACCCGCTAAACCACGAATGGATTCGGCTGCTCCAGCTAGTGTATAACTACTATCAACCCATGTTGGAATCACTTCAGCAGTTAAATTATTTCCTAGTGCTTCAAATTCTGCTTTGGTCATGTAATGCACTTGTGGCAGATAACATTGCATAAATCCATTGCGCCAATTCACTCCAATCAATGTACTATCGTATTGTGGGCTTCCCCAATCGGAGCGCAGAAAAGATAAATTATGTTCTTGTGGTGCAAGCGAGAAACGCCATTCAGGACCAACATTCACCCAACGCATGAGTAAACCCACATTGGTCTGTGTTCCCCAATCGACCCACGAAACGCCATTGCCCGCAGTTGCATTCGTTGGTCGATCTGTTGTGCGCGAGTATGCGATCACATAATTTCGCTGGTTATCTAACACCACTTCATCATCTGCGATTGCATGGATGGTGGTGGCCGGAAGCGGCGAAAAAGGATCGGTATCAATTCCTACAATGCTCCAGTAACGCACATCCCCAGCCGTCATGGTTGTTTGTCCTTGATAGGTTTGCGGAAAAGTGGGTAATTTACCCGTAAGCACGGCCACCATACCTTCTGGAATACCCACATCGCGCCCCATGTAGGTACAGTAGTTATTGGTTGTCGCATGTGGTTCAATGTTGGCCGGAGCAGGACGAAATTCGCTTCTTCCGGTATAACCCAAATCCAAGGCGCGAATGTGTGCGCTGCTATCCACGCGGCTCCATCCATTGGATTGTGCAATACCGTTGAAAATACTACGCACAATGCCCCACGATTTGTACCAACCTACTTTCGGGCCAAAGTTTGGATTCATATAACCTGTTGTAACACGGTTGGGGCTGGTTGTATTGGCACGATTTACCAATTCCGTAAAATTTGACCCAATAAAATAGCGCGAGCCATTGGGCAATTCAAAATAGACTTTTGGCAAGGGAACTCCACCCAATGGACCAACGGCGGAATCTGGTTCGTAATAGCGAATCCAGACGCAACCCAAATCCCACATACCTTGCTTGTTCAGAGGCAATGGTGTATTGGCAATCGTTTCAAAACCCAAGGGTCCTTGACAAACCATCAAAGCTCCTTTTCGTGTATTGACATTTTTACGATAAGGATAATCATGCGCGCTGTCGTTGAGTGCGGTTGGATTGCCTGTTGTTAACTCAAATTCCATTTTATAATCGCGGTTGGGCGCGTTGCGGTTTGCACCCACACGAAATGGATTCACACTTCCCGGATTGGGTTCAATATCAGCATCAACAATAGACACTTCGGCTGTTCCAAACTGACGTTGTGCATAATACTCTTCACCATTCAGTGGTGGCGAAATTTGAATCGAAAAAAAACGGCAATGTGGGTATTGTCCTTCGATAACGAGCTTACTTCCAAAAGGAGCTAAAGCTGTTCCTAAAAACAAATACGTGATTTTAGGATCAGGAATCCCTGAATAAAGTGAGTCTTTGTCAATTGGTTTCGCATAACGAATAGCCCAAGTCTCGGCATCTGTAGCCAATGCTGGATCTTTCAAATAAAAATCACGGCTATCTGTAATTCCATCTGGAATCAGCGAGTCTGGAATACTATCGCCAACTTGATTTTGTGTCCAACGCATAATGTAAGACTCCAAACTATCCGAAAGTTGTTGTGCTTGTGCAACAATAGATGCTGGATTTTGTGTTGGGTAAGGCTCTGCCGGAGGCAAACAGGCACTCATAAAAACGGCAACCCCCAAAAGAGCCGCATTCGTTTTCTGTTTCCACCACTGTGTCTTTGGTGCAGCGGGCAAATTAGAAATGCTTTTGTTTAACATGACCATATCGTTAGTGATGAAGCAAAAATACAAATCAGAAAATACTGAAATAAAATAATGAACCAACGGCAAAATTTATGAACGAACAGCTTCAGAAAAAAGAGGCTTACACTAATTGATTGTTGATATTTGCAACATGGTAAAATTCCTGTTTTCTAATACGATCAACCACATCCTCGTGTGGCTTGTTTATTTTTTTATTGCGTGGTCGTTTTATGCCGAATTTCTTCCACTCAAAGGAATCTTTGTTTCGCCGCTTCGTCTCTTCATCTTCACGGTAGTTTACATGATTTGTTTCATCCCGATTCCATATTTCGTACTTTATCTTAAAGGAAAAATTTTTGCACAAAAAAAATATATACTTTTTTTCTCGCTTGTTTTAATCGTCTTTATCATAGCGTCAAGCGGCTTTGCATACATCGATAAACTATTTATTCCTGAGGTTGCGCCCGATTGGTTTTTAACCTACGAGCATCTGCTCTCACGCGTTCCGTATTTTTTAATTCTTAGTCTGATTATAAATTGGATCAACATTCGAGCAAATTATCATAAACAACGAAAGGAACAAATTGAGTTAGAAAAATTGAAAAACGAAGCCGAATTGAATATGCTGAAAGCGCAAATTAGTCCACACTTCTTATTCAATGCCTTGAATAACCTCAACAGTTTGATTCATACCAATCATGAAAAAGCATCCGATACGGTTGTGATGCTCTCTGACTTATTGCGCTATGTCATTTACGATGGCAAAAAAGAATACGTTTCTATTCATGCCGAAGTGAATTACATTGAAAACTATTTGACACTAACATCCATGAAAAAACGGTTGGATGGTAAAGTGCACTTTGAAAAATCGATTGCCGCTGATGTTCAAATTATACCTCTCATTTTTATTAATTTTATTGAAAATGCCATCAAACATGGCTCGCTCGATGGAGATGCAGATTCGTTACACATTGCCATTTCAACTACACCGCAGCAGTTGGTTTTTACCTGTCGGAATACGATTCGGAAAAATCAACAAAAAGATCATATCAGTGGTATTGGTATCGAAAATGTCAAAGCACGGCTCAATGCGTTTTATCCAAAAAAACATGAGCTGTCGATTGAAAATGAAGAAACTAGTTATTTTGTTCAACTCATCCTTCAGCTATGAGTATTCGTTGTATTGTTGTTGATGACGAAGATCTTGCGGTTGATTTACTTCAACACTTCTTATCGCTAGAAAACGATTTTGAATTGATTGGCTCCTTTACATCGCCTGAAAAAGCGAGTGCATTCATCGCCATCGAAAAGCCAGATCTTATTTTTGCCGATATTCAAATGCCACAATTATCGGGCCTTAACTTAATTCGTAAACTCGATTATAAACCTATTTTGGTCCTTGTTACAGCTTATGCTGAATATGCGCAACAGGCTTTTGACCTCGATGTGGTTGACTATTTACTAAAACCCTATTCGCAACAACGATTCAAGAAAACACTCGAAAAAGCAAAATACTATTTATCGAAAAAAGAGCAAGGAGAACAACTTGCGATAAGCAAAGAAACTATTTCGATTAAACACAATGGCCTTTTCAAAGAAATAATAATTTCCGATATTCTTTATGTAGAAGCCATGAAGCAATACATCAAAATTCAAACGAAAACAGCTAAATACATACATCTTGAAAGTCTTAGTCGGTTTCATGAAAAATTACCACCTCACTTTCTTCGTGTTCACAAATCATTTGTTGTAAACAAAACATACGTGGAAAAATTTCAAAAAGGACATTTATTTTTAAACGGATTTACAATTCCAGTTGCCCGCGGATTTAAGCTTTAACATCCTGCTTCTTCATCACCACAAATCGAAAATACGAGCGTACAATCAACCAAAATGAAACAGGCTTGTGCCCATCAAGCATATTGGCTTTTGAAATTTCGCTCAATCGCTTCCAATGTGCCGCCAAATCGCGGTATGCGCGAAACACCGTGTTTGATGAATCGTAGATATGGCCAGGCTCAGAACTTGCACCGTTTAGTTCCATGATGCGTATATGTTCTCCCGCATACAAATCTTCGACGCTCCGCACCTTCAAATCAAAACGTCCGTAATAAAAACCAGCAATCGGTAAACTGATCGCATCGAACACACGGTGCAAATTTTCATTGATGAGGTAATTGGCGTCGATGAATCGTGTTCCGCGGCAATGGTTGCCAATCGGTTCTAAAACTTTTTCTTCACCAAGAGGCAAAATCGTATCCAGTAGATTCCCGCTTGTTTGTCGCAACCGATCAATCTGAAAACGTGCGCGCGTACTTTGTTCCATCAAGGCTTCAATCGTAGAATGGCCATCGCCGGTAACTGTTAAAAATTCTTTTAGCGTTACTGATGTAACCAATCCTTTTTGTTCATTCGGCATACGGCTATAAAAAACACCTAGCTCGATTGCGTACGTTACATACTCTTGGATGATGTACTTTCCTTTTGCGCGGTTATGGTAACTTTCAAGCAAGGCTAAAGAATCTATTTTCTCCACATCAACACCTCGTCCACCAATATCGGGCTTGGCAATAAGCGGAAATGCAATTTCTTGTTCTGCAATATTTTCTTTCAATTGGTCAAAACGCATTTGACCAACATCAATGCTCTTGGGCAAATAGCGCGGATCGATTTTACTAAGGATATCGGATTTGCTTTCTCCAAAAAAACCACCCAATTCAATGCCCGGATTGGCCGCACTAAAAAAAGCCAGCGAACGATTTTTTATAGACAATACAAGCCAATAAGGCAATATGGGAATGTAAAAAAACCACCACGGCCAGTATTCAAACTTAATGTACTTGATGACAAAGAGAGGTAAACGCATCAACAGGGAATGATTTTGTTTTTGTATAATTTCTTGTTGATGATATCTTCGTAAACAATTTCCGTATGCGATTCGGTTTTGTTGATACAACAAATACTGACTGTTTTTTTTGAGCCGCGATTCATCACCAAATCAGTATCACTCAATCCTGTTCCTCCGAAATGATGGAAAAACAAAATCTGATCGGGCGTAAATGCTTGCTGCTTCGTAAGCCAATCGTTGAACCACGATTCGCGCTGTGCAACAACTTCGGGTGTATAAAGTGTAACAGACGACCAAATGTGCGGAAGTGAGGAATCGTAACGCGTCAAACGGGCCTGCTGTTCATCCCATTTCAGTTCATACAAAAGGACACTATCTGTATCTGAACAAGAATACGCAAGCACCAAGGTAAATGGTTCGATTCCCGAAAAATCGTATTGTGTGGCAAACGCTTCGGGTTCGCCAAATGCATAGAAATCAAGCAGGACAAGTCCTCGGCTCTTTTTATAATTGCCCGTTGAAACGTGCGGCTTGTATCCCCCGTTGAGCAAACATAAGGTATATCCACGCTCGTCGTACGCAATCCATGTGCCGTTTGCTTTCGGGTCTTTGGGAAAATAAATTGTGCGTTCACCAATCGCGTAGGTGTGCACAGGCAGCGCTGCTGGGCGCGAAACATCCTCATCACGATTTGATGTGAGGATGAAATCGCGTTTATTCAACGGTAAAAAAGTAACCGTACACATACGTTAACGAGCAACTTGCTGTGTTTTCAAATACTGAATCGTCGAGTCGGCAAACCCAAACTTTTCGGGTACTTGAATGTACGAGAAATGAATGGGAAGCGCGATGCCAATAATGGCCATGTGATGAACACCATGCTCAATGTTGTACGTCAACTCGCGATAAAGAGACGACTCCATAGAAATGCGTTGTTCTTGATAGATCGCAACCAACAACAAGCGTTTATTGGATTCGATACGTTCCAACGCATCGGTGATTTCGGTAATGTAGTCGAGCGTGTATTTGACATTCTCCTCCAATAGCATATTTCGCTTTCTATCGTCGTAACAAAGCGTATTATCGACCGTATTGAAGAGTAAACATTCGTAAAACTCAACTACATGACGTACGTGTTTGCCAATCGACATGCCTTTGAGTGTGTTGAGCGGAAGGGCATAATCTTCGTCCTTGATTTGGCCAAGAACATTTTTCAGATTTGATAATTGCGAAATAGCTATTGAAGTGAGCATGTGCTTCTTAATTAAACGGAGAAAATGAAACACCCACTAAACCCATGAGTGATTTATTTCTCCAGCGGTCGTTATCAAGCCGAAGCTTGTTTGTTGTTGTATATTCTGTAAATAAAAAACTTGCACCAGCCTTGATTGCCCAGCTGGAATTTAACCAATATCGGAAATATAATTCTGAATTCAATGTGCCAATATCATTATCACTGACCAGCAACACATTAAAAGAAGTAGGACTAGCGGTTTGCATTGTTCCGTTTTCGAGAGATTGATATGCGCTGTATTTACCTGTAACACTTTTCCCAAAGGTAAAACCAACCGCATCAATGTTGAATCCCACATCAAATTTTTCTTTGAATGTATATTGTAAATGGATATTGATGTTTATGGCATTGAATTGCGTTGAAGCAACATCTAGCGAATCGATATTTTTCGCAATGATTTCTGTGAAAAAAACTTGTGGGCCGCGCTGTCCAGAAGTGAGGATGGCCGGTGCAGTAGTATAGGTCAAGTTCTTCCCAAATTGTGAATTGAACCGAATGCCGTATCCAATTTTAAACCGTTGCTTTTTTGTAACTGCATGAAACTTCGTGAATGACAAA
Organism: Bacteroidota bacterium; assembly: GCA_013298545.1. Taxonomy (GTDB): domain Bacteria; phylum Bacteroidota; class Bacteroidia; order Palsa-965; family Palsa-965. Next base: position 43,256 of record JAAFIA010000013.1, on the reverse strand, counting down.
GCGGCAAGGGTTTGTGCGCCATTACTAGCAAGCGACACATCTGCATTGGTGTTGTATTTAAATCCTTTTGGCGCTTCTGTTGTTTCTTGAGCATGCGTGTTCGTTGCAAGAAACACAAACAAACTAGCAATTAAAAGTGAACTGTATTTAAACATCGTTGAATGATTTGGTGTTTTTATGTGAAACAAAGAAACGTGAATTGAATCAACACTTTTGTCAGGCATACGACACTAGCATGTGTTTACTTTCCCTGATAGCAAGGCAGCACTCGAATCAACTCACGAATGGTTGCTGGATTCATATACCGTTCTCGTTTGGGTTTGTTGGCTCCGCCCCATTTTTCTTGTCCAAGTTTGGAACGCACTTCTTCACTCCAACTCAATAATTGATAACCGAGCTTATGTTCCACACACCGTTTATCGGTATTATACTCAAAACGATCCATGCTTCGCTTGCTTACATGCCGTAAGGCCAAACCAATAAAAAATATACCGCGTTTGGAATCGTATTCAACAATATGGCTTAGTTCATGTCCAATCACCCCAATTTGCGCGTTAAAACTCAAATTACTCAGCAAAATAGCATTCAATTTTTCTATTGTTTGATTGCTGATGTTGATCACGTACTTGCGTTTACTTGATTTTACAAAAACACTCCAAATTTTGGGCCTAGCCGAAAGCGGGGCAACTTGTTTTTTAACACGAAATTCTATGGCCGTTTCAGCTAATTCGGGAAAATAAAGCAATGCTATTTTAATCACCGCTTCGTATTCTTTGGGAATAATTTTATTGACTGTGTTTTTCTCCGAAGCAAGATAAACACTAACGGAGTCGGCATGGAAAACACGTGTTACCTCTTGCCCACGCATAGTCGCGAAAAGCAACAAACTTGCGACAAGTAAACTAAAATGCTTCGGCAAAAACAACATAAAGTCCTTGCGAGTCTTTTCCAAAACCATAATCAATACGAAGGTTAGTGTTTTCTTTTTTATCGATGCAAATACGCAAGCCAAGTCCATAACTCGCATGAATTTCTCTTGCCAATAATTGCGATACGTTTTTCGATACAGCACCTGCACCAACAAAAGCGGCGACGCCGACACGTTTATAAACAGGCATCCGAAATTCTTGTTGAACGAGTACCATGTTGTTATCGCGAAAACGTCCGCGGTAATAACCTCTTAAAAAACGTGCGCCTCCAATTTCTGGCAACATCCGAAATGGAACGTCGCCGCTATTGTGTGAAAAATAAACATTCCCATTCCAAACCAAACGATTGAAAAAGGTAGCATACTTACGCGCATCAACCGTAATCGATGTAAACATGTGTGTATTGCGAATAATGTTTTTATAATCGACATACGATGCCTCAAAATAACTACCACGACAAGGATTAAGTGGGTTATCGCGCTTATCAAAAATTAGAACGGGGCCAATTCCACAAGCGGAATAACCCATATCGCCGTGTATTTCTTTACCCGCTCCAGCCATCAATTTATCATCCAGTTTATATAATTTCTGATACTGAAATAGGAGTCCACCATAAAGATTTTGATTGATGCGAAGCAAGGATTTTGTTTGCACCCGAATTAAGTCAAACGAAATCATGCTATGCTCTTCGCATTTTGTATCGTTCCCTATCCCAAAAAACAATTCTGGGAAACGGCTGTAATCAAGATTGCCTGTAACATAAACCTTGTTTTGAGCCATCCAAAATTGAAAATCGTTTTCAACGGCAAACTGCTTATTGAGCGTGTATGAAATATAGGTTTGAGAATTTGATTTGCGAAGCGAAGAATCGGTTTTGTCGAATTTAAAATTCGTGAAAACCAATCCTCCAAAACCAAGTCGTGTTTCAGGCGTATAAAATACAGAAGGCAATGCTCCGATTTTGAAACGCGTTGAATCGTTAGGATTTGCATTTACTTGACTCCACAGAAACAACACCAGCATGGGCAAGAAATGCTTCGTGCGATTCAAAAAAGAGCTTATGTTTTTTAGAATTAAAACCATTATAGCTTGCTCAAGATTTCTTTTACACTCGGACGTAATTTATAATTGACATCAAAAAAACGATACGTTATTTGGCCATCTTGACCGATAATATACACAGCGGGTACTGGCAGCGAATTGCCCGCAGCGCCATTGCGCTCGTTCAGATCAATGCCATACTTTTTATATTTTACAGTTGTGGTACTATCAAGCACAAATGCTACTTTGTAGGCATTCATAATACTTCCGGTGCTATCCGAGATCAAATCATAACTAGCATTTGTTTTCTCCTGCGATTTTTTAATGTTTTCTGCATTTTCAGGAGAAACGGCAATAACGCTTACGTTTTTTGCTTTTAGGAGCGACAGCGAATCTTCAAACGCTTGTAATTCGCGGTTACAAAAAGGACACCATTCGCCGCGATAAAAAAACAAGACGACTTTGCCTTGATGCAGTTTTTCAGCTAAGTGAACCTGTTCGCCTTTCTGGTTTTTAGCGGTAAAGCCGGGTGCTTTGTCTCCTACTTGCAATCCAACAGGATCGCCCGTAAGTACAAACGAAAAGAGCAAACTAGAAAGAATTCCTAAAAAGGCGATTTGTTTCATCTCCCAAAGAAACAAAAACACAAGCAAATCAATTGTCGGCTATACGACTATTCCAAAAATCAGCGTTTTGTAGCCTTTAGCTGAATTTCTGCCCGTGAGTCAAGGAAATAATTTTTCGCAAAATGCGTGGCGAGCGACCGAGAAATTTCAATGCCCACAAGGTTGTTAATCGCTTTCCGAACAGTTTTTGCAAATAAAACCCTGTTTTAATACGCATCGAAAAATTAGCATTCCATTCGTTTGTGTAACGTTTAATTAATTCTTGCTTGGAGATTTTTCCATGCAAAAAGTCAGTGATGTAATGCGCTAGAATTTTTGAGGCGCACATTCCTATACTCATTCCATTTCCACACAAAGGCGCAATCGCACCCGCCGCATCGCCAAGCATCAACATATCTTGCCGATAGGCTTGCTTTTTCTGAAAGCCAATTTTGCTAATGGCTAAAGGTTTATCATAAAGAAATGTCGCACTTGAAAAATAACGATCTAAAGCAGGATTTTTTCGCAAGATATTTTTCTCCAACGTTTTTATATCGTTGTTGTTGTCTTGAAGATTTTTTACCGTTGTCAGGTAACACATGCAAAAGGTATCGTGATCAACTTTTGAAATACCACAATAGCCATCTTTGAAATTATGTAACTCGATCAAATCGGCTGGAAAATCTGTTTTTAGATGATACTTAACGGCCACGTATCCGCCTTCCTTGTTTGCGTTTTCCCGCTCCATGAATGCCGGATCAATTTTTCCGTAAGCCCCGCAAACTATACGCGCATTCATTTTTCCTTGGCTCGTTTCGACCACATATAAATCATCTTGCAAAACAACCGATTGAACCTTACACTGTTCAAGCACAACAACACCAACAGTTTTGGATAGTTTGGATAGTTCAAAATCCAAGGTGTATCTACTGATTCCAAATCCACCTAAATCCAATGGAGAGGCAATTTGAAAACCATTTTGTGCTGTTACATGAAGCTTACGAATCTGAGGAAGATTCATGCGCGAAAGCGATAAACCAAGATTTTCAAGAAAATCCCAACTCTCCATCGAAATGTATTCCCCACAAACTTTATGAAACGGATAGGTGTTCTTTTCAATTAATACTACGCGGAAATTTTTCTGCGCAAGCTGAATGGATAAGCATAAGCCCGCCAAGCCACCGCCAACAATAGCGCAATCGTATGGTTGGTTATTGTCCATCGGCAAACACAATTATTTCATGGCGAAACGCCCAACGCCAGTTGACAGAAAATCGTTTAGCGCCAGAACGTTCGAGCATGTTTTGCCATTCGTGTTTTCTAAATCCGCGCAAAACAGATAGCGGTGCGTCATTTTTAACCAAATACGACTTTGAAAAAATACGCGTGAGCAAGCGAATGGCATAATGCGCAAACGCATTTCGTTCTAAATCGTTGATGATTAATGTTGCTTTATGCTTTTGTGCAAACTGAATCAGTTGAACAATATCGTCGTCCGATAAATGGTGGCAAAACAAACACGCATGAATAAAATCAACGTGTGTGATGTGATCGAATATGTTTCGGTAATCGTTACAAATAAATTCAATTTCAGGAACCGGATTGTTTGATTTGGAATAAGTAATGCACGTTTGTTTTAAATCAACACCATACAGTTTAGCGTCAATTTTTTGTTTCTGATTCCATTGAAAAATTTCTTTCACGGTATCGCCTCCGCCACAGCCAATATCAACCAGTGAATAGCTTTTCTTACCACCAAGTGCGCGTTTCAAGGCCCGCATGCTAATGGCATAGCCACCAAGCAACGAATTGATGCGATGCAACTCACGGAGATTTTGAAATAAATCGGCCTCCGGAATAAATTCCGCATCGAGTAATTCTTTTTGGGTGCTACGTTGCTTAAACATAACTCAATTGCATGGTTTCAATACTCAACCCTGGACCAAAAGCTGCTGCGAAAATTTTACTACCGGACGGAACATGCGTGTGTTTTTCAAGAACTTGTTTCAACACAAACAAAACCGTTGCCGATGACATGTTGCCATAATTCCGAAGCACATCATACGATTCTTGTAAGGCTGTTTCTGGAAGTTGTAAGACTTTCGTAAAATCATCTAGGATTTTTTTCCCTCCCGAATGAATTGACCAAAGCGCAATGTCTTTGGCGTCGAGCGCGATCGAATCGAGCAATTGCTTCATTTGTCCGTTGATGAGGCCTGAAACATACGATGTCAAATTCATCAAAAAACCAGTTTCAGAAAGTTGCCAAGCCATTTCGTTCGACCCATCGTGAATCAACTGTGAATGAAACGCATCCATTTTGACTTTACGTCCAGCTGTTGGGGGCCTAGCATCAACAATAACCGCAGCACATCCATCGCCAAACAAGGCTGTTGAAAGGATATAATCGTCGCTGTAATTTTTTTGAAAATGCAGTGTGCACAATTCGGTACAAACGACCAACACCTTCGCATCGGGAATGCTTGAGCAAATTGCATGGGCGCTATTCAGCGCAATGATTGCGGCATTGCAGCCCATGAAATTGATACTGCTCCGTTGTGTTTTCGAACTAAGATTAAGTTCTTTAATCAATTCTGTTTCTAGCCCGGGTGCAAATAGTCCGGTGCAGGTAACCGTGATGATGTGTGTAATTGATTTTTTCTCCGCTTCAAAATTCGGTATTTTCAAAATTGCTTTTAACGACAACGCCAATGCCTCTGTTTTAAATACAGCCATGCGTTGATTTAAGCCAGGTAAAGGTTCTAGCGCATTATTTTTAGGGAAAAACGTAAATGCTTCTGGCTTACTGCTATAATCACTCAACACAGAATAGCGCTTTTGAATAGCTGCCTTTTCTGAAATCGCTTTGATTTTACGTCTGACCTTTTCATCATCGGTTGCAAGCATGTAAAAGTCTGCCAACGCATTTTGTGTATGGCAAAAATCGGGTACTGCAGTTTCAATGGCTGTTATATAACTCACGCAATTAATGATTTAAAAAATAGAAAACCAGAAAACAGGCATTCATACACACGGCGGCAATCGCATTCATGCGCATGGTATTTTTGAAATTGGCGGCTGATGTACTTTTAATCACTTGTAAGAACCAGTAAACAAAAAATGCAATCACGGGCAAAAAGAATGCTTGCAAAACGTAAAACTGATTCGCGATTCCATGACCATCGAAGTATAAAAAATAGCAGACATTACAGACGGCAAACATTGCCGCAGTAAACAGAAATGTTCCGCGGTACCCAAGTTTATAACTGAGTGTTGTTACGCCATCGGCAAGATCGGCCTCGTGTTGATAGATTTGTGTGAGCGGATAAACACCCGCAATTTGTAACGAACACGCACATAAAAGCATGTTATTTGCAAACGAGAAATCAAACGGTGCATCCGAAACGCCAAGAGAACACATGAAATAGGTAAATGCCCCTTGAAAAAATGTAACAATTAGAAATCCGACAACAGCATATTTTTTCAGCCGAACTTGACGTGAGCTGTATGCGCGCGAAGCAAGGATGTACGCCAGAATACAGCCGGCGAATAGGCTGCTCACAAACACAACAGACAATAGCACAGCAAGCACATCCATCACCAATGTTAAGTGAAACAAGGCTTTTGTTGGTAATGGCGGGCGTTCCAGTCCACCAATACTTGTTTCATCACGATCGACATAGCTGTTATAGCCATTGCTAGCGGGATAAACCAGAAAATGAATGATTAAAAATGCGGCGAGTGTATGCCCAACATGAATGTGTTCTGCCTGACTTAATGCCAAGAGAAATAAAGGCATTAAGAAAAACGAAAACGGAATCCGTAAAAGTTTAACCGTGTTTTTGTCGGGCAGTAAAAACATGTTTGAGCAGTGAACTAATTTTCGTGCGTTCTATGAAAAGACATCCAGCAGATGCAAGTGTTACAATCAGACACAAGATAAACAAGTATCCGCCATCATCCATCACTTCGATACCGAGTTTGGTTAAATGTCCAATAATTGCCCCGATCATGATTCCTACGGATAGTCCAGCACCATAAATACGTGTGCTTGGAATGAGCAGTAAAAATGACGCGATCAGTTCTGCAACACCCGTTCCAATTCGTCCATACGGCTCAAGACCGAGTGTAGAAAAAATATAAACACTTTCGGGTGCTGCCGAAAACTTAAAGTATAGGGTTTGTAGCATAATTAATGCCGCTAACGAAGCAGAAACCCAAGAACTAATTTTTGCTGCTTTTTTCATTGTAGTTGTGCGTGGCCAAATAGTACAGAAGCGTCTTCACACCAAATTAACACATGGTTATAATTCGTTGTGTTGATGGTGCTACCCACATCGTAATAAAAATTACCATTTATGGATTTCAATGCACCCAAATCAATAAAATCGGTATTGTTCGTTGTACGCGAAAAATAAACGCGCAAATCGGGACCAGCATCAGTTTTAAATCCAGAAAAAACCAAATACTTCGATCCGTTTTTTAAATAGACTTTTACTGTACCAGATGTGGGATGAGCGTTTGTAACGCATGTTCCTTGAACAAGAAGTGTTGCTTGCGACGTATCAAAAACCTCGTTGAGCATAGCGTCTTGCTGTTCTTCTTTTTTACAAGCCGAAAACAAGGACAAGGCTAAAAACAGGAATAGGATATTTTTCATAACGCATATTTTTTGCTAAACTAAGGTTTACAAAACACACGAAATGTCTTTTGCCTGACACGAACTAAAGTTGTTCGATATTGGGGATAATCACTTTTTTTCGTCCTTCGTAAATGATTTTTCCTTTTTCGACTAACCGGTTTACAATAGTAGTAACCGATTGACGCGAGGAAGCGGTATAATCGGCAATATCTTGGTGCGTTAGCATCATTTCCATTTCTACACTCGTGCCGTTGTATTTGCCGTGGTGTTTGGCATAACGCTTAAAGAATTCCAACACGCGCGTATCAACGTCTTTGAAAATCAAGTCTTCATATTTTTGTTGGAACGAAAGCATTTTTTCTTGTACCGCATCCGCATAACGAATAGAAAGAGCAGGATTGTTTTGTAGAACGCGGTAAAAATTATCTGCTTCAAAAAAGCAAAGACGTACTTGATCGCTGATTACTTTGGCATATTCTAATTTATGGGTGTTTGTAGTATGAATATGTCCAAAAATATCGCCTTCGGTGAGTATTTCGGAAATAATCTCTTTCCCGTTTTCGCCTTCGCGGCAAATTTTTACCGTTCCTACTTTTAGGATAAAAACTTTTTTAACCTCTTGATCTGAAAAGAAGATAATGTCGTTTTTTTGCGCATTCTTCATGTTTGAAATAATGCACAAGTCATCAACTTCTTTCGTACTAAGCTGATCAAATAGTTTATGGTTTCTGAGATACCAGTATTTATTGTCTGTTTTCATGGGAAAAAGAATGCGATGATTTGTTGAATAGCAATAGCAAAAAACAACACTGCTAATATTTTAAAATAGTATTTATTGGTAGCATAGTTCAACAGTTTTGTTTTGTAACGATAAACCAGTTGCGTTGCGGTAAACAGTAAAAAGAAAGCACCAATACCAGCACCCAGTATAAACGAGATTTTTTGCGCTGTGGATTGGATGCTCAAAACAGGGAACGAGTTAAAATAAACCTGAACAAAAATCCAGAAGGGTAAGAGTTGTGGATTCAAGGCCGCAAGTGAAAATCCCTTTAGCGTTAAGCGTAGTGGACTTGAAATTTGAGCGTGTTGTTCTGCTATATGTTCAACCGATATTGTCTTTTTTAAAAGAAACCGAAATCCGATACCGATCAGAATGAGAACAAAAGCAATCCTGAAGATGAGTTGAACGAGAGCGTACTCCTCCAAAAAATGATTGGCAAACACAGCCAAGGCACAGTACAAAAACTCTGGCAATGAGCCACCGAGCGCAACCCACAAAGCCTCGCGCCGCCCACTATACAAAACTGTATTGATCACAAAAAGATTGACTGGGCCAAGTTGAAGGGACCCAACAAAACTAGTTAGCGCTGCAAAAAAAAGAATGGCAAAAATTGTAATCAAAATTTTGCTGATTTAAGAGCCTGTTTAAATTTCATCCTTTGAGTTTGTTATGCGCCTTTTTGCACCATACTTCGTTGCGTTTTTTGACCGTAGGCGCGCTGCTATGGCCTTCAAAACGCGCCTCGTCTGGCACAAAAAGCCATCATAACAATTCTCAAAAACAAATTTTAAACAGGCTCTAAGTTATCAAAACTAGTTAAAATAGTTAACCTCTTTGTCAACAAGCAATCAATGCGTTTGTTTGCCGAAAGAAAATGAATGGCATTAAAACACTGTTCAGGCTCATCCACAACACAATACGACGCCGCAATGGCGCCACCAGAAACCCCAACGTACAGGTGAAACGGATTGAACTGTTGTTCGAGAAATGCAGCTAACGCTCCAACAACGACGCAACCTGTTAACCGCATTAAAAAAACCTAGCCAATTGGCTAGGTTTGAAGGGGTACGCTGTTTTGAAAATTATCCTGCAATGCTGCTCAGTTCTTCACCTTGTCTGTTTTGTTCATCAAGTGTCCAACCATCCGTTACTGTAGTCTCGAGCCAGACCTTTCCAGACTTTCTGAAAACTTGGATATTTAATCCATACATTTCGTTGAATCCTTGCTCTAAATCTAGCACGGTCATTTCAGGGTTAATTTTTAGTTCGCCTTGAACATGTCGGGTGCGGCACTCGCCAAGTGTTTGCTGTGTTCGGAGCATGAGTTTCCGTGCCGATCCTTCGTTGTTTTTATGTGGTCGCGAGAAAAATTCCATTTTTAAATACGGAAAAACAGCATTGAATTCATCTTGAATGTCGAGAATCTTTCGGCTATCGTTAATCGCTATGTTTATGGTCTGATTGCGCATGGCATCCCTTTTTTAAATTATTCGTGTATCGCCAGCAGCGGAACTAAGGCATGAAATGCCATACGTCTGGTATGGGTTTGATTGAGCAAGCGGTGTAAAAAAGAATGTTCGCGTGGAATCATAAACAACAAGTCGATATTATTTGCTTCAATAAATTGATTGATTCCAGCTACCACATCTTCATGCGCGATGTAATGAAATGAATGATCGGTTTCTGACAATGCGTGATTGAGTTGGATACCCGCAACGGCATTATCGACCGATGGCAACAAACTGGGGTCTTGTAAAACGTTTAGAATAAAGATGTGAGACTTAAAGAGCGATGCCATTTCTTTTAGTAGCGCAAAGTCTTGAGTCTTTTCACTTTTAAAATAATCGCTTGCAAGAGCAATTTTTGTTGGATTAGAAAATCGAATGTCTTTACCGATGACCAATACAGGCGATTGACCTTTTCGAATCAGATCCGTTGACGTGCTACCAAAAATTTGTTCTGCGAGAAAGCCTTCTCCATGCATTCCCATAACAACAAGATCGACTTTATGTTCCAGCGCAAAACGGTTGATTTCGTCGGCGGTCAATCCGCTGGCAACGGCACATTCAATACTGATATCAACATCGGTATGCGCAAGTATGTTTTGCTCCGTTTTTTTCAGTTCTTCCATAACAGCCGTTTCAACATCCTGTATATTGACAACGACTGCTGCTTCGACTGGGACGGCAGGAATGCTGTACACGTGAAAAAGAATCAATTTTGCACGCGCAATTTTTGCAAGCTCCACGGCGTAATTGATCGCGTTGGTTGCAGCTTTAGAAAAATCGGTTGGTGCAAGTATTGTTTTCACAGTGTGGTTTCTTTAAAAAAGAATAACGGAGAGGCTAATTGCTACAACAATCGCCGATGAAATGATAATGGCACGCATGCTTGCAACAGATAAAATCAATGCTTCGGTAAGGCCTGTAACCGCGGCAATAACCGCGAGCATAATTGGGTTTTCTTGTACGGCTATTGCTCCGGCATAACCGCCAAGACATGCAATCAGGACAAGTAAAAATGGTACGATGCCAAAACGGTTTTTTTCAGCAGCTTCCCAAATGGCTGTTTTTGAGTTTGTAGCTGAAACATTTGCAGCAGTTGCTGTTTGATTTGATGTGAGTGTAGCGTTCATGTTGTGTATTTTTAAAGGTTATTTTTTAGATAATTAACGAGATGATCCAACGACCATGCATGCCACGATGCTGGAACGAGGAGTAAAAAAAGCAGTAGCATTAACCGTGGAAATACGTGTTGCAAATCCCAAACCGGATTGGTTATTCCGAAGCCAATGGCTGCAACCAATATATTTGCGCCGAGTAGAAAAAGTGCGAAGTATTCAAACAACCCAACAACAAGCAAGGCACCACCAATCAGTTCCGAATACGATGTAAACCATGCAGCTGCAACGGTCAAAAATCGGGGAACTCCTTTTTCTCCAAAAGGCCGTTCAACTGTTTCGACGATGTTTTTAATGCGAACCTTAAACACAGCATCGTACCCTTGAAAAAAAAACAGCAAACCAAGGAACACACGGGCAATGAATACTGCCAATGCTTCGTGTGAGTAGATCAGTGTGTGCATGTTTCTTTTGTTTTTAGCAGTTAGCTATGAACAAAAGTAGCCTATACCCTTCGCAGCCTAGATGAGCGGCATCAATTCAGAACATGATTGTTGTCAGGATTCTTGGCGTTTAACTCCAACTTAGGCGTTTCGCTTCGCGATTCAAAAGTTAATTTTTTAAATGGGCGAGCTTATCGTAATTCAAAATGGTAATGGTGCTTCCCGAAAGATCAATGTATTTCTCTTCCTTAAAATCGCTCAATGTACGAATGACCGTTTCGGTTGCCGTTCCTACGATATTGGCAAGATCCTCGCGCGATATTTTCATGCTGAATGTTTGTTCTCCTTCTTTCTTGTATTTATCAGAAAGCGTGATGAGCGCTTCGGCAACACGTTTTCTAACCGAATTATAGGCCAATTTAACCAACCTTCTTTCCGTTTCCGCCAAGTTGTTGGAGAGCATTTCAATAAATTTTCGGGAGACGGCAGCGTTTTTGTATAGCAGCGCAAAAAAATCATCTTGCGGAATCATATAAACTTCCGCGTCTTCCAAGGTAATGGCAGTATTGGTGTACTTTTCATTTTGCATGAGTGGTAAGTACCCAAAAAAATCGCCTTCGTTATGCAATTCGGTAATTAATTCTTTTCCGAGTTCGCTTGTCTGAATAACTTTCACTTTTCCTTTCCCAACAAAATAAACACCTTTTGGGTAATGGCCTTCGGTGTAAATGGTGTCTTTCTTTTTATAAATTCGAGCGTCGCGTTGTTCAGAAATTTTCTGCAATGTTTCTAAGCCTTTTGCTTCACTTATAAATTCGTTTATTCCTGAAATATTGTTTTCGTATTTCTTCCTCAAGGCTTCGTTCTTTTTCAAACGGCTTTCGATGGCGTTCAACAATTCTACATCATCAAAAGGTTTGGTGATGTAATCATCGGCACCCATTTCCATGCCTTTTCTGAAATCGCTTCGTTCAGATTTTGCAGTTAGAAAAATAAAAGGAATACTGGCTGTTTCCTCGTGCTTCGACAACAAATGGAGAACGCCATGTCCGTCTAAAACGGGCATCATGATGTCGCAAATAATCAGATCGGGTCGTTCTGCTCGCGCTAAATCGATTCCTACTTTACCATTTTCAGCCGTTATGACATTATATTCCGCAAGCGTCAAAATTTCAGCCGTATTCTCACGAATATCTTTATTGTCTTCGATCAACAGTATTTTTTTCATAGGTTCTGCGGAATGCTTAAGGTAAATGTTGTGCCTTTATTTTCCTGACTTTCAAAATGAATGGTGCCGTTCATACGTTCCACATAACGCGCAACAATGGCAAGGCCAAGCCCCGTTCCTTGAATATGTGTTACATTATTTCCGCGAAAAAATCGTTCAAACAAGTGGCGTTGATCAGCATCTGGAATACCAACACCATTATCCATCACAGATAGCACCAACGACTCTTTGGTAACCGATGAGTGCACCTGAATTTTTCCATCGACCGGACTAAATTTAATGGCATTGGAAATCAAGTTGAATAAAATATTTCTGATTAGTTGGACATCGAGCACAACCGTTTCGCTACCCTCGTGTGTATAGAAAAGTTGTTGCGACGCCTTTGTTGTAGGTTGCATATCAGAAACAATTTCTCCGATATACAGTCGGATATTTATTTGCTCTGGCTGATTTTCGATCTTCCCTTCTTCGAACTTGGTTATGGATAAAAAATCATTCAGAATATCGGTGAGGTTATGAATGGAGGTTTTAATCTTGGTAACGTGTTTGCTCTGATTCTCTTTGTCGTTTTGGTCGCCATACTTTGTAATTAGTGAAAGCGAAGACATCATGGTTGTGAGTGGTGTCCGAAATTCATGCGACGCCATGGAAACGAAACGCGATTTTAATTCATTCAATTCTCGCTCTTTTTCCAAAGCATTGTGCAAATCTCTTTTTGTTTTTTCCAGTTCTTCGATGGCTTCTTCCAGAATTAATGTTCTGTTTTTCACTTGTCGCTCCAGTTCAATGGAGTAGTTTTTCAATTTTTCTTCGGCTACTATGCGTTCTGTAATATCGACAACAAAACCAATCGTAAATTTTCCTTCGGATGTTGTGTATGGACTCAAACTAATTTCGACTGGAAACTCTGAGCCATCTTTTTTCATCGCGAACAACATCTTTCCAGCACCCATCGCGCGTGGGTGCGGATTGCGGTTGAAATTTTCGCGATGTGCGACATGCTTCTCCGTAAGTCGTTTTGGAATGAGGCTTTCTATTTTCTGTCCAACAAGTTCGCCAGTTTGATACCCAAAGAGTTTTTCTGCACTTGGGTTAATGCGAACAATTTCTCCACGCTCATTAGCGACCAAAATCCCTTCCGTTGCGAATAAAAAAAGATTATCTATGCCTTCGTTACGTTCCATACGTGTTGCGCATCGCGATTCTGTTATGGTAAAATACGGATGATGTACGAAGGTAAAAGCGCAACCTAGTCGAAAATATGATTTTTGTCATATTTGGCACGCCATTTTCAATCAAATTAAAACATAAAGCATAGTCATTATTCATGGAATGCTTGCTCAAGCATACTCGATAAGTTGTCAAATCTGATTTTGAATCTCTTAAAATAATTCTTATTGAACACTACTTGACTTGGCGGCATAGAGTGATAATCCGCAGTTACTCGATCTTGCTTTAATTCCTCTAGAGTTTTGGCAATTTTATTGTTGTTCGTTATTTCATGGTTCTCTCTAATTTTTCTTATAACAGATTCATGTGTAGCTCCATATTGATTTGTGGTAAAACCTGAAATTTTCTTTGCCCGATGAAATATACAATAATACCCACGACTAATAGCCGATCTAATACTACCCTCGTCATCTGATTCAGCTAGTTTATTCGCTACTTCTTCGAACTCGTCAAAGCTAAAAGACATCTTTTGAAAATTCTCTAAATAATATTTTACTAGACAAACTCGGAAAACTTGGTTCAAACCATTCATCAAAAAACTTTTGTTCACGCACAAATCCATCCTCAATACTAAACTCATGAAAAATATTAGCATTTAGAATTTGTGTTTCTTCCTCTGGATTCTCAAATACTGACAATTTAACCTCAATATTTTCATTGAAAAATGAATGTAATTTAGGGGGTGCTGCAATAAGAACATCCAAAATCTTCGGGTTCTTATTGATGTATAACAATACCAAGTTCTCTTCTATAAACTCATAATCCGAGAGGATTTTTTTAATTTGAAATAAATAGTTTGTATTAGAGTTATTGTCTTGATTTTTTATAAAAGTCGAATGCGGATAAATTCCGACTTCATTTCGAGTCATTATGCTTGTAGTCTGCTTGCACAATGATTCAGATTTAAATCGAGTTATTAATTTTTTACCTTCTTTTTCAAACAGGTTTTCGTCAATTGCTGGAGCGGCGATCATAAGTCGAATATGTTTTTACATTTATCTGTTAATGATTCTTCAAACGCTCTATTTAGAGCCTCATGGCCTTTTTCAAGCCATTTCTCTACTTCTTCTAACGAAGAAACACTAGCATTAATCATTGAAAAATTTAGATCAAAGATAAATGAAATTTCATTTGAATTATTATTCGGCGTATTGTAGAGCGTCATCTGTAGCAAATCAGCATCATTATTGTATCGATGTTCTGTTTTAATTACAAAATTAGCAATACTTTCAGATACATTTGACGGAATAACAACAAAAAAATTAAAATAGTCCGGAGGAGCTATCTCATTGCTTGGAATATTTATTCTATTTATGCAGCTAATAGAAGCTTTTTCAAATTCATAAGATTTGGATTCTTTTATATAAATACCCAATATTTTTTGTATGAAAGGAGAAAATTCTTCCCATGATGAATATGGCGTTAAATGGTTAATAGCAAGAAGCCCATCACCTAGCTGTGCCATTAATTTATTGTCTTTGTCTTTAAACTGAGTCATTCCGTTTTGGGACTCAGTACTTTGCGCTGTTATCTGACCTTCATCTGCTTTAATTAAAATATCAAAGTTGATTTTTTGTTGTCGATCGGGTAGGTATTCTTTTACAATCTCTGCAAATCGGTTATCTAGCTCTTCTTTATTAATACCATTGTCTGTCTTCTTAAACTTAAACTCACAGACCACCTCTAATAAGGGTGGGTTCTTGTATTTTTTTGTAGTGCCCATAAGAATAGATTTAAAATAACTTGCAACTATAACTCAACCCTTCCAAAAACTACAAATATATAGTCTCAACCATGCCGTTGTCAAGTAAAATAAAGTTTTTATCGATATTTCCCTTCAAACAATTCTCCGGCGCGCTCCCAATTCACCACATTCCACCATGCGGCCAAGTAATCGGGACGTTTATTTTGATACTTCAAATAATACGCATGCTCCCAAACATCTAATGCAAGCACAGGCGTTCCTTTTACAGGCGCGTCGCTCATGAGTGGGTTGTCTTGATTGGGCGTTGAGCAGATGACTAATTTTTTTTCAGCATTGATCACAAGCCAAACCCAACCCGAACCAAAACGATCTTTGCCCGCTTGCACAAATTGTTCTTTGAATTTCTCGAATGAACCAAAACTGGCGTTAATGGCTTCTGCCAATTTTCCACTTGGCGCATTTGCAGCAACAGCATACGATGCACGCATAATGTTCCAGAAAAAAGTATGGTTCCAATGGCCGCCAGCATTGTTGCGAACACCCGCAGAATAGGTGCTGATGTTTCTGAAAATATCGTCGAGCGTTTTGGGTTGCTCTTTCAGACTTTCTATCGCTTTGTTCAGGTTATTGACGTATGCTTGATGGTGCTTGGTGTGGTGAATTTCCATCGTAGTGCGGTCGATATGTGGCTCAAGGGCATCGTATGCATAAGGAAGCGCAGCAAGTGTGAATGGCCCCATAGTTTGTTGAATCAATTTTCGCTCAATGCGGTTGGCAGCAGCAAAAGCCTTGCGGCCAATGAAGGAGAGACCGATTGTTGCTAAGGTTCCTAATCTCAAAAAATCGCGACGGTTGGTGCTCATGGTTATCGTTGTTTTGTTTTACAAAGAGACACAAAGATTTTGAATTTCCAACTACGAAGCTAATTCATAAAATCAAAAAAAGCCATCTGCTGTTGCAAATGGCTTTGTGTAGGAGTTGGAATGTGTTAATGCGTGGCGCGTTTCAATTGCCATAACTCTACAAAAACAACTGCTCCGGTTATCGGATGCAAACGCACATATTGTAAGTCCATTTTACGGTTGTTGAGTTTCAGAATCGAGAAACTTGCAACAGAAAAAGTATATCCACTTGATGGATCAACACTTCCTAAATTGAAATTTCGTCCAGAGGGTGCAACCCCCCAAACATCGGCAGAGCCAAATAACCCATACATTTCGCTATTCGTCAAACGATCTAGATAATACTCGGCACTAAAGCCGTTTTCAAACAAAAAATCATCGGTATGCGAAAGCATGAGAAATCCGGCTTCTTCTGATGTTGCTGAGTTCTTCTCAACACCAAGTGAATCGTAATTGGTTATGGTAACCTTTTCGATTTTCCATGAACCACCAGCTTGCATGGTTTCTTTATCGGGATTGCTTTTAAAACAGCCTGTTGCACTCACGAGTAGCATGAGTAAAAGCGGAAAAATAAAGTTGCGTTTCATCGTTATCCGTTGATTTATTCGTTTATATCGCGATTGAATGGAATGGATATTCCGAAACAGAGGCGGATGTTGCGGTATGTTTCTGTAATTGGTGTAAGTAGAACTGGCGATGTTGTTCCAATTTGAGCAGGATCTATTGGGAAGGAATAATCGTCTGTTGAGTTTGTTGTCTTATCAAATGATCCTCCGCCATAAGTTTTTGCATTCAACGGGAAAGCAAAATCCATGTAAAATCTTCCTTTTGTAAGACGAAGACCCAAACACATGTTTAGTTTCCATGAGGTAAACACACCATTTAACAAGCGATCGGAACCATAGCTCTTTACATCGCCATATTGGGAATACGAGCGAATTTGCATGGCCATGGTAGTCATACTGATATAAGGTGTAATGCCTTTATTTTGCCCAAGGCTTGCACCTACTTTTATATCTAAATCCCAAGTACGGAAATAAATATGCCGCTCTGCAAATTTTGTAATGGCAACGCTTTCGCGTGTTTTGTTACCACCACCGCCAATAGATGAAAAATAGCGTCCTACGTTACAGGTGAAACCCATATCGTAACCAATACCTAGCGATTTAAACTTCATAGGTTCGGTGAGATCTGCCGCATTGGCTGTATTGTAATTTAAAACAAAGGTTTCAAATTCTTTGAATTGAAGTTTGTTGATGGAACCGCCGCCATAAAGCGTAAATTCAAATTGTGCTTTTGCCTGACCAAAACAGACCAACACAAGTGCGAGGAGTGCAAATAGTTTTTTCATCGTCTGTTTCTTAAAGGTGGAGCGCAAGGATAATACCTAGACTAAAATTGTTGTGATTGAGTTTTAAATCATTGAATGCGTCAACCGGAATTTCGTCAGGTACAATATGCAATTGGTATTGTGGTACAAGTTTAACGGAGACTTGATCATTGAAATTCAGAATGCGTACATGTGCACCAAAATTAAATGAGGGTACTGCTACTTTCTTTTTAATGCCGATGCGTTGTTTCTTCACATCATACTCGCTCGATTCAAAGCTATAACGAAGTTTGAAGGCATAAAAATCTGCACCAACATAAGGCATGAAAGCTTCATTTTTAGTTCCAATAAAGTTTACAAATACAGCCCCCAGTCGCGATTGAATCCAAAATTTTTCTTCTGCATTGGTGGCCATGTTTGTACGGCGACCAGATGCCGTTTGTGTCCAACGACGAAAACCCATTTCAATACCTACGTTACTCGACATATTGGCTACAAAACCGAAGGTAATACCGGAGGAAATACTTCCCCATTGGGCAGGGTTTTCGAGTTTGCGAACAATGGTGTCGGGCTTAAAGGCAGGAACCGCTGCCGATCCGAAATTCTGTGTATAGTTCCACCCTAAATTAAATTTGGTGATGTAGTTCTGTGTGGCAATTTCTAGTGTATTGTAACGTGCAAACGAATAACCACCGTAGAAATACGATTGGGCTTGCACAAAACCACACCATACCGTGAACATCAAAAGAAGGAATACTCCTTTTCCTATTCGTTTCATAGATCGTATTTTGTTTTTAGTTGGGATCATTTTGAGTGGCTAAAGTAGTTTGATGGACTATCTCAGGCAATACTCACTAGCGATAAAATTGCGTTGAGGTTAGCCGAGATCGTGTTGTTGAATTGTGTCGGGCATGTTTTTCATCCCTCGGAACGAATGGCTAAATGATTTTGGGACATTAAATCCATTTTTTTTTATGTGCGAGGTTGATGATTTCGGCGCGGCTACTAACGTGTAGTTTCTTGTAAATATTCGCTACATGTTTGCGCACGGTTAACGGGGAAATGAAAAGTTTTTCGCCAATAAATTTATAGTTTCTCCCGCTAATCAGTTCGCGCAAAATATCCATTTCACGGTCGCTCAGGCCCGGTTCGTCAATTGTTGATTTTTCTTCTGCCTCGATGTGCGTATGCACGGGCATTTGGCGAAGAATATCCATCGCTTTACGGGCAATTCCCGGACTCATGGGAATACCGTTGTATTCATATACATTGGTAATGGCATCGACAATGTTGACGGCAGAATCTTCTTTTAGTAAATAGCCACTTGCGCCGGCGCGAATCGCGTCAAAAATTTTGTCGGTGTCTTCAAAAACCGTGAGTACAATAAACTTAATTTGTGGGTAAAGCGCTGTTGCTTCATAGATTGTCCGAATACCATCCATTTGAGGCATTTCCAAATCCATGAGTACCACATCGGGCAAGACAGAACTGGCTTTGAGCTGTGTAATAAAATCGACGCCATCACGTGCTTCGAGCAAAAGACGAATTTCGCGATAACCCGCAATTTTATCTTTTACCGTTTGGCGGTTGATGGGTTTATCGTCAACAAGTGCAAGTTGAATTGGCATAGGAACAAATATCCACTATTCAAAATGATTTTCGCCTAATCGCTAAAGACTATTTTAGGTTTGATTTGCCGTAATGGTGATTTTTGTTCCTTGACTAGCAAGTGATTTGATTTCAAGGGTGCAGTCTGCTTTTTCGGCCCTCCAATGCATATTTTCGAGACCGTGTCCTTTTTCGATAGAATCGACAGAGAATCCTAGGCCATTATCTTCCAAGGTCAATTTCAAGCCGTTTGTGTTTTCAATCAAAAACCGAATTTGGGTTGCTTGTGTGTGTTTAATTGTATTCTGAATGCCTTCTTGAAGGATTTTTTGCAGGTGAATGGCTCGTGTAGCGGACATTTTTTCTTCTCCAGAAAAATTTTCTTCTGCATCAAACGCAATGTCTTCAAAATTGCGCAGCACTTTAAAACAATAGTTTTTAAATGTATCGCTAAACGATTGCATACTCACTTCACGGTTGTTGAGTACCCAAATTGTTTCGCGCAGACTGGAAAGAATTTGTTCTGCATTACTTTGCATTTTACCAAGGTCTGGCGATGCGCCAATTTTAGCTTCCAGTTGTTGTACATTGGCAATCAGGGCCGATGTATAGGCACCCATATTGTCGTGCAAATCGCGGCTGATGCGCTGGCGTTCGTTTTCGAGTTCTTGTTGAATTTTTAGTTCTTGCAATTGTTTTCGATAACGCAACCGATTGATGTAGTTTACGAGTTGCCATATCAGAAGAAGGATGAGCATAGCAACACAAAGTATAAACCACCACATTTGGTACCACGGCTTATGCACAAGAACTTGAATTACTTTTTGTGCTTTCGCTGAGGAATCGAATTTTGTTCCGGCATACAGTTCTATTGTGTATGAACCTGGATCTAACTGGTATCGGAGTGCTCCTGAGTTTTCAGCATTGACCCATTCGCGATCAACACCAATAACGCGGTACTGATAAACATAATCGGAATACGGCAACATACCTGATGCAAAAAAATCTATTGCTAGAATGTGTTGTGCATAAGACAAATCCAGCCGATCAATTTTCCAATAGCATGAATCTGCAAAAAACGGATTGTCATTGACACGAAGTGCAGCAATTTTTATTTGTGGAGGACGTATGCGATTCAGTAAATCGTTTGGATAAAACGCTGTAATACCATTGATACCACCAAAAAAAAGCTGCCCATCGGGAGATTGAAATACACAGGATGAGTTGAATTCATTGTCTTGCAATCCGAAATGGGCTGGAAAATTTACAAACACATTGTTTCTCAGGCACGTCAATCCTTTGTTGTGACTGAACCAAACAGCACCATCTTGCGAAATAGCCAAAGCGTATATTTGATCGTCGGGCAAGCCATCTTTGCGGGTGTATGAACGAATAAATTCTCCTTGCTCAGTGTACAAGAGCAAGCCTTGATCTGTTGCCATCCACACTTGCTGGTGTTGATCTTCGGCAAGCTGTTTGATGCGGGCATTGCTGGGCATTGAAATGTCTTTGCGTACGTTATTTTTAGCAACAATAGAAGTGCTCTTATTCCGGTAATACCACAACACACCAGCTTTAGTCTGCAACACGCTACCACTCAAAACAGCCATTTGATCTACCTTAAAGTTTACGCCATCGTATATCAAAATATCTTCGCCATACAGAATACGTCCGTCTTGAAGTTTACGAAACTCGCCATAATAACTAATTTGTTTGTCGCCATTTCCACCAACATATTCGATACGCCAATCCTTGGCATATAGCCTATAAATACGGCCTGTTTCATACATAGCAAGCAACCAAGAATCTGCATCAAAATCGATGATTGCGGAAACGGTTTTGCCGTTTGGAAAACGTTCGTCAATAAGTGTTCTCCGATGAATTAAATTGCCAAGCGTATCAAAAATGAGCAAGCCTTTTTCAAAGGTTCCAGCTAAAACGCAATTGCTTTTTTTGCTAACATGAATACATTTGATAAAGTTTTCTGCTTCAATCCCTGTTCCGAAATACCGAACACGTTCGTCAAACAAGTTCATTTTAAAAACACCTTGTGTACTTGTTGTCAGCCAAATTACATGGCTGTCCAAACCAATGTCTGTAAAATTGCCTTGATCAAAAAGTAGTCCTTTACTTGTTAAAAACTGTGTCCATGTGTTTGTTTTAAAGTTGATTTCAAATAGCTGGTTTGAAGCGGCAACAACATAACTGTACGCACTTCTTCTAATGTATTGCAATTGGCATCCGGGCTTAATGAATCGCATAGCGGGATCCCAATTAAAGTGCTTTGTTACAAGCAAGGAACGTGTATCATAGACACAAATTTGATCGGAAAAATAAATAGCAACCGATTTTGGCGTAATGAGATGAAATCCCCATATTTTATTTTCCCCTATGATTTTTGGCGCGGGGATTTTTGCGCTAATTTCCATTTTTTTAATGTCTATGAAAGCAAGCGAATCGCCATAGATACAGAGTGTGTTATTAAGCGTATCTAGTGCTTGAAAACTAGGTAGTTTGAAATTAGCGAGTGGAATTTTTCGCTCAAGCAGAAAGTCTTTTTTTCGGACAACGATTATTTTTTCAACACAGGCAAACCAAATTTGCGTTGGTGTTTCGAGTAGGATGCGTTTTACGAATTCGTTTTTGATTGCTTGACAGGCATGATGCTCAAATCGATGTGTTTGTGGGTCATAGAAACTTAATCCTTCTGTTGTTCGAAAAAGCATTCGTCCATCTTTCAAGGACATCATCTGCGTTTGCTCCGTGCTGGGCAATCCGTGGCTTGTTTTATTCTTTTCTATGGCAAAAAATTCTCGTCCATTGCTCCATTGCGTTCCTCCTGGCCCACTTACCCATATTTTTCCTTGGCTATCAATCTCAATTACGTCGTTATTATTCTGAGTCAGTCCTTCGTCTATTTTAAATTGTTCGACTGTGCGTATCTGGCGATTTTGGGCGCATGCTTTTTCGGAAGAGATCGCCAAAAACAACAAAGCCGCCAACCTGCTTAACAGGAAGGCGGCTTTGTTCGATCGAAAAAACTCGTTCAGATACAACACAAGGTAGTTGTAAAATAGATTTGGTTTACTGAATCACAATTTTGCGGATGTATTGCAAATCGTTTCCTTTTACGCGGACAATATACATTCCTGCATTCAAATTTTCTTGAATCATCAGTTGCTCGTTTCCTAATCCGGTGTATGAAGCAACAACCGCACCACGCGCATCAATTACGTCAACAGTAAAATCGGATCCAGCCAACCGCGAAAGATCTACGGTGAAATTTCCATTGTTTGGATTGGGGAATACGGGCAATACACTTCCGAGTGCATGATTTTCGTCTATTCCTACTGCGGTTGTGTAATTGCAATTCAACGGATCGCCACAGACGTAATGTACGAGAAAATTGCGCATGAGTACAATCGTTGTGTCATAATAAGCAGGATCGTTCATGTGCGGAACGTGGTCTTGCCCTTCGTGTGTTTCAAAGCAATTGGTTACACCCATTTGATCAAGTCGGTGATTGACAGAGAACGAGCCATCAACTTGCAACAACGGATAAACACCCAACAAAACAATTTGTGCCGAACCGTAAGGAACAGTTCCGTCAGCATCGCCATGCAAGAGAAGTGCTGGTTCATCGCCAGCCTGAATCCATGCGCTATCGCCAAGTGCGCCACAGATATTGATCACGGCTTTGACGTTGGAAGAATAACCTGGATTTCCACTATTCCCTTCCAAGCCTCCTGTCAATCCGGGTTGATTTGTGGTATCAGCCCATGTTGGGAATTCGGAAATATTGTCGAGGTAAGCGAGGTGAAGGGCCATGAAACCACCTGCCGAAACGCCTGCAAAATAGATATTGCTGGTATCGATGCGGTATTGGTTGTTGCTCGTTGCCACATTTTTACGGAAAAAGCGAACGGCGGCGCGGGCATCGTGCAAACCACGGATCACGGCTTCCGTAGCATCGGTACTGTCTGGACCGGGGAAAGGAAAATTCGTCATTCCAACGCGGTAATCAATTGAGGCAACCACATAGCCCATTTTAGACAGGTCTTTGCTCAGTTGCAACACATCGGGGCCTGATTTTGAGCCGCCGAGAAAGTTTCCGCCATGCGCGAGGATAATGAGCGGGCGCAATTGCTCAACATCACCTTTAGGCATCCAAATATCCATTTTCAACGAAAAATTATTTCCGTTGGCTGCCACATTTGATCCGTAAACAATATTGGTAACGGAAGAGTCTTGAAAGACAAAATCGTGGTAGCGAAGTCCGTTGCAGTTGATCTGTGCATGGAGCGATTGCGTGAGTGCAAGCAGTGCAACAAAAAGCGTGAGGTAGATTTTTTTCATTTGGTTTTTGGTTTTCAGAAGGCGTAGTGTAGCGCAAAGCCGGGGGCAATGGCGCGGGTTTGGAATGTTCCGGAAAATCCGGTTTCTAAATTCGTATCGGTGCGTGGTTTAGCGTGCGTAAACAACAGCGAAACATCTGCTCCGAAATTATTAGTGAGCTGGAAACTTGCTCCACACGTTATTCCTAAACGGTCGTTGTCGGGTGTTTCGGGTGTTAAATAGCCATCTTGAACGGGTGTAAAATCAAGATATGATCCAGCACGTACTTGAATTTTTGGGGTGAGTGCATATTCTGCGCCAAGACGCACAATGGATGAATTTTTATACTGACGTGGCGAGCGAATATCGTCAAGCTTATCGGTATTGGTTGCAAAGTCGATGCGCAGGGTGTCGTAACTTTTCCAGCCAACATAATTGACATCTAACGCAAATTTCCATTTGTTGTGGCTGTAGCCAATGCCCACATTGATGACTTGCGGAAGTTTAATGGAAGTAGAAAATGTGTTTTCAGGAAAATATTCTGCTAGTGAATGGGGTACTGTAAAATCTGCCGATCCGTTTTCTACGGCAACGTTTACCGCAGATCGGTAACTCAATCCGAGCGACCAATTATCTGTAAAACGCAGGTAGATTCCAGCATTAAATCCAATTCCAGAAGCTTTTCCATCGAGAACGGCTTCGCCATAAGCGCCTGTTGTGTCTTGAACGGGAACACCTTTTCGCAAACTAAATCCGCCGGTTGCATAAACAAATCCGGCACCAACGCCAATGTGTTCATTGATTTGATATGCAGCTGTGGGTTGAATAAAAATTGTTTTGAGGTTAATTTCACGAATCAGAAATTGTCCTTTCCAGTCGTTGGGCCATTGCACGCGTGAGCCGAATGGTGTATAAACGCCGAGACCAACGGCCAACTTGGGTGCTTTAGCAAAACGGCCGCTAGCGTATAGTTGAAAGGGTGTTCCGATGTTGTGCACGGTTTCGGAAGTATAAACACCTGGACTAATTTCGCCGTAAACGGTGCGCGGAAAAAGTAGGGAGGCACCCACCGAAAACTGCCACGAAGTATCGAGGAAGGATAAACCACCTGGATTAAAAAAGAGTGTACTGTTATTGAGGAGTAAACCTGTTCCGGTATGCCCCATTCCCAATTGGCGTTGGCCTTGGGCATTGAGTTGAAACCCGCCAGCATGCATATTGGCAGCAAAAACACAGCAGAATAAAAAGAGGAAAATGCGTTGCATTGCTCAAATATAATTCTTTGCGGAGAATACTATGCACGCATAGCACTATATTTTTAATGCTGGCATTTGGTGCTGCACCAGATCAATCGGGGATAATTGGCTTTTTTAGAAAAGTGATTGTACCTTCGGCAGATGTTGACCTTGCACTTAATTCGTCATGCAAAATCTTCGTGGGATTTTCCTGAAGTAGCAGATATTGATCGTCCGTTGAATGCGCGTGGGTTGCGCGATGCGTATGCGATGGCGGCGCGGTGGAAACAAAACAAAAGTGTTCCTGATTTAATGCTTTCGAGTGGTGCAAATCGGGCCATTACCACAGCACTTATTTTTGCACGAGCCATTGGGTACTCAGAAAATAAAATTCAACTTGCGGCAGAATTGTATGAAGCACCCGAAAAAAACTACCACGATCTTTGCGCTTCATTGCCAGATCACATCAAGCAGGTTGCGATTTTTGGACATAACCCAACATTAACATCCTTAGTCAATTCGCTTACCGATGCCTCGCTCGAAAATTTGCCAACTTCGGGTATTGCAACCATCGTATTTCAGGCTTCAAAATGGGCTGCGTTTGATTTAAGCAAAGGACATTTACAAACACTCGATTTCCCGAAAAAAGAAATGGAGTGAGCGCAAAACAATATGAAGTCTATGTTAATTCCCAAACGCGCATAGCAATCGCTGTATATTTGCTGCCAAGAAAATTTCTTTTTGCGTATGAACATTAAAAAAATTCCGCTTGTCAATCGTGAATTAAGCTGGCTTTCGTTCAATGAACGGGTATTGCAGGAAGCCGAAGACACTTCCAATCCGTTGCTGGAACGCCTTCGTTTTCTCGGAATTTTTTCAAACAACCGCGATGAGTTTTTTCGGGTGCGCGTGGCTACGCTCAAGCGTATGGCCAAACTCGGGAAGCGTGTGCGCGAGGCTATTGGTGGCGATCCTGATGTCATTTTAGAGCAAATTCACAAGCGCGTTTTAAGTTCGACACAAAAATTTGATCGTATTTATCGTGCTATTGTTCGCGAGCTAGAACAACAAGGCATTTATATTGTTGATGAGAAACATTTAACTCGCGAACAAAGTGTTTTTGTGCGGAATTATTTCAGTGAGCAGGTGCTTCCACATTTGTTTCCGGTCATGGTAGATCATGCACCAAAATTCCCTTATCTCAAAGACAAATCCATTTACCTCGCCATCAAACTGCAGCGGGTATTGAAAGAGAAAAAAAGCCGGTATGCGTTGATGGAAGTTCCCACAGATGAGATTTCGCGTTTTTTGGTGTTGCCGGCTGTTGGTACTAAGCGTTATGTGATGTTGCTCGACGATGTTATTCGGCATTGTTTGCACGATATTTTTCCGGCACACGAATACGGACAAGTAAACGCATACACGATCAAGCTCACGCGCGATGCGGAATTGGAAATTGAAACTGATTTTTCAAAAAGTTTTGTCGAGAAAATTTCGGGGAGTTTGAAGAAACGCAAAAAAGGTGTTCCGGTTCGATTTGTGTATGACGAAGCGATGCCGCTCGATATGCTTGCTTTTTTGCGGCGCAAACTGCAAGTGATCAAACACGATACGCTTGTTCCGGGATCGCGTTATCATAATTTCAAAGATTTTATTTCGTTTCCCGATTTAGAACACAAAGAACTGGCTTGGCCAACGATTAAACCCAAATCGCATCCTCGTTTTAAACGAGGCGAGAGCATGTTTGCTGCGATTTTGCAACAGGATGTGATGTTGCACTATCCCTATCAGTCGTTTCACCACATCATTGACTTGCTCCGCGAAGCATCGATTGATCCGCGTGTAGAAGCCATTGACATTACGTTGTACCGTGTTGCCAACAATTCCAACATCGTTAAAGCACTCATCAATGCCAGTAAAAATGGCAAGCGTGTAACGGTTGTGATGGAATTGCAAGCGCGGTTTGACGAAGAAAACAACATCTACTGGGCAAATAAATTGCAAGAAGAAGGAGCAACAGTGATTTTTGGTGTGCCAAACTTAAAAGTACACTCGAAATTATTTTTAATCCGGCGGCGTGAAAATGGAAAAGCGGTGCAGTATGCTCATATTGGCAGCGGCAATCTGAACGAAAAAACGGCTGTTATTTATACCGATAAGACGTTGTTGACAGCAGACAAGCGAATTACAAGTGAAGTGGAAAAGATTTTTGCGTTTTACCGCGACAACCTAAAGCCGGGGAGTTATAAGCATTTGTTGGTGTCGCCGTTTTCGATGCGCAAACGATTAATTCAATTGATTGAAACAGAAATTGATTTTGCGAAAGACAAAAAGCCGGCTTCGATTGTTTTAAAAATGAACAACCTGGTTGATCCCGAAATGATTTTGAAATTGTATGCAGCTAGCCAAGCGGGGGTAAAAATCAGATTGCTCATTCGTGGTATTTGTGCGCTTGTTCCGGGCATTCCAAAGTTTAGCGAAAACATTGAAGTGTATAGCTTGGTGGGGCGTTTTCTGGAACATAGTCGGGTGTTTATATTTCACAATGGTGGGGAGCAAAAGTATTTCATATCTTCGGCAGATTGGATGACTCGCAATCTGGACTATCGTTCAGAAGTTGCTGTTCCGATTTATGATGAAGCGGCACAAAAGGAATTGCAAAAAATCATTGATATGCAGTTTCTCGACAATTGTAAATTGCGTCTGTTGGGCGGTACAAAGGAAAACACGTATCGCCGAAATACGGCAACTGCAATGAATGCACAAGAGGCTGTTTTAGCACTTATCGGAAAGAAAACGCGTTGAGCATCCTGCTATGAAACGTGAAATTTGCTGCTATCGATATTGGCTCTAATGCCGTTCGTTTACTCTTCAGTCATGTGTATGAAGGTATAAATGGTCCTTCGTTCAAAAAAGCGGATTTAGTACGCATTCCGATTCGATTGGGCGAGGATGCTTTTCTGCACAAAAAAATCTCAGAAGCTAAGATTGAAAAATTGATTTTAGCCATGAAGGCATTTCGCCACCTCATTGACTTGAACGAGGTTCTTGGCTTTAAAGCGTGTGCCACATCGGCTATGCGCGAAGCTGTAAATGGGCAAGACATCATTGATCGTGTTCGGAAAGAAACGGGCATTGATATTGAAATCATTGATGGAAAAACGGAGGCCGAAATTATATACGCCAATCATACTGCTGAGTCGCTTGATCCGGCGAGTGATTATTTATACATTGATGTGGGTGGTGGAAGTACGGAGCTAACCTTGTTTTCAAAAACAAAAATTGTGGCTTCGCGTTCGTTCAATGTGGGCACCATCCGGCTACTTAATAACATCGTTAGCCGCGAAGACTGGAACGAGTTTAAAAATTGGGTACGCACCGAAACACAAGACTACCATCCGTTAACGGCCATTGGTTCGGGAGGCAACATCAATAAAATTTTTAAGATGAGCCGCAAAAAACAAAATCGTCCGCTGGCATTTTCCAAACTGCGTGAACTGAATGATTATTTGGAATCGTTTACACTGCGCCAACGCATTGAAGATCTTGGGTTGAATCCAGATCGAGCAGATGTGATTGTTCCGGCTGGTAAAATTTTTCTGACGGTGATGAAGGCTGCAGCCATTGAACAGATATATGTACCACAAATTGGAATGGCCGATGGATTGATCCATCTGCTTTACGAAAACTATAAAACCGAACGTCGTAAAGGGATTGTTTTTCACGAATAAGTTTTATTTGCTTTGTGTTCGTTGTTGGTGTTATTTTTGAAGCATGTCGTTAATAAAAGATCGTAGCCCTTTTTATCCTGGGCAGCCAGTGCCACTTGAATTTTTCGTAGGTAGGCTCTCGCAGATTGAGCGTATAGAACGGGCATTAAAACAAGTTTCTTTGGGCAAACCACAAGCTGTTTTTTTGACGGGCGAATATGGTATTGGCAAATCTTCTTTGGCTCAAGCTATTCGTCATATTGGCGAGTCGAAGTATAAGTTGCTTGGGATTCATGTGTTATTAGGTGGTGCCAAAACAATCAACGATCTTTCAGAAAGAACACTGCAACGTTTGATCGAAGAAGATAGTTACTCGCCGAAAGTTTCTGAAAAAATTAGAAATTGGCTTGCTAAGTATATCGGGCAA
Organism: Bacteroidota bacterium; assembly: GCA_013298545.1. Classification (GTDB taxonomy): domain Bacteria; phylum Bacteroidota; class Bacteroidia; order Palsa-965; family Palsa-965. Next base: position 14,485 of record JAAFIA010000013.1, on the reverse strand, counting down.
CAATCGGTTATGGGCATACAGGTCGATTTAAGTACAATTAAGGTTGATGCTCCTACCCTTTCGGCAGGTTTTTTGCCTTTTCTGCGCGAAGCATATACGCGTTTATCGACATCGGGGACAAAAGGTATCGTGCTTATTTTCGATGAATTAAATGGTATTGTTAAAAACCCCGATTTTGCTCATTTCATCAAGACGTTGATCGATGGGAATGCATTGAGTAAAAATCCCGTACCGTTTTTATTACTGCTCTGTGGGACTGAAGATCGCCGCCTAGAGATGATCGCCAATCACCAACCCATAGATCGCATTTTTGACTTAGTTCCGGTAGAACAAATGGAAGAGAAAGACATCCGCTTATTTTACAAACAAGCTTTTCATTCTGTCGGTGTTGAGATAAAAAGTGGTAGCTTAAAAATGCTTTGCGAATACTCCGATGGGCATCCAAAAGCGATGCAGGTTTTGGGTGATAATTGTTTTTGGATTAACAAGGATGAGCAAATAAGTTTTGATGATTGTGTTCGTGGTATTGTTCAATCGGCAAAAGACATTGGCCAAAAATTTATCGACAACCAGGTTCTTGCAACAATTGAAAGTAAAGATTATAAAAGTATTCTTTCCAAATTGGTCGATGATCTCGACAGCCTAAGCTTCGACAAATCTGAACTCGAAAAAAAACTCAGTGCGTCTGAAAAAAGTAAACTGACAAATTTTCTTCAAAAACTAAAGCGCCTACGTGTGATTAGCTCATCCTCTGAGAAAGGTGTGTATATTTTTAATAGTCGCTTGGTTGTACTTTTCTTGCGGATGCGTTTTACCAAAACTGATGTAGAATAATTTTCTGACAATAAGTGGGCATTGTGTATTTTTGCAACCCAATCTGATTCATCATGAAAAATGTTGCTGATTTCAACTTTGCCGGAAAGAAAGTCTTGATTCGCGTTGATTTCAACGTGCCCCTCAATGATACATTTGCAATCACAGACGATACGCGCATGCGAGCCGCCATTCCTACGATTCGTAAAATCCTGAACGATAGAGGCGCTTGTATTCTCATGTCGCATTTAGGTCGCCCAAAAGAAGGGCCTACCGAAAAATATTCGTTGAAACATTTGGTTGCGCATTTATCGCACCTGTTGGGCGGCATTTCGGTAAAATTTGCATCCGATTGCATGGGCGAAACGGCACAAAAAGCGGCTACTGATTTACAGCAGGGCGAAGTTTTGCTACTCGAAAATTTGCGCTTCTATAAGCAAGAGGAAAAAGGCGATCCGGCTTTTGCTCAGGAATTGGCTAAACTCGGCGATTTTTATGTGAATGATGCGTTTGGCACAGCACACCGTGCACATGCTTCTACCGCAATCATAGCTGATTACTTTGCAGGTAAAAAATGTTTCGGTTTTGTGATGTCGGGCGAATTGAATAGCATTGATAAAGTATTGAATAACGCTGCACGGCCATTTACAGCCATCATGGGTGGCGCAAAAGTTTCTGATAAAATTCTGATCCTTGAACAGTTGATGAAGAAAGCCGATCACATCATCATTGGTGGCGGCATGGCATTTACCTTCATCAAAGCCATGGGCGGAACAATCGGAAAATCGTTGTTTGAAGAAGACCGGATTCCCAATGCGTTAAATATTCTCGAAACAGCAAAAAAATTGGGCGTTCAGATTCATCTTCCTGTTGATGCCGTTTGCGCCGACAATTTTGCAAACGACGCTAATATCCAAACGTGTGCCACCCATGCCATTCCCGATGGTTGGATGGGCCTTGATGTTGGCCCAGAAACAGCGAAGCAATATGCTGCTGTGATTGCGCAATCCAAAACCATTTTGTGGAATGGGCCAATGGGTGTTTTTGAAATGTCGAATTTTGAACATGGTACCAAATCGGCTGCAGAGGCTGTTGTTGCTGCAACACAAAACGGTGCTTATTCACTCATCGGTGGTGGCGACTCTGTTGCTGCAGTCAACAAATATGGTTTTTCCGAACAGGTTAGTTATGTCTCTACGGGTGGCGGCGCGTTGCTCGAATACATCGAAGCTGGCTCATTGCCTGGCGTTGATGCAGTCAATAACAATCCGGCAACGCATTAAGTACTTATTTTTCATGTTAGCAAAAATGCAACCACATCGCTTTCTACCCTTCTTTTTTTCCTTCGCGAAAATCAGGAAGCCTTTTGGCGTGTTTGTGCTTTTTTGCAGTTTGCTTTTTTTCTCCTCGTGCTCTAATGATGGTTGGAAAGATTTTGACTCAACCGAATATACCGCTCGTTTTCCGGGAACGCCTCGCGATACGGTTACCATTGAAGGGCAAACAGGCGGCATTCGTGTTTTTTATGAGCCGGGTTTTGAGTCGATTGATGAGAATGTCTATTATGCGGTTTCTGTTTATTCTTTGCCCGAAGCCATCGACTCGCTCAACAATTTGAAAGAAGCATTAACAACCGATGCGAAAATTTATGCGTGGTCGATGGGTGGCGAAATTGCTGGCGAAGGAAAAGCGGTGAAAAGCGGCGGTGTTCAAGGCTACGAATTTAAAGTGCTCATGCCTTCCAATACGGGTGTTGTTACACTGCGCAAATTTGCTTTGGGCAAACGGTTGTTTACGTTGCTCGTCATTACCGACAATGTAAACCTCAACAATGCTTCGATCGGTAAATTCATGGATTCGTTTGTGCTGAAAAAACCCGCGGCAAGTCCAGCAAAAAAATAACGCCGCCTTTCGAGCGACGTTACCTTTTCGTTTATGTTTTAATGTTTGTGGACGCGTTCTTTCTTAAATGAAAGGGCTTTTTCTACAATTGCATCGGCATCAAAACCACATTCTTTCCAGAGTTCGGCTTGTTCGCCGTGTTCCACCCATTTGTCGGGAATACCGAGACGCATGACGTGTGCGGTGTAACCGTGATCGGCCATAAATTCCAGCACCGCACTACCAAATCCGCCCTGCACACAGCCATCTTCAACGGTGATGATGTGTTTGTGTTTTGCAAAAATTTTGTGGAGTAATTTTTCATCGAGCGGTTTCACAAAACGCATGTCGTAATGTGCCGCATCGATATCGTGTAAGTCTAGTTTTTCGCAGGCTTTCACAGCAAAATTTCCGGGATGCCCAATGGTCAAAATAGCGAGGTCGTTTCCTTCGCGCACCACGCGCCCCTGCCCGATCTGAATTTCTTCGAGCGGTGTACGCCATTCGGGCATTACGCCATTTCCGCGTGGATAACGAATGCTGAACGGTCCAGCATTTTTTTCGAGCTGTGCGGTAAACATTAAGTTGCGCAATTCCTGTTCATTCATCGGCGCGCTCACCACCATGTTGGGAATGCAGCGGAAGTAGGCCAAATCAAATGCGCCATGGTGTGTTGGACCATCGGCACCAGCCAAGCCACCGCGATCGAGGCAAAACACAACATGTAAATTTTGTAAGGCTACATCATGCACCACTTGATCGTAGGCACGTTGCATGAAAGAGGAATAAATATTGCAGAACGGAATCATGCCTTGCGTGGCGAGACCCGCAGAAAAAGTAACAGCGTGTTGTTCGGCAATGCCCACATCGAATGCGCGATCGGGCATGGCTTTCATCATAATATTGAGCGAGCATCCAGAAGGCATGGCAGGTGTAATGCCCATGATTTTCGGATTTTTCTCGGCCAATTCAACCATCGTATTTCCGAAAACATCTTGGTAGCGTGGGGCTTGTGGCCCGTTTGCCATAGGTTTGATGAGTTGTCCGGTATTTTTATCGAATAAACCGGGCGCGTGCCAAACCGTAGGATTTCCTTCTTCCGAAAATTTATAGCCGTGCCCTTTGCGGGTGAGGACGTGCAAAATTTTGGGGCCTGGAATATCACGGAGGTCTTGCATGACTTTCACGAGGCGTTCTACATCGTGTCCATCAACAGGGCCGAAATAACGGAACTGAAACGATTCAAATAAATTACTTTGTTTGAGCAGGGCGGTTTTGAGCGCATCGCTAACTTTCGTTGCAATTTTTTGTGCGTCGGGGCCGAACTTGCTCATTTTACCGAGCATTTTCCAAACCTCGTCTTTTACTTTATTGTATGTGTGGGACGTGGTAATGTCGTTGAGGTATTCTTTGAGTGCGCCTACATTTGGATCTATGCTCATGCAATTGTCGTTGAGGACAACGAGTAAATTGCTTTTTTCGATTCCGGCATGATTCAGTCCTTCGAACGCAAGGCCAGCAGTCATGGCACCATCACCAATAACGGCAACGGTTTGACGGTCTTCTTTTTTATAATTTGCGGCAACAGCCATACCCAAAGCTCCAGAAATGGAGGTTGAGGAGTGGCCAACGCCAAATGTATCGTATTCGCTTTCGCTGCGTTTTGGAAAACCACTAATGCCTTTGTAAAGACGATTGGTGTGAAATACAGGGCGACGACCCGTCAAAATTTTATGCCCGTATGCTTGGTGTCCAACATCCCAAACAAGTTGATCGTATGGTGTATTGAAAACATAATGAAGTGCAACTGTTAATTCAACAACGCCAAGGCTTGCACCGAAGTGGCCACCTTTAACGGAAACCAAATCGATGATGTATTGACGAAGCTCGTTGCATACCTGCGTGAGTTGTTCTTCCGAAAGGTTTCGGAGATCGGCAGGATAGTTGATTTGCCGGAGCAAGTCGCCCGGGCGGAAATCGGATTGATCGGCAGGTGTGGCCATGTTCTTAGAACAAAGGTACTTCAAAAATGTTGAACGTTTCATGCGGGGCAGAAACGTGAATTTCAACAGGTTCGTGTGTGATTTACGGACAAAACAGGGTTAAGGATTGTTAAATCGGGCAAAAACGGGCAAAACAGGCTGTTTTTAGAGGAAAAACCAAAGGAAATAGAAAAATAAAATCAACCAAAGAATATCTAAAAAATGCCAATAACGCACGAGCATTTCGACGCGAAGGCGTTGCATGGGGTCGGAAAAGTGAACCAATGCCTTGACTGGATCGCCACCAAGTCCGGCAATGCGAAATAAAGCCACAAATAAAAAAACCATGCCGCCCAACAAATGCAGTACGTGTAAGCCCGAAATGATGTAAAGTGCCGCACCGCTCCGTTCGCCTCTCAATCCAATTCCTGTTTCCCAGAGTTGTTGCCAGCCAAAAACCTGAGCAATACAAAATCCGATGCTAAATACCAGTGTGAGCAAATACATGTTTTGCAAACGAGCATGATTATCGGTATAAAATGCTTTTTTGGCCTGTTCGAGTAAATAGCTGCATGCGATGAGCAATACGGAGCTTAGAAAAAACAGTTTGGGGAAGTGTTGCCCGCCCAAACGCATGGCCGGATCGGTTTTGGTAAAGACAAAAAGTAAGACCGCGAAAAGAATAGAAATCGAAAGTATGACAAAGAACATCAATACTTTCAAAGGCGCAATTTTTGCTACGCGCTCAAAAATTGCGGGTTCAAAAGAATCGTCGTTTTCGTGGTTTGGCATATAGTGTGAATCGAATTTAAAACAAAACGATTGACTGGGGAAATTGTTTGAGAAAGTGGTAAGATTGATTGATGAAATTTGTTTTTCTCGGATCTACCTTCTCTCAAAAAATCGCACCTTTGAAACGATGCGAAACCTTTTCATTCTCTTCTCTTTTATTTTCTCCTTTTCGCTCCAAGCGCAACCTTTTGAAATCAAGCGTTTGTGTGCGTCTCAAGTGGGTCGTTTTGAAACCATTGAACTTGGTTTAAATGTTCCGGCGTATAGGCGTCTTTTACAAAATTATTCGAGTAACGGTATTCCATCGCGCAATCCCTACCTCGCTTCGGACATTGCGATTCAAGTAGCGTTTTCGAATGGTAAAACACATTACATCGTTGATGCGTTTTATTATGAAGACCCAACTCCGATTAAAACCTTAAATGTTTTGCAAACAAATTTTTCGGAATGGCCTTTTCGGGTGCGGTTTTGCCCGCCCGATACCGGATTGTGGATGGCTTCTGTTTTACTCGGCGATCCCTCGGGCGAGCGTATGCCCATGCCTACGGAAATTGAAATCCGGTGTGTGGCGGGAAAAAATCCGGGATGGCTACAAGCCAAACAAGGACAACGGTTGTTGATGTTTGAAAATCAAAAACCATTTTTTGCAATTGGGCAAAACATTGCTTGGACAGATATGCCTGTTTTGCGTGGAAAATCGGGGCCATTTCCTGTTTATAGCTCGGGCTATTACGACATTTTCGATTATATCCATAACCTCGGGGCTAATGGCGGAAACTATGTGCGCATTGTTTTAGTCCCTTGGACCATGAGCATAGAATGGGAAGAAGCAGGTCATTACAACCAAACATCCGCTGCGGTGCTTGACAGTATTTTGCGCATTGCCGAACAACGTGGGATCTATATTCAATTGTGTTTAGAAATGCACACTAATTTTCAGGAAAGTTTTGACGAAAATTATTCGTGGAAAAAAAATCCGTACCGGAAATTTTTACCTGCAAATGCGCGGCCATCAGATTTTTTAGTCAATGATTCGTGTCGTTTGATGTACAAACAAAAACTGCGGTATATGCTTGCGCGTTGGGGACATTCGCCGCATTTAGCAGCAATTGAGTTGATGAGCGAAATGAATGGATGGAGCGATTACAAAGGAAATGAGCAACGGTTTATCGACTGGCATGTAGAGATGTGCCGCTTTATTCGGGAGGATTTAAAAGACAACCGGCATTTGCTGACGACTTGCTTTTCAACTCATCCACTTGGGTCAATTTTCGGTATCGATGGGTTGCAGTTGACGAGTTTGCATCCGTATGGAAATAATTATAATGTAAACGAATCGCGGTGGATCGACATCAATGGGCGTCATCCAATTCGAGAGCAGCGGGGCGTTTGGCGGCGGTGGGAAAAACCGTTTTTATTTACGGAGACAGGTATGATTGCTGGTCCTGTAAATGCTGCTGATCCGAGTGATTATGAGCTTTGCAACGACGTGAGTTTTCATACGGCGCTTTGGGCATCGGCGCTTTCGGGCGGATATGGTAGCGGCTTGCCTTGGTGGCAATGGTCAAATGATGCGTTTCGAAAAAATAATTTTCCGGCTTTGCGTTGGTTTGCAGATAGTGTTTTGTTGAAGATTAATTGGAATCCAGAAAAAACAGTTTATGCTTTTGATAAGAACACAGAATTTGACTGCTATTATCAAGTTGTCAACCAATCAAAGGCTTGTGGCTGGTTACACAACCGAAGCTGGTGGTGGCAAAATGTAAGCGATTCGTGCCAAGACAGAAATGGAAAAAAAATGCTTCCGCCACACGATAATGACAAGCTAGCGGCCATGCAAGATTACACCGGAAAAACAATTGAAGTAGGTGGATTTGAAAAAAGAACCTTGTACCGTATTGTGTATTACGACACACGCATTGCAGGAAAAATCATCAAACAAGAAGATGTAAAATCTGGAATAAATGGAACAATTACATTAACCATGCCGACCAAATTTGATTGTGCTTGGGCAATATCGCGAATTATTTATCGCACAACAGTCAATCCCTCTTTCTAGCCTTTTAAATACAATACAAAAAAAGCGAGACACATTTTCATGCATCTCGCTTTTTTAAAATTTGTTTTTCGCCTTTAGCGCACGCTGATTTTACGCACGCCTGTTTTTCCAGAATCTTTATCGCGCACTTGTACCAGATAAATTCCAGCCGGATAACCCGTTAAATCAAGTTGGATGTTGGAACCAACGGCATTGTGTGTAAAGAGCACTTCGCCAAGCAAATTGGTAATGACAATTTCGCGTTCGTTGTTTCCGCGCATGCCGCTGATGGTAAATTGTCCGTCGGTTGGATTGGGTGCAATTACAAATCCAAATCCGGGAGCACGTGGAATGTTTGTGCCGAGCAATACCACAACGGTATGCGTAATCGTATCGGTGCAAGCGCCATTGGAGATCACGAGTGTTACGGTTACAACGCCGGGCAAGGTATAAACATGTTGCGCATTTGCTCCGGTGGCAGGAAGTGAGTTGTCGCCAAAATCCCAGTTGTAATAAGCAACAGGATCGTTTGAGTTGGCGGTAAAAAATGTTGTTTGTGTGGTGTAAGCAGTATCAGGAATAGTTGCACTTGAGCTTAATACAAACGTAGAGTTTAAAAACTGGGGAATAGTTCCGGTAGCCATATTGACGGTATTCACACCCGAACACCACCAACCATCTGCGTCTGTAACGGTATCTATCGGAAGGCCCGTTGTGAAGGCTCGCTCTTCAAGTGCGCGAACACCATTGGCGAGGTCGTTTGGAATGATTGCGCCCCAGTGCATAGCCATTGTATCGACATTGTTTCTGTAAAACGATGCAATTTGTGTTACGGCTGTTACGTTCAAACCGTCACTTTCTACCATCGCGATATTGATTGGACGGCCTGTTGCGGTAACGTTATCGTAAATAGCAATAAAGTTTTTGGGCTGCGCGTCGAGCGAATCATAGATTGCCGAGCCTAGTGAATCTGCCGAAGAGCTACCAAACTTGATGATTTTAACCGGATAAGCAATCATGCGCACACGCGTAGCAATGGATATTCCTCCAGCGCCATTGTTGAGCATAATTTGTGGTACAAGTATGTTGTTTGGTTTGTAACGTCCGTTTCCAGTCGGTTCTACACCAAACCAGCCCGCATAAAAACCCGTTGAATCGGCCACGAGCGAATCGTGCCCTGCACTATTGCTCATCGAAGCATTAGCGGTGCGACGAACAGTTCCACTAACCATATTGATCAAATATGGATTTCCCGCACCGTTTGAACTAACGGCAGCGTTGATGGAATCCATCGACGTATAATACCGGTAAGTAGCATTAGGCGTAAGTCCTGTCAATTCGGCCCAAAACCAGATTGGAAGTCGGTCGTTGTTTGTTCCGTTCTTGCCTTCCATGCGCGTAGGCACGAAAGCGGTTGTTACCGTAATTTGCGCAAAGCCTGTAAACACAGTCAATGCAAAAAAGGTAGTGAGGATAATTTTTTTCATGCGTCCGGTTTTTCCGCAATATGCGTACAACGCAAAAGTAGTCCGAAACCTTACTACGACACAAGGCTGTGAGTTATTAACTTGTAAGGCCCAAATTGTTAATAACCCCACAAGAGGCTTACTGGTGGCTCATTTCAGGTGCTTCTACCCAATCGCCATGAGTACGAATTAATTCGACCAAGGCTTCTACCGCATTTTCCTCTTCCACATTGCGTTGTACTACTTCGCGACCTTTATATAAGGTAATTTTTCCTACGCCCGTTCCTACATACCCGTAATCGGCATCGGCCATTTCGCCAGGGCCATTGACAATGCAACCCATGATCCCAATTTTCACGCCTTTGAGGTGTGAGGTGCGTTGCCGAATTTTATTGGTGGTGTCCTGTAAATCAAACAAGGTGCGGCCGCACGATGGACAGGAAATATATTCTGTTTTCGAGATGCGGGTGCGGGTGGCTTGCAAAATTCCAAATCCGGTACTGTTGATGAGTTGCGGCGACCCACAAGCATGTGCTTTGAGCCACAAGCCATCGCCCATACCATCGAGCAATAAAGCAGCGGTATCGGTTGAGGCATGGAGTTGGAAATCGCTCTCGGAAAGATGCTGGTAATTGCGTTTGATGATTACTGGCAAAGTGCAATTTTCTTCGGCAAGCAGTTGGAAAGCGCGGCGTTGCTCGGCCATGCCATGCTCGTGAAACGTATCGAGGACAAGCACTACATTTTTTTCGCGGCTGATGCGTTGTATAAAATCTGTGGTCAGCGAAGCTAAAACAACGGCAACAAAATTGAGTCGATCCGATTTTTTTGTTGCAGTAAAATATTCTTCATCGCAAAACAAAGGATAGGTTCGTTCGCGCGTTGCAAATTTTTCCCAAGTTGCCGAAGCGTAGATAATGCCGAGTGTTCCGGGAATTTCAAAACTTACTTCCGTATCTCCGGCATAGACATAATCACAGGCTTGATCGGTTAAATTCCATTTATCGAGCGGAACGGAATACTGATAGCCCACAGCGAATAAACTAGCGGGCGTAATTTCTGCGCGTTCGCTCAAATCGGCAATGATGCGCGGTACGTGCGTTGCGCCGATATTGGTTATTTCGGAAGATTTCCGTCGCGCATAATCGTACGGCGAATAAGCGAGAATCGGATTGCCATCGCGCATGGGCAGCGGGGGGATTGGCGCGTGGGCGGCGCGGGTGGCGTAACGACTGATGAGGGCCTTCGCAACCGGAATTTCAAATTCTGGATCTTCTGTCAACGAAACACGAACGGTATCGCCCAAGCCATCTTCCAATAATGTTCCAATTCCGGCAGCCGATTTGATGCGTCCATCTTCGCCATCACCAGCTTCAGTTACACCCAAGTGCAGCGGATAATTCATGCCCACTTCTTGCATGTGTTGCACAAGCATACGATACGCTTGTACCATAACTTGCGCATTGCTGGCCTTCATCGACAAGACGATGTTGTGGTAATTTTCTTCTTCGCAGATGCGCAAAAATTCCATCGCCGATTCAACCATGCCAAGCGGTGTATCGCCATACCGACTAAGGATGCGATCGCTCAACGAACCGTGATTGGTTCCAATACGCATGGCCGTTCCGTATTCTTTGCAAATTTTTACGAGTGGTCGAAACCGTTCGCGAATGCGTTCCAGTTCGGCTGTGTAAGTCGCATCCGTGTATTCGATGTGTTCAAATTTTTTCTTATCCGCATAATTGCCCGGGTTGACGCGCACTTTTTCGACCAGACGCGCGGCGAGTTCTGCGGCGTTGGGTGTAAAGTGAATATCGGCAACAACTGGCGTTTGAAATCCTGCCGCCCGCAACTCTTTTTTAATCGCTTCTAAATTTTGAGCTTCTTTGAGGCTAGGAGCCGTAATGCGTACATACTCGCAACCCGCTTCAATCATACGAATCGATTGTGCTACTGTTGCTTTCGTATCAAGCGTATCGGTAGTGGTCATCGACTGTACACGAATGGGATGATCGCCGCCGAGCGGCACACCACCAATGTCCACAATACGTGTTTTCCAACGTTTAAATTCCGTTAGGCTGTTGCAATAAAGAAGTTGGCTCATAGTAAGTAAGAAAGTGTAAAGGTAGAAAAGCCCACGCGGAAAGGCATCGCTTTTCACAAAAACAAACAATTTAATCGGCCCGAAGTTCAGTCTGTTTGCGTTCTTCGCGCGCTTTAAACCACGCATTAAGTGCCAAAGTCGATAAAATCAGCGCTGCGCCAATGTAAAACCACAAACTCATCTGCTTGTCCTCATGAAAAATAAACCACGCAAACAAAATTCCATAAACCGTTTCCAGATTCAAGGTCAATGATATGGTGTAAGGACTTAATGTTTTTAAAATATTCATCGAAATCAAAAACGGCAACGAGGTACAGACCAATCCTAGCGTCAGCATCCAAACAAAATTTTCTGTTGACATACCAATCAATTCACCGCTGTATGGATTGGCAAACAACACATAAATCGTCATTCCCAAAAAACCGCCCGTCAATTCCCACAACGACATGGAGGCAGGTTCGTGCTGCTCATTTTTGCGGTTAACCAACACGCCATTCAGGATCGAAAAAAGGGAAGACGTTAATGCCGCCAAAACCCCAAACAACATACCCAGTTCATAGTTTTTTCCTTCATCAAAAAAGCTTCGTACTGCGAGCAGAAAAACAGACTCTTCTTTTTTACCAACAAAGAAAATCAACACCAATGCAGCAATCACAATCAACCCAAAAAACAATTCATACATCCGAACTTTACGTTTGTACAAAAGCGGTTCGAGCAAGGCGGTGAAAATTGAAATGGTAGAAAAACAAGCGAGTGTAACCGAAACGTTGCTAAGTTTCACCGCACCATAGAAAAAAATCCAGTGAATGGCGACAATCAAACCAATACCCGAATAAGTCAAGAAGTTTTTAAGCCCCACACGCAAGGAAATTCTTTTCCAAAGCATGTACACCAAAATGCCACTTACAGCAATGGGCAAACGCAACCAAACTAGCTTCACCGCCGGCAGGGTAATGAGTTTACCGAGTACAGCCGTCCAGCCCCAAATAAAGACAATGAAATGCAGCAGGAAATAATTGCGAAGCTTTGAGCCAGACATAGATGATGACGCAAAGGTACTGTTTCCGGCACGGAGAAAAAGGGGCTTTCAATAGCCTTTTTGAACGCGTAAGATTTTTTATTAATATTCTTGCACAGTTGTTTTTTAGCAACGATGTTTGTATCGTTCAATTTCTAAAGAAACTATGAATCGGCTATTCTATTTTTCGTTTGTATTTGTGTTGCTGTTCGGGTTTTCGCCTCGCGCCAAAGCTCAGTGCGATGCTTCTTTCTACACCATTGATTCATTGGGATATGTGTTTTTCATCAACACATCAACGGGCTACGACCCAAACAATGTTGTGTTTTTCTGGGATTTCGGCGATAATAGTTACGACAATACACACAGTCCTTCTCACGCCTACTCGACTTTCGGCTACTACAATGTTTGCCTTTACATTTCCGATACAATACAAAACCCTTGCGATTCAACCTGCAATCAAGTCTCTAATTTTTCGCAAACCGCAGTACCCGAAACACCCATCATTCAAGCCATTGTTAGCGGAGCAAATCCGATCAGCGATCAATTGACACTCAATATCAACATGCAAACAACAGCGCGTGTGCGTGTGCGTTTGTATGACCTCCGCGGCAGTCTGGCCCTGACGCTAGCGGATGAAACGTTTTCTGCCGGGCAAACACAAGAAGCATGGGATGTAAGCGGATTACCAGCGGGCACCTATCTGCTTCGGCTAGAATCCGCCGGAAGTGCGGTGAGTACTCGGATTGTTGTCCTCCGTCCGTAGTATTTAATTCTTCCTATCCCGTCGCGTGTGTGTGGTCGGGATACAATTTTCAACGAGCGCCGACGGGAGATGGCGCTCGTTGTTTTTTTGCGCCGTACTTTTGCTGCATGGCTTCAGATTTTATTTACCTCGATCACAACTCCACCACACCTGTCGATCCTTTGGTGTTGGAAACCATGCTTCCGTTTTTTACGCAGACGTATGGCAATGCTGCTAGTCGTACTCATGCGCAAGGATGGGCCGCCGCGCAAGCCATCGATACCGCCCGCGCACAAACCGCCGCACTCATCAACGCCGAGCCGCAAGAAATTATTTTTACCTCCGGCGCTACCGAAGCCCTCAACCTCGCTATTCAAGGCGTGTTTGAGCGATATGCCACCAAAGGCAAACACATCATCACCGTTGCCACCGAACACAAAGCCGTTCTCGATACTTGCAAAGCCCTCGAAAAACGCGGCGCAGAAATCACCGTGCTTCCCGTAAACCGCGAAGGCTTAATCGAACTCAACGAACTCGAACAGGCGCTACGCAACGATACACTTTTAGTAGTCGTAATGGCCGCCAACAACGAAACAGGAACCATGCAACCCATTTCCGAAATCGCTGCGCGGGTGCATGCGCGGGGGAGTTTGCTCCTTTGCGATGCCACTCAAGCTGCCGGAAAAACGGCCATCGACGTAAACGATTGGGGCGTTGATTTGCTCTGCCTTTCGGCGCATAAATTTTATGGTCCAAAAGGTGTTGGCGCTTTATTTGTGCGGCGCAAAAATCCACGTGTGAGCCTCGATCCCATTTTGCATGGCGGCGGACACGAGCGTGGCTTGCGGTCGGGAACACTCAACGTGCCGGGCATTGCCGGCTTGGGCAAAGCCGCAGAACTAGCCGCAGCCAATTGGTGGGAATATGCTATGCACACCTCCTCGCTCCGCACACGCCTCGAACACCGCGTAACCGAATTGCCCCAAACCTTCATCAACGGCAGTGTAAAAAACCGGTTGCCTAATACATCGAGCCTAACCTTTTTGGGCATACAAGCCGATAAACTCATGGCCAAACTTCCACAAATTGGTATCGCTGCCGGATCGGCCTGTACATCGGCACATCCCGAACCCTCGCACGTCTTACGCGCTATGGGTTTGAGCGAGAGCGAAGCCTACGCCACCATTCGCCTCTCGTGGGGAAAAAACAACACCATCGAAGAAACAGATTGGGTTATTGAACGCTTGCTTCATACCATTCCAACTTTACGCTAAACTTTAGTTGATATATCAACTATATTGTTAAGGAGCGATTGTGTAGCGCCTCAAAGTACCTTGGCACCCGCTTTCGCCGCGTCTTTGCCAACACAATTAATTTTCGCACAAACACATTCCAGAAAACGCCGCGCGCTCCTTTGGCTCAATCGAGGCTAGAATAAATACCCACTTCGCATCGAAGTAGCTAGATTTTTGTTACATCTTTTTACGTAACGCACCAAAAAAAAATTTACTGCAAAGCATGCGAAGGGAGTGTTCCCCAAAAAAAATAACCGCGAAGGGCGCAAAGCAATCGCAAAGAACGCGAAGGAAATGTAACAATAACCTACGCCGCTAGCATCTGCGGGGAGAGGTCCACGAATTGTGCGA
>JAAFIA010000129.1 GCA_013298545.1 Bacteroidota bacterium | reverse complement strand
GATGCGTATACCTGCTCGATCACACGTACGGTAAACGTTACAACTACTGCTGGACCTTCACTTACTGCTGCTGCTCAAACAAATGTTTCATGCTTTGGTGGTTCAAATGGCGCAGCTTCGGTCAATCCGGCTACTGGTGGATTAGCTCCTTATACCTACAACTGGACACCTGGAAATCCAACAGGTGATGGTACAATTGCAGTTACCGGACTTACTGCCGGAACTTGGACATGTACCGTTACGGATGCAAATGGCTGTACTGCAATAGCGACATTCAACATTACACAACCACCAGTACTGGTTGCCAATGCGCTTTCACAAACAAACGTTTCTTGTTTTGGTGGGTTTAATGGTGCGGCTTCGGTTTCTGTTTCAGGTGGTACAGGTACATACAGTTACAACTGGACTCCAGGAAATCCAACAGGTGATGGAACGGCTTCAGTAACCGGATTAACTGCTGGTACTTGGACCTGCACCGTTACCGATGCAAACGGTTGTACGGCTACTCGTACATTCAACATTACACAAGCTCCTGCACTTGTTGTTTCTCCAGTATCACAAACCAACATTTCTTGTAACGGAGGCTCAAACGGCGCAGCATCAATTCTTGTAATCGGTGGTACGCCAAACTACAATTACAATTGGACGCCAGGTAACCCAACTGGCGACGGAACACCATCTGTTAGTGGTCTTACCGCAGGTGTTTGGACTTGCACAGTTACCGATGCAAATGGTTGTGTTACGCAAATTAACATGACCATCACACAGCCGAATTTACTTGCCTTATCGACCACGCTTACACCAACTGTCATCTGTGTTGGAGCAAGCACCAATGCTACTGTTTCACACACAGGAGGAACAGGATCAGTTAATTATGTTTGGATGCCGGGCAGTTTAGTAGGCGCAAGCCAAACGCTGACTCCTGTTACAACAACGACTTATACCATTACGGGTACAGATGCGAATGGATGTATTGCTACACGAACGCTCACCGTTACTGTAAATCCACTTCCAATTGTTACACTTAGTGGAAATAGTTCATTCTGTGCTGGTGGAAGTACATTATTGACCGGAAGTTCTGGTGGAACAAACCAATGGTATCGCAATGGTGTTGTTATTGTTGGAGCGAATACAAATACCTATACCGCAACAACCGCGGGTGTTTACAACATGATTAAAACAAATTTGAATGGTTGTTCTGACTCTGCTGCTGTTGGTATTACAGTTAGTGTAAATGCATTGCCCGTAGTTACCAATACAAGTTCTGTTGCACCACTTTGCTTTGGAAATACCAACGGATCGGCAACAGTAGCCGTAAGTGGTAATGGTCCATTCACATACGCTTGGTCGCCAAGCGGTGGAAATGCGGCTACGGCCATAGGATTGAATGCTGGAACATATAGTTGTTTGATTACCGATAACAATGGTTGCTCACAATCAGCCACGGTTTCAGTAACACAGCCGAATGCATTAATCACGGTGGCACAAGCAAGTCTTTCAACAATTTGCGATGGCGATAGTGTGCAACTCAGTGCTATAAGTACTGGCGGTACTGGTTCAGCAACCTATACATGGATGCCGGGTAACCTCACTGGTTCGCCAATGGTTGCACCAAGTTCATCAACAACCTATACTGCAACGGCTACCGATCAAAATGGATGTCTATCGACTAGCAATCCGGTAAGTGTTGTCGTGAACCAAAATCCCATTGTGAATTTAGGTGCTGATATTTCCAACTGCGGACAAGCTGTAATGCTTGATGCACAAAATGGTGGCAGCATGTATCTGTGGCATGATAGTTCATCCGCACAAACATTAACGGTAACTTCTTCGACGTTGGCGTATGTTATGGTAACGGACACCAATGGATGTTCTTCTTCAGATACCATCAATGTTACCATCGGACAAGTTCCAACCCTTAACTTGGTAGATCAATCAAGCTGTGCTCCAATTGTTCTTGATGCTGGAAATCCCGGAAGTGTTTATCTCTGGAATGATAATTCGAGTGCACAAACATTTGCAGTAAGCAATTCCGGTTTCTATTATGTTACCGTGATTGATTCAAACGGCTGTACCAATAGCGATTCGGCAATGATTACCATCAATACGCCACCAACTGTTGAATTGGGTAATCCACAAACGCAATGTGGCGGTACCATTCTGCTCGACGCTGGAAATGCCGGAAGTTCTTATCTCTGGAACGACAGTTCCAATGCACAAACGCTTGTTGTTTCTACTTCTGGCATGTACGATGTCATCGTAACGGATTCTAATGGCTGTTCGCAAGTGGATAGTGTTTTAATTACCATCTTCAATCAACCTGTTGTAACATTTAGTGTTTCTTCCGACACACTTTGTTCTACCGATGCTACGATTACATTAAATGCTAGTCCGGCAGGTGGCACATTTACGGGACCGGGCGTACTTGGAAATACTTTTGATGCAAGTGCTGCCAATATCGGTTGGAATCAAATCAATTATACTTACGTTGACTCGAACGGTTGTAATGCGTTTGGAATGGATAGTATTTGGGTGGATGTATGTAGTGGAATCATGAATTCAAGCCTCACAGCAATACGTGTATATCCAAATCCGAACAATGGTATTTTCAACCTACAAGCCAACAGCAATGGTGTGGTAGAAATCTATAATCAATTGGGTGAACTTGTTTTTGTACAACAAATCACCAGTGGGTTACAAGAAATCAATACGTCAAATTTAGCAACAGGTATTTACATCGTTCGTTTCACAAATAACCTGACCGAAGTATCGCATCAGCAAATTTCCATTCAACATTAATTGACATCCTCTTTTTTAAAAACCTGCTTCGTTTCGGAGCAGGTTTTTTTATGCTTGATTTTAGGTGTAAATCAGTAAAATCGGACAAGCAATTTTGTTCATTTTAGGAAAGAGAGTCGAAGCACTCATACAAAGAATCGGTTTACGAATCATTAAAAACATGGAAAAACGAAGACCTGCTTTTATACCATACAGATAATCATGAAATGATATTTTCATCAAGATCAGATAATCTAATAAGCCGTGATTTGCATTGTTGAAAAACTAGCGCAACCATTTTTTGATAATTGCGTTAAACGCCCAAGTTGAATTACTCCAAATCATTGTATTGACATCAAATGGAAACCCTGCGTAAACTAAAACCCATACTTTTCCCGCCCCTCGATTCTGTTCAAAGCTTGCAGATTTATGTCTTTTGGGCAACTCTTGGCTTGTCTGCTCTAACTTTGGGTGGCATTATGATCTTTTCCTAACCGTTTTTAACCCTGCTAAGGGCCATTGGTATCTAGAAATTCTTGATGCTAATGGCCCTTTGATTTTTCCCAATTTGGAAATTCTTTCGTATGTTTGCGCCCCGTTTCGGGAAAACACCTAAATATCTGATAAATAAACCAATACAAGTATGAACGACTATATCGTTTTTCTCGTCCCTGCTTTAGGCATCCTTGGCCTAATTGTTATGGCGATCAAAGCTGCCTGGGTCTCTAAGCAAGATGCTGGCGATCAAAACATGCAGGAACTCGCAGGGTATATTGCCAAAGGTGCAATGGCCTTCCTCAAAGCCGAATGGAAAGTATTGAGCTACTTTGTTGTTGTAGCTGCTGCCCTACTTGCGTGGAGCGGAACAGTACATGAAGTAAATGGCGTTAAAATCCATTCGCACTGGCTTATTGCTGTTGCCTTTATTATTGGTGCTGTGTTTTCAGCTACTGCCGGTTATATCGGTATGAAAATCGCTACCCGCGCCAACGTTCGTACCACACAAGCTGCGCGCACGTCCCTCGCACAAGCGCTCAAAGTTTCGTTTACTGGCGGTACGGTTATGGGTCTCGGTGTAGCTGGTCTTGCCGTATTTGGACTTGGTGCATTGTTCATTGTGTTTTATGCCATGTTTGCTAAAGATGATATGTCATTGACTCGCGAAGGTTTAAAACGTGCGATCGAAGTATTAACTGGTTTCTCACTCGGTGCAGAATCAATTGCCCTTTTTGCACGTGTGGGTGGTGGTATTTATACCAAAGCTGCTGACGTTGGTGCCGACCTCGTTGGTAAAGTTGAAGCTGGTATTCCTGAAGACGATGTACGCAACCCTGCTACCATTGCCGATAACGTAGGCGATAACGTAGGCGACGTTGCCGGTATGGGTGCCGATTTGTTCGGTTCTTATGTGGCAACAATTTTAGCTACGATGGTTTTGGGTCAAGAAATTAATGAAACCGATGATAAATTCGGTGGCCTTGCTCCTATTCTCCTTCCGATGGTCATTGCTGGTCTCGGTATTGTGTTCTCGATTATGGGTACATTTTTCGTACGCATCAAATCGGAAACATCGAACGTTCAAAATGCACTCAATTTAGGCAACTGGTCTTCCATTATTCTTACCGTTGTTGCATCCTTCTTCCTTGTAAAATGGATGATGCCTGCTGAAATGACCATGCGTGGTTATGATTTTACAAGCATGGATGTATTCTGGGCTATTCTCATCGGTTTAGTTGTTGGTGCATTGATGTCTATCATCACCGAATATTATACCGCAATGGGCAAAAAACCGGTCAACTCGATCATTCAACAATCGGCAACAGGCCACGCAACCAATATCATTGGCGGTTTGGCCGTAGGTATGAAATCTACCGTCATGCCAATTTTGGTCTTGGCTGCAGGTATCATGGCTTCTTATGCATTTGCTGGTCTTTATGGTGTTTCTATTGCTGCTGCGGGTATGATGGCTACAACAGCCATGCAATTGGCGATCGACGCATTTGGTCCAATTGCCGATAATGCTGGTGGTATTGCCGAAATGAGCCAACTTCCTCCCGAAGTGCGCGAACGTACAGACAACCTCGACGCTGTTGGGAATACGACTGCGGCTACCGGAAAAGGATTTGCGATTGCATCTGCGGCCCTCACTTCCCTCGCTCTTTTTGCAGCTTTTGTAGGCGTTTCTGGAATTGGCGCAATCGACATTTTCAAAGCACCTGTTTTGGCTATGCTTTTTGTAGGTGCGATGATTCCATTTATTTTCTCGGCCCTTGCAATTGCTGCTGTTGGACGTGCGGCGATGGATATGGTAAACGAAGTACGCCGTCAGTTCCGCGAAATTCCGGGTATCATGGAATACAAAGCAAAACCCGAATACGAAAAATGCGTTGAGATTTCGACCAAAGCATCTATCCGCGAAATGTTGATGCCGGGCGCCATTGCTTTGCTCACACCAATCATCATCGGATTTGGTTTCAAAGGTGTTTTTGATAACGCTTCTTCTGCCGAAATGCTTGGTGGTTTGCTTGCCGGTGTTACTGTTTCTGGTGTACTCATGGGTATTTTCCAAAACAATGCTGGTGGCGCTTGGGACAATGCGAAAAAATCATTTGAAAAAGGTGTTGTTATCAATGGCGAGAAATTCTTCAAAAAATCTGAACCACACAAAGCATCTGTAACGGGCGATACTGTTGGTGATCCATTCAAAGACACATCAGGCCCTTCGATGAACATCCTGATCAAATTGATGTCGATTGTTTCGTTGGTCATTGCACCTTATATCGTTAATCCTGATTCGATGCATGGCGCTGGCGCAAGTTG
>JAAFIA010000128.1 GCA_013298545.1 Bacteroidota bacterium | reverse complement strand
CGAGCACAAATGCAGGTTATGCTTATACTTGGGCACCTGCAACGGGCTTGAATACAACTACTGGAGACTCTGTTTATAGCGGGCATAACAACAACATCAATTATATTGTTACCGCTTTAGATGCGAATAGTGGTTGTCAGATTACAGACACCGTTAGCTTAATGGTAAACCCAACTCCACTTCTCAATCCTGCTGTTAACAACGACACGGTTTGTTCGGGGACTACTGTTACATTGACTCCGGGTCTCAGTAACCCATCTGCACTTATAACAAATGGCAATACGTTGAACTCTATATCTAGCTACCCTTGCCCATTGGGTAACTATTATGAAGGTTCTAAGCACCAAATGCTTTACCTCGCTTCTGAGTTACAAGCGGCTGGTCTCACCGCTGGTTACCTTGGTGGTTTGTCTTATCAAATTCAAAATTTGAATGCTTCGGATGATACACTTCGCAACTTCACGGTAGCGATGAAGAATACAGGCATCACAAGCATGACCACTTATCAATCCGGTATGACAACAGTTTATACTGCTGCCAACCAACGTTTGACGTTTGGTCTGTACACCATCAATTTCCAAACTCCGTTCTATTGGGATGGTAACTCAAACATCATTGTAGAAACTTGCTTCAACAATGACTTGAGCGCGTTTACATTTGAGTTTACACAAAACGTAACGATGCGTCATTCCATTACTCCGTTTACGTCTGTGCTCTACACAAACAACGACAACAATGCTACGCTGTGTTCTTCAACTCCAACTGGACTCACCTCAACGCAACGTCCGAATACATACTTTATCCGCAATACTGCACAGTTAACGTACAACTGGTCTGGTCCAAGTGCTACAAACACACCAAACGCCAGCACAACAACAGCAGTAACAACGACTTCTGGATACTATGTATTGACGGTTACTGATACGGTAAGCGGATGTTCGGCAGCAGACTCTGTTTTTGTTCTTGTCAATCCAACACCAACACCAAACTTCGGAGCTGACACTGCAATCTGTGCTGGCGCGAATTTGATTCTTGATGGTATTGCTGGTCCAAATACATACCTCTGGCAAGACAATTCAACCAACCAAACATTTACCGTAAACGCAATCGGTACTTACCACGTCTTAACGACTGACTCGGTTACGGGCTGTGCTGGAACTGATACTGTTTTAGTTGGTGTGAATCCACTTCCTGTATTTACGCTTGGTTCTGACATTGCTGTTTGTAATGGCAACTTAGCAACATTTACAGGCCCATCTGGTGCTTTTGACTACCTCTGGCAAGACAATACCACTAACGTAAGTTTGACAATTGGAGCAGCAGCAACAGTTACGCTGATGGTTACCGATTCGTTGACAGGTTGCGCTGATATGGATACAGCCTTGTTTATGGTGAATCCAAATCCTCCAGTTGCTCTTGGCCTTGATACCGTATTCTGCGCAAGCAATGGTCCAATTGTATTGTCGGCACCTGTTGGTGGTTACACTTACTTCTGGAATGATTCGACAACAAACGCAACACTTAGTACCAACACAACAGGCAACTATTATGTTATGGCTACTGATACGGCTACTGGTTGCTTTGCGTCAGACAGCATCATGATTACTGTTAATGCCAATCCAATTGTTGCTTTGGGTAATGATTCGACCTTCTGTTCTAACAATGGACCAATCACACTCAATGCTCCTGCTGGACCATTTGATTACCTCTGGCAAGATGCTTCAACCAATGCTACATTTACAACAAATACCTCGGGTACTTATAATGTAACTGTAACTGATTCGTTGACGGGTTGCGTTAGCAACGATTCGATCATGCTTACTGTAAACGCATCTCCTGTATTTACTTTAGGTGCTGATACAACGGATTGTGCAAACAGCATGGTATTGAACGGCCCTGCTGGTCCTTACAACTACAATTGGACAAATGGCCCAACCACTGTTTCATCAACAATTACTGCTCCAGGTGGTGTTTACGGCTTGACGATTACAGACAGCCTTACAGGTTGTTCTTCAACCGATTCAATCACAGCTGTATTGAATGCTCCTCCAGTTGTAACCTTCTCCATTGCTCAAGATTCGATCTGTACAACAGATGCTGCGTTGACGTTGAGTGGTGCTCCTAATGGTGGTACCTTTACAGGCCCTGGTGTGAATGTTAACACGTTCAACCCTGCTGTTGCTGGTGTTGGTACACATACTATTACTTACACCTACACAGATAGTGCTGGTTGTGAAGGAATCGTTACAGACATCATCATTGTTGATCCTTGCGTAGGTATCGAAGAATCTTATGGAACTGCTGGAATGAATGTATTCCCGAATCCAAACAACGGTTCTTTCATGCTCACGATCAATGGCAACATGGGCGACATTGTAATTGATGTTGTTACCATCACCGGACAACTCGTTTACAGCGAACAGGCTTCTGATGTGAAGACTGGCTTTGTAAAACAAATTGACATGAGCACACACGCTAATGGTATTTACTACCTCCGCGTTACAGCAAACGGTCAACAGTTTGTACATCGCGTAGTTAAGCAAGACTAAGTCTTAACCAATTTAAAAACAGCCAGTGCACCTCGGTACACTGGCTGTTTTTTTTTGATCTTTACAGCAACAAGATGTACCGCACTATGGTTCTCGCCAATCAAGCAAAGATCTATCCCGAAGACCAACAGGCATGGGAAAATTCATTCAACACAATCATCGCATTTATACAAGCCATTGGGATTGAAGTCAAAATGTGCGCGTTACCGCAGGATACATTTGTCCCGGGTATTCAGATACAACATGGTACAATCTGTATTGATCGTTCCAAGTTGCTTTATCCGGGCGATCTTTTGCACGAAGCGGGCCATCTCGCGGTGAAGAAAAGTACGGAGCGGCATTTGCTTCATATCGATAGCGGGCCTGATATGGGCGATGAGATCGCCGCCATTTGTTGGTCGTTTGCCGCAGCAAAACATCTTGCTATTTCTATTGACCATGTTTTTCATCCCGCTGGTTACAAAGGAGCCTCGAGCATGTTTATCGAAAATTTCAATGCCGGAACGTACATCGGACTGCCTTTGTTGGAATGGATGGAACTGACCTATTCTCCGAAGAAGGCACAGGAGCTTCATGCAACAGCTTTTCCGGCGATGCAACGTTGGTTAAGAGCTTAAAAAATGGGGTAATGATAATATTTTTCACATTTTGTGTAGCTACATTAAATGTATATACATATATTTGCAACATCCAAAAAACAACCACTATGAAAAAAATTATCCTCTCTCTCGCTGCTGCAGTATTTTCGCTGGCCAGCTTCGCACAAACAAACTGGTCTGGTGATAACTCACATAGCAGCATTATGTTTGCAGCCACCCACTTAACCATCGGAAAAACAATGGGTTGGTTTTCTGAATACGATGTAAAAATGACTTCTTCAAAAGAAGATTTTTCTGACGCTCAGGTAGAAATCACCATCCAAACCAAATCAATCAACACCGGAAATGAAGGTCGCGACAAGCACTTATTAGCAGACGATTTCTTTGCGGCTGAAAAGAATCCAACCATCACCTTTAAAAGCACTTCATTCAAAAAAACAAAAGGAAACATCTACATCATCAAAGGAAACCTCACGATGAAAGGTGTTACCAAAGAAGTAACATTTGAAGGTGTGTACAACGGAACAAAAGCTGATCCTTATGGTAATACCAAAGCTGGCTGGTCTATCCGTGGCAAAGTAAATCGCACCGATTATGGCGTAAGCTGGAATGCTGATTTGAAAGACGGTGGCAAAGCCGTTGACGAAGTTGTTGAAATCATGTGCGAATTTGAATTGAAGAAGAATTAATTTTTTCTTGTTACTGAAAAAATTAGGGCCTACATTTGAAGGCCCTAATTTTTTTTATATGCGTCTTGAAAACGAGATTTCTCAAAAAAACTTCCGTAACGATTACCACAAAGCGTTTGTCAATATCCTTTATACCAACAACTGGCTTTTAGCTGATCAAAGCATCATATTTAAGCCGTTTGATATTACCGCGCAACAGTATAATATTTTGCGCATTCTTCGCGGAAACCTACCCAAACCGGCGACCATTAAATTTATCCGTACACGCATGCTCGACAAAATGTCGGATGCCTCTCGGATTGTTGAAAAACTACGCGTGAAAGGATTGATCGAGCGCCATACCAATGACGACGATCGCCGCAATGTCGATGTGGTCATTACGCAAAAAGGACTTGACTTACTCAAGTCACTTGATTTTATGGACGAAGCTTACGAAACGAAACTAAATACACTCGACGAAAACGAAATCCGGCAATTGAACGATTTGCTCGATAAATTGCGTGGGTAATTTCACAACCTTTTGGATTAATTCGCCTTCCAAGTACCAACGACCAAGCGAGTAGAATAGCTATCTTTACGGCGCTTGAAAACGCTACACCGTTTTATTATAAAATCATACATCCCGCCGTTCGTGATGACCCTGTTCATCTCGATCTTCATCCTTTTTATGCAATTTTTATGGAAATGGGTGGACGAACTGGTTGGTAAAGGATTAGATTCATCTGTTGTTGCCGAGCTTTTTGCGTATTCTGCGCTTTCAACTGTTCCACTCGCTTTGCCGATGGCTGTTCTGCTTTCATCGCTCATGACCTTTGGTAATTTGGCGGAGCATTATGAATTAGCTGCCCTAAAATCTTCTGGGCTATCGCTTTACCGCATCATGTTGCCACTCATTATTTTTATCGTTTTCGTTACAGCTGGGGCGTATTTGTTTTCAAACAACCTGCTTCCGAAAACAAATTTGAAAATGATTTCAACCCTTTTTGATATTCGTCAGCAAAAACCCGCATTGAATCTCAAGGATGGGGTTTTTTATAACGAGATTGACGGGTACAGCATTCGCATCCGCAAAATCAGTAAAGACCAACGCTCGTTGACAGGTGTGATGATTTATGACCACACCGATCAACTGGGCAACACCTCACTGACCATTGCCGAAAAAGGTGAAATGTACACCACCCCTGATCAAACATACCTCATCATCGAACTGCAAAACGGAAATAGTTATACCGAAATGACCAACCAGCAGAATGCGGCCCTCACACGCCCATTCATGCGCACACAATTCAAAGAACAAACGGTACGCCTCAACCTCGAAGGATTTAAAATGATCCGCGCCGATCAAGATATTTTCAAGGAAAATCACCAAATGCTCAACGGCCAGCAGCTCCTCGCACAGATTGATACCATGCGTGAAGAAATTTTGAACGACCGCCTGGAGTTCTTTCCCGCCATGCGCAATGCTTATTTTGGCCGTTCCCGCGATTATTGGAAACTACACGATAGCCTGAAAACACCTGCTAAATCGGGCGATTTCATGACAGAGTTCAATAAAGATGAACGCATCCGCCTGTACGAAATGGCACTCAATGCCGCCCGAAATTGCCAAGCCGCTGCCGATTCAAAAATCACCGAAATTGAATCCGAAAACAAAATGATCTTGCGTTATGAAATCGAATACTGGCGCAAATACACACTTGCCGTAGCTTGCCTCATCATGTTTTTCGTTGGTGCACCACTCGGCGCTATTGTCAGAAAAGGTGGACTTGGAATGCCCGTTGTTGTTTCGGTATTACTATTCGTCATATTTTGG
>JAAFIA010000127.1 GCA_013298545.1 Bacteroidota bacterium | reverse complement strand
TTTTTGACCGTAGGCGCGCTGCTATGGCCTTCAAAACGCGCCTCGTCTGGCACAAAAAGCCATCATAACAATTCTCAAAAACAAATTTTAAACAGGCTCTAAGTTCCTGCTCGATTTGCTACTTACATTTTAAGCCGTTGCTAAGACAATAATTTTGTCTTCGTCGCTAAACGAAACACTGGCCGATTTTTTAGGATTCACAACAACACCATACGCTTTATCGGCTTGCTCTTTTTGCGAAGCAATGCGGTAACCGATAGCCGTTTCGCCACGTTCGGCAGCTGCTTCGAGTAAAGTGTAAAAATTCATTTGTCGTCCGGTACGCACATAATCGGCAATGGGTTTGAGGTAAACTTCTGCACCATTTGCCGAAAATAAATAGTGAAATACTTTTTCGAGGTGTTTGTTTTCGGCAAGTTGCGACATCATTAAGCTCACCAATTTATCGCTCACAATAAAATCGTCTGCTTTGGCAACATCGGCCAATGCGCGGTTGCGGATGTCGCGCATTTCGCTCACGATCGCAAAATCTTTTCCAGTAGTGTCGGCAATGTTGCGCAGATGGAGCAACGAAATCAAGACTTCGGCATCGGCTTCCTGAATATCCATGTCTTGTGCGCAGAGTAAAATAACATGATCAAATTCGGTTACGTGATGTGCGTCGATGACAGCGCGTTCGGTAGTTTTTCCTTTGACAAAACGGATATCTTGTTTTTTTAATTCAAGACTCAATGCCGCAACCACAGGCTCGATGCGTTCATCGTTGCAAATAACGAGCACTTCAGAACCAGCTTCTACATAATTATCGAGTTCGCGTACGATCGCTGCTCCTTTTTCATTCCAGCCGAGCATGAGTGTGCGTTCTTTTCCGGTTGGCGAAATCACATCGTGTCGAATAGCATCTTTATCGGGCGCTGGCGGTGTGCGTTGCGATAGAATAATGGTATCATCATCTTCCGAAATCGCAATCAACGTATCGCCATCTTCGAGTACGGTATCCATTTGCGGATTGAGGATAACGGATTCGTCTTTGCGCATGATGCCGATGATGGCCGAGTCTTCATAAGAATTGGTGGCGTACTTGTATGTTTTTCCGGTGAGTGCTTTTTCTTTCTTGAAATAAATTTCAGCACCATCAAAGTCGAGCAATTCGGTATAAACAACGCTCAATCCAGACTGGCGGCAGGTTTGCGCAGTAACGCGCGCAATGAGATCGGATGATAATACCAGCGAAGCTTCGCCATTGTTGCTAACGAGTTCGGCTGCTTCCAGATTTTCCTCATCGCGCAATTCGGCAACAATGTGAAAACGATCTTTGCGACGATTGGGGTTATTGGTGAGTGCAAGAATGGATTTGATGACAAACGTATCGGGGTTGTTCACTTCTTCAGGAGAAATGATGATGACGGAGCGCGCTTCGTTGGGATTGACCACTTCAAGATCATTCAAATCGAGTGGACTTCCAGAGCGGCAAATAATTTTTGTGGTTTTAGTATCGGGGAATTTCGCGTTGATCTCATCTTCCATATCTACTTTTTCGCGGTCGGCTAGAATGACGATACGTGCTTTTTTTTGATTGGCGTTGGCGATGAGCAATTCGGAAATGATGGTGAAAATTTTGGGCGACCAGCCAAGAATGAGTGTATGGTTGCTTTCGATGACACGCGAACGCCCTTTGCGCATGTTGTCGATACTCGATTCGAGCGCAGATGTGAGCGTACCGATTAATGAACCGATGATGAAGATGCCGCCAAGGGTAACACAAAACATGATGATGCGAACTGGCCAAGTCATGTCGCCAGCCACGGTTCCGGCATCCATGGCCCGCATGAGCGATTGCCAAAGCGCTTCGGGGTAGGAGAGTTCGCTATCGGTTGGATTAATTCCGGTTAGCATCAAAATCGTTGCTGCGATGATGACAATGAGGGCCGAAATGACTCCAAGCCATGCAATGATGGCAATTGGGCCTTTAGAAAGGGTGTTTTCGAAACGGTAACGAAGTTTTTCGCGGAATGTAAATTGTGTTTTAGCCATAATTCGATGTGTATCGCAATGAGAAGGGGATCGTTTTAGGTAAGGAAAGGTTGATGAATGGAAAGACGCCAGCTTTTAACGTTGACCGAAAAATACGTGGCCATGACCATCGGATCGGCAACTGCTATGGCTTGTGCTTCAGCAAGATCTTCGCATTGCAGGATGGCAATACCCAACGAAGCATCTTCGAGTGGTCCGGCAAGAAATAATTTTTTCTGATCGCGAAGCTGTACGAGGTAATCGAAATGTGCTTTCAAGGCAACTTCTTCTGATTCCGAAAGGTGATTCGGAAAATCTGGACGATGTGGCGTGTATTGAAAAAGAAAATAAGGCATAGCGTTTCAGCTTTGCCACGAAGGTAAAAAAAGCCGCGATATGCTAGGCGTGTGCCGATAACGAATGTGTTGAATAATCGGTTTCGTTGTACATGTTGAGCAGCGGGAAACTCTGTCCAAAATTCATCACATCAACATGCACATAGCGAAACATCGAGATATTGACGAAACGGCTATTAGCTTTGGGTTTGTTTTGAAATGCGAGAACGGCAGCAATTGTTCTGCGGCATTCCAGATGATCTGTTTTGGCAATGGTTAGCCGCAGTGATTTTCCTTTTGAAAGTTTTTGCCAGCGCGACCAAAGTTTACACTGTGATAAGGCGAGGTATAAGTTATCGGATTCGCCGATATAAATAACTTCTGATTTTTCGGCAAGCGCAGGGTTGCCATTCGAGTGAATGGCCGTAATCATATAAATTCCTGCAGTTTTGGGAATGCTCTGAGGCGTCCGGTTATCGGAAACGTCCCACGACCCTTCCCAGAAGAGGCGTAAATGTAGTCGATTCATGATGTGTAGGGGGATTTGGGTTAGTAAGTTTTAGTAGGTCATGTTGCTCTGATATTCGTTTGATGGATAGAGGATGTTGTTTAGGTTTTGCATATTCAATGGCTTCTCAAGGAAACCAATGACTTGCGGATAGGCATTTGCTTGATGCAATAGTAGTGGATTCAGATTAATCCAAGAAGTAAGAATGATGATTTTTGTGTGAAGAAGTTCTGCCCTTGCTTGAATGGCTTCAACAAAAGCGATACCGCCTTGGTATGGAAGAAAAAGTTCGAGAAACACCAAATCGGGTTTAACGAGTGAATGTTCGAGGTGTTTTAGTGCTGCTGATACCGATTGAAAAGCAGCGTAATGTTTACAGAGTCCGGTTTCTTTAAGTAAACGTCGGGCTTCATGATGTTCAGCACTATCAATATCAATGTGCCACACGGTACTGATTGTTGCAGTGTGCGAATCCTGAAAATCTTCTGGAAAATAGGCATTGTTCATTTTTCGATTTCCTTTCTTATGGGGGCTTTGTATATTTCAAAGGAAGATGAAATCCCCCCAATTTCGCAGTCGAAAAAGGGGGGATTCGGACATTCGTTTTAATTCACTTCAGTGCACTTTATAGGAAAGTAACCGATATTTTATGCACTGATATATAGGAATATGGAGTTTTTATTACAATTTTTTTAATTCAGGTTTTAGGTTTCATGAAGACATTCGATTTATTTCATTTGGGAGATTGAACGATTTAAAGCGGAATGTCGTCGTGACCTACAATCTGTCCATCTAAAACATGAACAATGTACCATTTGCCCGATACAGAGCGAACTTTCGAGTCGCAACTTCCAGTAATGCTGATGATTTGCACTACTTGAATATCGAATTTTGCGAAGTATTCGACAATCTGACCTTCATTTACACCACATGCATTTACATGTTTGTCGAAATTAGGATTTGGGTTGAACTTATTCGTTGTAGCTTTGGCTGATAAATCGAATGTTAAAATCGATAACAAACCGATAGCAAGAATTTTTGTAAAGATGGTTTTCATTTTTTTGTTCCTCCGTTAAATTGTTTAGTTCAATTTGATGGCACAAAATAACAGCCTAAAAATTGGGAAAACAGGTCGTTTTTTTTTATTCTTGGACGTTCGTTTAAATTCGCCTCCGAAAGTTCCGGACAACCCTAAATGGAAAAATTACATTCACTATTACATTCCTTGAATCCGCAGCAAATTAAAGTGCTTCGTAAATTCCTCACGTCGTTTTCTTCGCGCAATGAAACGCATACGAAGATGTGGGATTTAGCGGCACATATTCTTGCGAAAAAGAAAACTCCACCAACCATTCAGGAATGTTCATTACTCATTTATGGCGTTAACCGCGATAGCCGAATTGAAAAATTGAAAACGCGTCTGTATAGTAAAGTACTCGACTCACTCATCATCGACATCAATACCAATCGCCGCGATTATCAAGACGAAGTTCATCCCATTTTTGTCAGACTTAAAAAAAGAGCAACGCTTTTTCAAATTATCCGATTTACAAGTTTGCGCGATACGGTTGCATTGGATATGCTTCAAGAGATCATACAAACATCTAAAAAATATGAACAGTATCCACTCCTTCTGGAAAGCCTAACATACAGCAAATGGATGATCGGATGGCGCGAAGGAAATAAAGTCATCAACGAATACAACAAAGAAATCGATCATTACGAAAAATGCAATAAGGCATTTAACAACGCAACGGATAATTATTACAACATGATTTCGCTTTCCAATTTTCAAGGAAAAGCGAGTGCCGAAAAACTTCGCGTCTTTCTCGAAGATCGCATTGCGATTATGACGTATGATTATGCCAATACACAATCGGCTTCAGTTGGGTATTACCTAAAACTGATGGAGATGGCCTATTTTCAACACATCAAGGATTATCGCAAAGCAAAAGATGCGGGCCGCGAATTGCTGAGTATTATCATCAACAACGTTTCTGTTTATCGAAAAGTAAGGCTTGGTTTTGCTTACGACAATCTTGCCGAAACCGATATTTACTTGGGCGATTATAATTCGGCGCTACAAAATATCGAACTCGCAGCAAAAAATATTGAAAAAGTTAGCCGCGATTACATCGTCAATAGACAACTTGCATTCGAGGCACATTTTCACAACAACGAGGTTGCAAAAGCGGCAGAAATTTGTGCCGAGTTGTTGCGTTCAACGCGTTCGCAGCAAGGCGATTTCCGCATTGCAAAATACCGTTTTTTTAGTGCGTGCATTGATTTCAAACGCGGCAATTACAAAGAGTGCGCGAGCGAACTCAGCAAAAAATTTGAACTCTCTCGCGATAAAGTGGGCTGGGAAATTTCGACCCGTGTATTGCGCATCATGGCTTTGATTGAATTGGAACGTTTTGACGAAGCACAACCTTTGGTAACCAGTTTGCAAAAACACATCGAACGTACCGCACGTAAAAGTGATGTTGACGAACGTGATCGACTCATCTTACGTTTACTCCGTGAATTTGAAAAAGAAGGATTTAACCGCGATCGTCTTTCTTCACGAGCAGAAGATTTGCTCTTGCAATTGGCCGAAGTTGGTAAAACATACAGTTGGCAACCGTTTACGCCCGAATTAATTCCTGTACAAGAATGGTTTATGAGCAAATATCACATGTCGAAATCGTGTGGCGAACGCAAAAACAAAGTCAATCGAAAGCCTCCGGTGATTAAAAAGCAGAAGGGCAACGCTTAACCCCAAAAGCGTCGCCCTTCTTAATATGTCCTGCCGGGCGGCAGAACACTACAAATGTAATCATAATTATTAAATTGCCAAGTTCGGCGGCAAAAAAATAACATTGGGGTGTATTTTAATATTATTTATCGA
>JAAFIA010000126.1 GCA_013298545.1 Bacteroidota bacterium | reverse complement strand
GATCTCGGTTATGCACCTACTGCTCCTGTTCAAGTTGAAATCATGAATGCGCTCGGACAAAAAGTTCAGTCATTCACCATGACAACTTCTGTTGAGCAAGTTGATTTGAGTACTTACGAAGGTGGTATGTACCTCGTTCGTATTACTTCAGGCAACGAGGTTAGCGTTGTTCGCGTAACCAAGCAGTAAGAGATTTGATTTTAAAGAACAAAGGCTGTCCAGATTGGACAGCCTTTGTTCTTTATAGTAGCCTGAAAAAGCACTAGATTTCACGTAAAATAATCCTTATCAGGATGCGTGGTATCATTATTTTTTACGAAATTCGCGTTCCAACATTTAATAAGCATTTAGCCCGATATTAAATGCTGTTATTCATTGAACAACTCCACCACAAATCCGCATGAAAAAAATGAAACGAATGTCTAAGCTGCTATTTTTTATAGTAGCCTCAATGACAACGATTACTGCGAATGCGCAGTTAACAGGGACTAAAAACATCCCAGGTGATTATGCAACACTTGCTTTAGCGATCACCGATTTAAATACTGTGGGTGTTGGCATTGGCGGGGTAACGCTCAACGTTGTGGCTGGAAATCCACAAACTGCACCTGCGGGTGGTTATGTGATTACCGCAACGGGAACACCAAGTAACCCGATTGGTATTCAAGGTAATGCAAACGTGATTACAGCTTCGAATGCGCATACCGTAGGAGCCTTGAATGATGCTATTTTTAAAATCATTGGTGGCGATTATATTGGCATCAATGCATTTGTGATGCAAGAAAATCCACTCAACACTGTCATTGCTCCGGCTACCAATACGATGACTGAATGGGGGGTTGCGCTCTTGTATGCAAGTGCTACGGATGGTGCACAATTCAATGGAATTTCAGGAAATACAATTTCGTTGAATCGAACTTATACAAATAGTTGGGGGATATATAGCAACACGCGTCATACAGCAGCATTAGTAACTACTACCGCTGATGTTACTTCTGCTTCGGGTTCAAATAGCAATAACCGTGTTTACGGGAATATTATCACGAACGTGAATATGGGTATTGCTTTTATCGGTTCTGGTGTTGCGGCTTTCCAAGACTTTGGAAACGATATTGGGGGAACATCAACCTTAACAGGAAATACAATTACCAATTGGGGGGGAGCTGCTGCTGCGAGTGGTTACATATCAAACTCTGGAACGAGCTATTGTATTTTTATGAATCATCAAATTGGTGATAATATTTCTTTCAATACGCTTACAAGTGCAGTGGTTACTGGAACCGCAGTAACATTTAGAGGCATATTTAAAGATTATACGACAATTGCACCAGTAGGCACATTTACGTCTTCAATCAATAGTAATACCGTTACGATGACGAATGGTTTTACTTCTGGAACATTTGAAAATATTCGTAGTCAGGGAATGACTACATTGGCAACGGCCACAATCAATATCAACAACAATACAATTCTCAACTCAGCAGTTACAGGTGCTGCGTCTGCGAGTACACTTGTTGGTATTGTAAATTCTTCTTCTCCGGGAACACTTACATTGAATGGCAATATCATTCGTGGTTGTACATCAACTGCTACATCGGGTGGTTTTACAGGGGTTTCCAATACAGGTGCAATTGTTACCTCCAATTCATTGAGCAATAATCAAATTGGAAACGCAAGTGGTAATGCGATTACGTTTTCAGTTGCCAATTCAGGTGCATTGCTTGGTGTTTCATCAACAGGCGGAGCCAATACATGCACAACTACTATTTCGGGCAATGACATTCGTGGGATTATTTATTCGGCATTAAGTACTGCTACTAATACATACATTACCGGAACGGGAACACCATTAAACCAAACGATTAGTAATAATACGTTTACAAATTTGAACGTAAATACATCAGGAACAACGCTCTTCATTAATCAAGGGTACACAATTCCTGCAGCAGGTTCGCTTGTGATTAGTGGAAACGCTATTGTTACTGCATTTAATCGAGGAGGAGCTTCTGGTTCAGTTACGATCACAACGACCAATAGCATTTCGGGGACTGGTACAACGAATAATTATATCAACAATAATTTTTCGAATATCACAGTTGCTGGCACAACCACAATTACGGGCTTTAACAATACCGATGGTGGAACAGGTTCTACAAAAACGATCACAGGTAATACATTCAATGCCTGGACTGCTGTATCTGGAACAATCAATACAATGAATTTTACTTATTGGAATGGTATCTCAAGTCTTTCCAACAATACGATTACAAACATCACGGGTCAAGGGGCCATTACAGCCATTACGATGGGCGGAACTTCAAATGCGGCTACCTCTATAACAGTAAGTGGAAATACCATCAACAATTTGAGTTCAACTGGAACGGGTGGTGCTGTAACTGGATTGACATGCTCCAATTCATCTACTGGCATTATTTTCACAAACAATACAATCAATACGCTTTCGAGTACGGGTACAGCGGCTGTAAACGGGCTGGTTATTGCTGGTGCAAATGCTGCTGGGACGATTGTAACAAAAACGAAAATCTATGATTTGTTGACGACGAATTCGACAACGGGTTCTGTAAATGGTATTTTAGTTTCGGGTGGAACATTGGTAACACTATCCAATAATTATATTGGTGATTTGCGCGCTACGGCTGCAAGTGGCGGTAACCAAGTAAACGGTATTAGTGTAACTGGTGGTACCACAGTCAATGCATTCTACAATACGATTTATATCAATGCAACAAGTATTGGTGCGGTATTTGGTTCGACTGGTATTTCAGTTTCAACTACTCCCACAGTTGATCTTAGAAATAATTTAGTCGTCAATCTTTCTACGGCGAACGGTGGTGGCTTTACGGTTGCGTACCGACGTAATACCGCTACCTTAACTACCTATGCTGCAAACTCAAACAACAACTCGTTTTATGCGGGAACTCCGAGTGCAACGAATTTGATTTATTTTGATGGAACAAATAGTGATCAAACACTCACGGCATTCCAGACACGTGTGAGTCCACGCGATAATTTTTCTGTTTCAGAAAATCCAACTTTTATCAGCTTAGTTGGGGCTAATGCGGGATTCTTACATATTCCGGCAGCTACCGTTACCTCCCTTGAAAGTGGTGGCTCAACAATCGCAACCGTTCTCATCGATTACGACAATGATGCGCGACCAGGTCCAACAGGATCTATAAATGGTGGTGCAATTGCTTCTGATATTGGAGCTGATGAATTCGATGGTGTTCCGGTCGATCTTTTTTCACCAACAATTACATATACACCACTTGTCGCTACCTGTTCTACTGGA
The DNA here is from genome assembly GCA_013298545.1 of Bacteroidota bacterium. GTDB lineage: Bacteria > Bacteroidota > Bacteroidia > Palsa-965 > Palsa-965. Next base: position 2,984 of record JAAFIA010000126.1, on the reverse strand, counting down.
GACAGAGTATTTACTGTAAATATCGTTGACGTTTCTGGAGTTCCAACATCGGGAACACTTCGTCCGCGTGTGTATTACCGTAAGAATGCCGGACCTTATTTTTCTAACGCTGGTGTTTTATCAAGCGGAACAGCCCAAAATGGAACTTGGACATTTACAATTCTTGCAGCAGATATGGGCGGCTTGGCTATTTCGGATCAAGTATTCTATCATGTTGTAGCACAAGACGTAGCTCCAATCATACACTTGGGGTCAAATCCGTCGGCTGGTTTTACAGGTGTTGATGTCAATACAATTACGACACCACCCACTACGCCAAACGTTTACACTATTAACCCAACATTATCGGGTGTATATACTGTTGGCGTAACTGGAAACTTCCCAACATTGACAGCGGCTGTTGCTGCCTACAATAACGCATGTGTAAGTGGTGCCGTTGTATTTAGTTTGATTGATCCAACCTATCCTTCCGAAACATTCCCGATCAACATCCTTGCTAATCCGACAGCAAGTGCAGTAAATACGTTGACGATTCAACCTGCCACAGGAAACTCCGCTACAATTACGGGTTCCTCTGCCACTGGAATGATTATGTTGAATGGTGCCGATTTTGTAACCATCAATGGAAGTAATACTTCTACTGTAAACTCCGTTTGTCCGTTAGTCGCTGCGACACGCAATCTCACCATTACCAATACGAGTGCAACCGCAACATCTGCAGTTGTATGGCTAGGTACAACTGCTGGTGGAGACGCTGTAACCAACTGTACCGTTCAGAATTGTATTCTTATTGGTAATGCTCCAACAACAACCATTGTTGGTCTTGGCGCGGGTGGTCCAACAATCGGAAATGCGGGAACGCTCAATAACAACATCAACTTTACAAACAACGATATTCGGGCTTGTCAATTTGGAATTTATGCTTCTGGTATTAGTGCTGCTGTAAAAAATCAGAATGTAACGATCAATCAAAACACCCTTACTTCTACTGGTACTTCAGCCATTGGTCAAAGTGGTATTTATGTGGCCTTTACAAACAACGTTACAATCTCTGGAAACACGATTGGCAATATTGTTAATGCTGCTACGGCTCAAGATCCTGTCGCTATTAACGTTGGTTTTGGTGCAGTGAATGGTTTTGCTTCGATAACTACAGGTATTGCTGATGGTGCGTCAAACGTAACAATCACAAACAATACGATTGGAGTTATTACACAATCTGCCACCTATTCCGCAGTAGGTATCGGGCTTGGCAATACAATTACCGGAACCAACCTGATTGCCAATAACATGATTTCAGGTGTTGCTGCAAATGGTACATCTGGCGATTTCTCAAGTGGGATTGTTCTAGGTGGAGGTACTGCACAAACAAATGTGTATCACAATACCGTTTCGATGCAAGGCACGATACCGGGTGCTTCGGCTGCTTCGCAAACGGCTGCTTGCTTATCCGTTACTTCAGCAACAGTTGCACCAATTGATATTCGTAACAATATTTTTACCAATACACAATTAGGAAATGCAGGTGCCACAGTTCGTTTTACAACAATTGCACTTGGCTATTCTTCCACAGTAGGAAATTATACCAGTCTAGTTTCAAACTACAACGACTTGATTGCTGCTGGTGCTGGCCCTGGAACGTATCAGATTGGTATTACAGGTGGCGTAACTGCTGGTGTAAGTCGTACAACACTCGCTGCTTGGCAAACAGAAACTGGTCGCGATGCCAATACGTCAAACGTAACTGCTACGTTTGTTTCTGCAACAAATTTGCATGCTGTTGTTGGCTCTAACCCTGGTATTGAAGGTGCTGGCTTATTTGTTGCAGCTGCCTCATCAGATTTCGATTGTCAGGCTCGTGGTGCAGCTTGTCCTGTTGATATTGGTGCCGATCAGTTCAGCCTTCCCTCAGAAATCGATGTTCAAGGAAATAGTGTTACAATTGTTGATGGCGACAATTCGCCCACAACAGCAGATCACTCCGATTTTGGAACACAATCTGTTTGTAATGGAACAATCGCTCGAACTTTTACCATTCAAAATACAGGAACATCTTCTTTAACAATTAGTGGTGTTACAATCACGGGAACAAATGCCGCAGATTTCGCTGTTACTACTGCTCCTGCTGGAACGGTTGCTCCAAGTGGGAATACCACATTTGTAATCACTTTTGATCCATCGGCCACAGGAACTCGAACGGCAACTATCAATATCAATAACAATGATTGCGATGAATCGTTATATGATTTTGCAATCCAAGGTGCGGGTACACAAATAACAGCTTCCGCACTTTCGCAAACAAATGTTACCTGCAATGGTGGAAATGATGGTGCTGCAACTATTTCTACTAGCGGCGGAATTGGACCTATCACATACGCTTGGACTCCAACGGGTGGTACAGCAGTTACTGCAACCGGACTTACAGCAACAACTTATACGTGTACCGCAACAGATGCAAACGGGTGCACCGCTACTCAAGTATTTACGATTACCGAACCAGGACCAGTTGTTGTTTCAGCCTCTGCTTTGCCTACTTCACTTTGCAATGGTGCTTCAAGTTCACTCTCCGCTTCTGGCGCAACAACATACCTCTGGAATCCGGGTGCATTGACAGGAACAACAGTTACCGTTTCTCCAAGCACAACGACTACATATACCGTTGTTGGTACGAACGCACTTGGGTGTACTGGAACTGCCAACGTAACTGTTACAGTTAATCCAACTCCTACTGTTACAGCAAGCGCATCGAACCCAACCATTTGTAATGGTGGCTCTTCTTCATTGACTGGAAGTGGCGCAACAACATACTTATGGAATCCGGGTGCATTGACAGGAACAACAGTTACCGTTTCTCCAAGCACAACGACTACATATACTGTTGTTGGTACGAACGCATTTGGTTGTACAAGTTCTGCAAACGTTACCGTTACAGTTAATCCAACTCCAACTGTTACGGCAAGCGCATCGAACCCAACCATTTGTAA